>CAIYBN010000143.1 GCA_903924465.1 uncultured Myxococcales bacterium | reverse complement strand
CTCCCCGTCGCCGCCTCCAGCTTGCGCTGGACACGGCTCCACAATGCGGTCCCGCAGCTCCCGCTGCGCCGCCCATCCTGCCGCGTCGCGTGAACCTCTGAGCTCCCGCGCCGCCAAGCCTGGTGGTTGTGGGCTTCGCGTGGTGGTCCGTGCGCGCGCCCGGGTCCACGAGAAGCACCGCGCCTGACACGCGCAGCAATTCAGTATTCGCCGTTCGCACACTTTTGCCGCGGGCCAATTTGCTGTGGGTTGCAAGTTTCTCCCCGGCGACCGCAATGTGGAATCCTCACGCTCGTCTGCGTGTGGAAAGCTGACGAGCGCGGGCCGTCGTGGTAGTAAGGAGCAGCGAGGCATCATGCAGCATCCGATGATCTACCTGTTTGACATCGACGGTACCCTCGTCTCCACCGGCGGGGCAGGCACGCGCGCCATGGGTTGGGCCTTCGAGCAAGTGCACGGACGGCGGGACGCCTGCGACAGCTTCTCATTGGGCGGCATGACCGACCGCGCCATCATTCGCAAGGCGCTTCGCGGCATTGGCGCGATGGATGACGAACCGGCCATCGACACCGTGCTGGCGGCCTATTTGCATCGGCTGAAAGTTGAAATGGCGGCCGCGCCCGACGCGCGTGTTCTGGCGGGCGTTGCACGTGCGTTGGAGGTTGCTGCCGCTCGGCCGTACAGTGCGATCGGCTTGGGAACCGGCAATACCCGACACGGCGCGGAGATCAAACTCGGCGCGATGGGCCTCATGCAACACTTCGAATTTGGTGGATTTGGCTGCGATCACGAAGACCGCGGTGAGGTGCTGGCTGCCGGCGCCCGTCGCGGTGCGCAGCGGCTGGCACGGCGGCTGGACGATTGCAAAGTGCTGGTGATCGGCGATACGCCCCGGGATGTGTACGCTGCTCGTGCGATTGGCGCGCAATGTCTGGCTGTGGCGACCGGGCCGTTCGACTTGGACGTGCTGCGCGCCACCGATGCCGACTGGGTCGTTGCCGATCTGACCGACCCCGTGGCGCTCGACGCCCTTCGGGGAGCGTGACCGATGGCGGCTGACTCGCGGGATCTGGCTGAATTTGCTGAAAGGCTTGCCGACCTGGGCCCCATCCGCTTCAAGAGAATGTTTGGCGGCGCCGGATTCTGGCTCGGCGAGCAGATGTTCGCGATCTGGGCGGAGGGCAGCTTCATGCTGCGGGCGGACGCGGAGAACGCGGGGCAATTTACCGCGCGTGGCATTGGCCCGTGGTCGCCGGGCATGATCGCGCCGTCCAAGACGGGCAAGGTCATGACCATGCCGTATTACGCCATTCCGGATGAAGTGCTGGGCGACGATGCGTTGCTCTGCGTTTGGGCGCGTCAATCCGTCGAGGCCGCGGATCGCGCCGCACGGGCGAAACCGCCGAAGAAGCGAAAATAGCCGTCAACGCTGCAATTTCCCCAACGTTTGCGCCAGAACCTGCCCGGTGTGGCTGCCCCGCTCACGCGCGACCTGCTCCGGCGTTCCCGCCGCCACCAGCATGCCACCCGCCGCGCCGCCTTCCGGTCCCAGATCCACCACCCAATCCGCCACCGCCACCAGGTCCAGGTGGTGCTCAATCACCAGCACGGTATTGCCTTTCGCCACCAGCTTCTGCAGCACTTCAATCAACTTCGCGACATCGTCAAAGTGCAGGCCCGTCGTCGGCTCGTCGAGCACATACAGCGTCTTGCCTGTCCCAGGTCGCGCCAGCTCCCGCGCCAGCTTGATGCGCTGCGCCTCGCCGCCCGACAGCGTCGTGGACGGCTGCCCCAGCGCGACGTAGCCCAAACCGACCTCCTGCAACGTCTTCAGAATCCGCGCGATTTGCCCGTGCACGCCAAAGAGCTCCAGCGCCTCGTCGACCGTCGTTTCCAGAATCTCCGCGATGTTCTTGTCCTTGAACGTCACCGCGAGCGTCGCGTCGTTGAAGCGCCGGCCTTTGCAGATTTCACACGGCACGTAGACGTCGGCCAGAAAGTGCATCTCGATCTGCAACACGCCGTCGCCATGGCAGTTTTCGCACCGGCCACCTTTGACGTTGAAGGAAAATCGCCCTGGACCGTAGCCCGCGGCACGTGACTCCGGCAGCTGCGCAAAAACCTCGCGAATCAGGTCCCAGAGCTTGGTGTACGTCGCCGGATTGGACCGCGGCGTGCGACCGATCGGCTGCTGGTCGACCTCGATCACCTTGTCCAGTTGCTCCAGACCCTTGAGCGCGACGTGCTTGCCCACCGGATGTCGCGTCCGGTGCAGCGCGTTGTGCGCGGACGGCAGCAGAATGTCGTGAATCAGCGTGGACTTGCCCGCGCCTGAGACGCCCGTCACCGCCACCAGGCAACCCAGCGGTAGATCGACGTCCAGGTTCTGCAGGTTGTGACTTGCCGCGCCGCGGATCGCGATCCAGCCCTTGGGCTTGCGCCGTTTTTCCGGCAGCTTCGTGTGCGCGCGCCCGCCCAGCCACGCGCCCGTGCGCGACTCCGGCGTCGCGATCAGATCCGCCATGCTGCCTTCCGCCACGACGCGCCCGCCGAGACGTCCCGCGCCTGGACCAAAATCGACGATGTGATCCGCCGCGCGAATCGTCGCCTCATCGTGCTCGACGACAATCACGGAGTTGCCCAGATCGCGCAGATGCTCCAGCGTCCGCACCAGGCGCGCGGAATCGCGGGCGTGCAGGCCAATCGACGGCTCGTCCAGGATGTACAGCACGCCCGTCAGCTCGGAACCCACTTGGCTAGCCAAGCGAATCCGCTGCGCTTCGCCACCCGACAGCGTGTTGCCGCCGCGATTCAGGCTCAGGTAGCCCAGACCCACCGACAGCAGAAAGCCCAGGCGCGAGAGAATTTCCTTTTGCACTTCCGCGGCAATCGTCGCCGCCGCGCCATCCAGCGCCATGGTCTCGACCCACGTGTGTGCCGCCGACACCGGCAGGCTGACGACCTCGGTCAGCGACTTGCCGGCCACCCGCACCGCCCGCGTTTCCGCCTTCAATCGCGTCCCGTCGCAGCTTGGACAGCAGGCTTGCACGAAGTATTTCTGGTAGCTGGCCCGCGCCATCTCCGACGTTGTGTCCTTCCAACGCCGCTGCAGCTGCGGAATCGCGCCTTCCACCCGCGTTGCCCACGAGCCTTCGCCGTGCTTGCCCTGCCAGGCGATCTTCACGCGCTCATCGGTGCCAAACAGCAGCAACTGCCGTTGTGCCTCCGGGAGTTGGTGCCACGGCACATCCAGCAGAATGCCATGGGTTTTCTCCATCGCCTCCAGCACCCGCCACGACCAGCTGTTCTCCGGTCCGCCCCACGGATCCACCGCGCCTTGCCGCAGCGTGCGCGTTTCGTCGGGAATGACCGAATCGGCATCGACCTGCATCGCAAAGCCCAGGCCGTTGCAATCCGGACAGGCGCCGAGCGGCGAATTGAACGAGAACTGCAGCGGCGACAATTCGCTGAAACTCAGGCCACAAGGCTCGCACGCCAGCGCTTCCGAAAACGTCTCTTCCTGCCACGGCAGCGCCGGATTGGGCTCCGCAACCGCAATCACGCACCGACCCTTGCCATGCCGCAGCGCCTGTTCCACCGAATCCGTCAGCCGCCGCTTCTCCTCGGGCCGAACGACCGCCCGATCCACGACGAGATCGACGTCGTGTTTCTTGTTCTTCTCCAACGCCAAATCGTCCGTCACGTCCTGGACTTTGCCGTCGATCCGCACGCGCACGAAGCCCTGCTTGCGCGCGTCCTCGAACACCTCCGCGAAGGTGCCTTTGCGCTGACGCTCAATCGGCGCCAGCACCAGAATCCGCGTGCCGGCCGGCAATTCCAGGATCGCCGCGACAATTTGCGCCGGCGATTGCCGACCCACCGGTCGACCACACTGCGGGCAATGCTGCACGCCGACGCGCGCCCAGAGCACGCGCAGGTAGTCGTACACTTCGGTAATCGTGCCCACGGTCGAGCGCGGATTGTTGCCCGCGGACTTCTGCTCAATCGCAATCGTCGGCGAGAGACCGGACAGTTTGTCGTAGGCCGGCTTGTCCATCTGGCCCAAAAACTGCCGCGCATAGGCCGACAGCGATTCCACGTACCGGCGTTGGCCCTCGGCGTAGAGCGTGTCAAAAGCCAGCGAACTCTTGCCCGAACCCGATGGCCCGCAAAACACCACCAGCTTGTGCTTCGGCAGGGTCAGATCGACGTGACGCAAGTTGTGCTGCGCCGCACCGCGGATCACGATGCTGTTGCGGGTATCCATTGGCTGCGGCGGACTTGGGGGCTGATCGGGCATCGGGTTCTCATGGCGGGTGGGCGACAAGGCCAACGATGTTGGCAAAACACTGAACGTTTGTCCAGTAACTTGTTGGCAGGCAGCCTTGCCGGCGGCGATTGGCGTCGATTGTTTCCATGGCGAAACGATGTTGTGGCGTTTTTGTCGCTTGTTTCACCAGCCGGGACGCCTACTCTGGACGCACCAAGCCGTTCCAAACGGCCCCCACCGGAGGTTTTTGTCCCATGTCCACTTGGCAATTCGATACCGCACATTCCAGCATCTCGTTCCGCGTTCGTCACATGATGTTCGCCAAAGTCCGCGGACATTTTGGCAAATGGCAGGGCAGCCTCGAGGCGACGCCAGGCCAACTCGGTGCGGCCAAGGCCCACGTCACCATCGAGGCGTCCAGCATCGATACCGGCATCGCTGACCGTGACAATCACTTGCGCTCAGCCGACTTCCTCGACACGGCGACGTTCCCGAGCATTACGTTCACATCGACTGGCGTGAAAGTTGCGGGCGACGCATTGACCATCACCGGCGACCTGACCATCCGCGACGTCACCCGCTCCATCGTGCTCACCGGCGACTACTCCGGCGAAGGCAAGGATCCGTGGGGCAACGTGCGCCTCGGCTTCAGCGCGCACACGAAGCTGTCGCGCAAGGATTTTGGCCTGGTGTGGAACCAGTTGCTGGAGACCGGTGGCGCGATCGTGGGCGACGAAATCGAAGTCGATCTGGAAGTGGAAGTGCAGCGCCCCGCAGCCTAAACATGCTGACCTGGGGCAGCTCGGTTGCAAGCCGGGGCGGACCGCTCACTTCCGGTGCTGGGCCGCGGACGGCCGACGTTGGCGCGCGAACTTCGGTCAGCGTGTCCGGTCGCATCGAGCGCATGGTTGCGGCACCTTGTCGTACACCGTATGCTGGCCCACCGGCGTTGCTCCGCCGTTGGGTCAGCATGGTCATGCTATTTTCGCGCATTCGGTGCGTTTTGACGCGCTGCTTGGTCGGTCTGGTCGCCAACGCGTGCGCGCAGGTCGCGCCAGCCTCCGGCGAGGCTGTGGAAGTCGCGGAATCCGTAGGTACCGATGCGGCAATCGCTGTCTCTGACTGGACCTGCAGCCCGTGCATGCAACGCACCGACTGCGGCGCCGGGTGGTGCGTCCAGTTTGCCGCCGACACGTATTGCGCCGCTGACTGCACCAACAGCCCATGCGACGGCACGTTGGTGTGCAAAACGCTCATCACGGAATCGGGCGAATCCGTCAAAGCCTGCGTGCCGCAAGTGGAAGCCTGTGGCGTAACGGCTGATCCGGACGGCACGACCAGCAGCACTGCTACCTGTGGCTACGACGGCCCCGACACGCCGAGCTGCTGCAAAGGCTGTGGCGCATCAGGCAGTTGCCAAGCCAATGGCTGCTTCAACGGCTGGGTCTGTGACAGCACGGCGTGCAAGTGTGTTGCCGCGGCGCCTGCAGGCGCATGCGACGGCGCAGATGCGTCGGTTGAACCCGATGTGGGCGGTGTCGACCTGGAATACGCCGACGTGGCCCCCGGCACGTTGACGCCCGCTGGCGGCGCCATCCCCGAACTGTACTTCGCGATTGTCGGCGACACGCGCCCGGCGCTGATTGAAGATACCCAAGGCTATCCGTCGGCTATCGCCAAGAAGATTTGGCAAGGGGTGCAGGGCGCCGCGCCGCCATTCGTCGTGACGACGGGTGACTACATGTTTGCGACCGCTTGGGGCAGTCAGGCCGCCCCGCAGTTGGACCTGTACCTGACCGCCGCGTCCGCCTACACCGGCCTGCGCCTGCCAGCGCTGGGCAATCACGAATGCACGGGCGCGACGACGTCGAACTGTGGCGTCAATGGCAAGGACGGCTTGACCAAGAACTACACGGCGTACCTGACCAAGATGCTGGAGCCGCTCGGTTTCGACCATCCGTGGTATGCGTTTCACGTGAACGCGCCGGACAACAGCTGGACCGCGAAGTTTGTGTTCGTCGCGGCCAACGCCTGGGACAACGAGCAGGCGATTTGGCTGGATGCGGAGTTGGCCAAGCCGACGACGTACACGTTTGTCGTGCGCCACGAGCCGGTCGCTGCGAACACCGCGCCGGGCGTCAAGCCGAGCGAGGTCATCCTCAAGAAGTATCCGGTGACCTTGCGGCTGGTTGGCCACACGCATACCTACAGCTACAAGTCGGACACGCATGAAGTGGTGGTGGGCAACGGCGGCGCGCCGCTCAGCGGAGGCGTGAACTATGGATATGTGCTGGTCAAACGTCGACCCGACGCGGCGATTGAGTTCCGTGCGATTGACTACTCGACGGGTCAGGTCTCTTCCACCTTTGCGATCAACGCCGATGGCTCTCCTGCGCCGTAGTCTGCCGCTCCTGCTTGTGCTTGCGTGCGCGGGGGCGTTCGGCTGCCGTCGTCCGACGGTTCACACGTCAGCACCTGCGCCGACGTTCAAGGCTCCGCCAGCGCATCCCGCCGACCCGCCGCTCTTTGCCCCGCGTGCGCAACAGCCGCTGGCGTTGGACGGCGAGCTGGCCGAGTCGATTTGGCGCGACGCGGCGCATTCCGGTGGTTTTACCGATGAAAAGACCGGCAGGCTCGGTGTGCCGCATTCAGAACTGCGCGTCGCCAACGATGGCCGGCGACTCCTGCTTGGGCTGTACGCGGCAGACGAAAACATTGTCGCGCGGGCGAAAAAGGGCGATCCGCAAAATGTCGAAGATGATGCATTTATTGTGCAAATCAAGCGAGTTGGCGATTCTTCCACGTGGCAATTCTACGTCTCCGCGAATGGCACAGTGCGCGATGATCCGCCGGATCAACCGGGCCGGCTTGGTGCCGTCTGTGCGGTGGAGATGGATGGCACGATGAACGATCCGCACGACGACGATGAAGAGTGGGTTGCCGAGTGTCTCGTGCCGTTTTCGCTGTTCGGCGGACACATCGGTGACACGCTGGAATTCACCGCCAAGCGCTGTGACACGCCCAAAGGTGCCGAGCGACGGTGCGGGATCTGGCAGCGGCGGGTGGCAATCGAGTAACGCTCAGCTGATCGGCGCCATCTTCGCGGTAAACGCGCGCAGCACGGGCCGTTCCTCCACGATGCGGTAGCCGGGCAGGTTCGCGCGTTCGTGCCAGACGTTGGTGACGACTTCCACCAAGTAGTCCATGTGGCTTTGCGTGTACGTGCGACGCGGGAACGTCAGGCGGACCAGCTCCAGCGCGGCCAGTTCCTCCGGTTCGCTCGCCGTCGCCGGCTTGCCAAACATCAGCGAACCCACTTCCACACCACGCACGCCGCCTTCCAGGTACAGCGCGTTCACCAGCGCTACGCCCGGAAACTGGTTCTTCGGCACGTGCGGCGCAAAAGCGCCCGCGTCCAGGTACACCGCGTGACCGCCCGGCGGTCGCATCATCGGCACGCCCAGCTTGTCCAGCCGGTCAAAGACGTAGCGCACCGACGCGTGGCGGTAATGGAGGTAATCCTCGTCCAGCACTTCCTGCAAACCTTGCGCCAGCGCTTCCAGGTCGCGGCCGGCCAGACCGCCGTAGGTCGGAAAGCCTTCGGTAAGAATCAGCCGCGTGCGACACAGCTCGGCCAGCGCGTCGTTGTTCACGCCCAGCAGCCCGCCGATATTGACCAGACCATCTTTCTTGGCCGACAGCGTGAATCCGTCCGCCAGCCGAAACGTTTCGTGGGCGATTTCCGTCGGCGTGCGATCGCCCTGGCCCGGCTCGCGCATCTTGATGAGCCAGCTGTTCTCGGCGAAGCGCGCGGCATCCAGGAAGAGCGGCACTTGGAACTCGTCGCACAGCGCGCGCACCGCGTGGAGATTCGCCATGCTGACCGGCTGGCCGCCGCCGCGGTTGTTGGTAATCGTCACCATGACGCACGGCACATTGCCGCGTTCGCGTTCCAGCACGGCGCGCAGCTTGACGACGTCCAGATCGCCTTTGAACGGCAAATCTGCTTGCGGATTCATCGCTTCGTCGTGCAGCAGATCCACGGCGATACCACCCAGAAACTCCACGTTGGCGCGCGTCGTGTCGAAGTGCGCGTTGGCCGGCACCACGTTGCCGGGCTTGAGCAGCGCGGAAAACAGGATGTGCTCGGCGGCGCGGCCCTGGTGGGTCGGAATCACGTTGCGCGTGCCGGTCAGCTCGCGCACGACGCTTTCCAGCCGGTAGAATGACCGCGATCCGGCGTACGACTCGTCGCCGATCATCAGCGCCGCCCATTGCGCCGCGGACATTGCACCTGTGCCGGAATCGGTCAGGAGGTCGATCAGCACGTCCTCGGCACGCAGGCGAAACGGGTTGAATTCAGCGTGCTTCAGCGCGTCGACGCGTTCAGCGGCAGTGGTAATGCCCAGCGGCTCGACGGCGCGGATGCGAAACGGTTCAATGATCGTCTGGTGCTTGTGTTCCACAGGAAACCCCGGGCCGAATGTGGCCGCGGCAGAGTGTAGCGGGTTTGTCCGGTTGTTAGAACCCGCAGGAGCGCGTTGCTACGGTCACCGATAGGTCACGGCGGATGCGGCGTCAGCTGGCCCATCGGCGCCACGCCATGTCGTGCATTTCCGCGTGAAAACCAAGCCCGCTCAGAACGTTGCGAAAGGCGGAACGCGCGGCTGGGGCGTCGCCGACCCGCTCGATGACCCAGCCATGGCTGCCGCTCTGCGTCCGCGTGGTGCGCGCCAGAAAGGTCGCGAGGCATGCCGCGAGGCGACTGTCGTCGGGCGCGACTAACGGTTCCAGCACCGCGCCACTGCGGCGCACTATGGCTACGAGCGTCTCCCCATGCCACAACAGGTGCGTCCCGGCTTGCCTTGCCGGCAGCCACCCACGCAGCCCCGCTACGTCGAGGCCGCACGCCGAGGCAGGATCGTGCGCCGCGTGCCAGAACACGTGTGGGTCCGGATCCGCGCGCAGCCGCTCGAGCGCCCGTGGCGACGCCAACTGCAGGCCGTTCACCCCGTCGATGAAATGCCCCGCGATCAGCTCTCCGGCCAGTTCCAGCGCACGCATCGTCGGCAGCAAGCGCTGCCAGGTTTGCGGCGCGACTTCGTAGGCGAGCGCTTCCCGGAATAGAATCCCATGGCGATCGGCAAGTTGCCGCACGCGCTCCTTGTCGCGATCTGCCTCCTCCAGCGCGTCCGCGGACGGCGTCACGACCAACGCTTGCCAAGCGCCGGGATGCAACCGACCTTGATGCACGGATCGTCCCAAGCGCCGGACCTGCGGCGGATCCGGCGGCGGCGCAAAATCGACCAGCATGCCCTGCCGCAGCGCTTGCACGCTGTCGTTGGTGACCGAGCCCTGAAACGCCAACTGCCACAGTTCGCGCGCCACCTCGGCCACGGGACGGTTGTGCCGCTTGGCAAGAATATCCAAGGCATAGCGCGCAAACGGGTCCGGCAGCAGCGTCTGCGGCGGCGGCGTCCCGTCTTGGAACAGCTCCAGCGCCTGACGCGGCAGGAATGCGACCTTCTGACCCGCGCTGCCCAGGCACAACAGGTCCGTTTGGTCCATCAGCGCGTCCAGCCACGCCGGTTGGTAGTCCACAACGCGTGCCGGCAGCACGTCCGATTCCCACAGCGCGACCGCCACCGGCAGGCCAACGAGTGGCCGCAACGCAAGCTCTACCGCTTCGGGTCCCGGCGGCACGTCGACTGGCCGACCCAGACCCTGCCAGTGCGCGCGCCAGCTCGGCCAACGCGTCAGCGGCATTGGCTCCAAACGTGGTCGCTGCGCCGCGCGGGTCAACCGCAGCAGCCGTTCCATGTGCTCGGGCAGCAGCCAGAGCGCGGTGTCGTCGTCGTGGGTCACAGGCCGCAGCAGGACGTTCATCTGGGCGCGGGCTGGCTCCAGCACGGCCGCGATGCGTTCCGGCGCGAGTTGCAGCAGGTTCGCCAGATCCGAAGGTGCCATCGGCCCGTGTTGCGCCAGTAGATCCAGCAACAGCCGCGCGATCGCGTTTGCGTCCACCAGCGCACCAGCCAGCCCCGGCAGGCGATCGCGACGTGCCAGACCACCGACGCACGGCACGACTTCGCCGTTCAGGTCGAGCGGCCAGTCACCGCCTTCCAGTATCGCCGCGCGGTGCAGCGCCTCCCACGCTCGCGGCGAGGTGAGGACGTGGTCGTAGAGCCACGCACGGGCATCGGCCAGTTCCGTCGGCGCCCAGCCGGGCAGGGTGCGCAGCAAGCGGCCACGCAGGGCATCCAGTACAGTCTGCGGCACCCGCAGCGCAGTCTCTCTCGCGGCCGCCTGGACCGCCTGTTCACTGAGCGGTACGCGCTGATTGGGCACGTCGTCGTCATACATCGCGTCGTTCACCACGCTCCACACCAGCCCCTGCGCCAGCGGCGACGGCTCGGCGGTGCGCACGACGTCCAGCGCCATCGCGCCGTCATGCAGCTGGTCCAGCTGCGCAGTCAGCCCGGGCAGATCCATCCATTCGGTCAGGCAGGTCCGCCAGACATCGGCGATCAGGGGAAAATCGTCGAGCTTGCCAACCAATTGCAGCATCTGCTTGGCCCGGCGCCGGGTCAGCCAGAGAGGAATGCGTTTGTTGGGCCGCCGCGGCAAGAGCAGGGCGCGCCCCGCCGCTTCGCGGAAACGCGCGCCGAACAGACCACTTTTGCCCAGCGACTGGCGCAGCAGGGGCTCGATGCGATCGCTGGTCACGCGGCGGAGCAGGTCCACCACGTCGTCCAGCGCACAGGGCGCGGCAATACCCAGACAGAAATCGGTGGTCGTCACGACCCACACTTCGCCGCGATCCTGTTCCGCCGCAGCTTGCAGGGCCAGCGCCCAGGGCCGCAGCACCATGCCGCCCCACGGCGCGTGGACGATGATTTGCAGGTTGTTCCCGGCGTCGCCATCCTCGCGCGCCGTCGGTGACGGGCAGGCTTCCACCACCAAACGTCCGGCATGCGGCAGGCCACGGGTCGCGCGGGCCTGCCGGGCGACGAGGTCGCGCAGCCGCATGTGCGCGCCGTGATCCAGCTGGGGCAAATCGTGGGGATGGTGGCGCTCGCGATCGAGGCGCTGCAGCAGCGTGGCGATCTCGTGAGCCAGCGCCGCCGGCATCGCTTCTTCCTCGGAACGCCAAAAAGGCGCCATCGGCCGATTGCCACGGCCCGGCGAGACCTCGACAGCGTCATCCAGGATCTGATCGACCCGCCACGACTGGGCGCCGATCGAGAACTCGTCGCCAACGCGCCGCTCCCAGACGAACTCTTCATCCAATTCGCCGAGCTTGGCGCCGCTGCCGCTGACCCGCGCGGTGAAATAGCCGCGATCCGGAATCACGCCGCCGGATTCTGCCAACAACCGCCGCATGCCCGCGCGCGCGAGCACGTTGCCCTGTGCGTCCACGTCCAGGCGAGGCAGGAGCACCGGTAAGGTGATGTCGCCGTATGCGCCACGCAACATCGCCAAAACATGGTCGAAGTCTCGGCGGCCCAACGCGTGGTAGGCGTCGATCCGGCGGATGAAATCGTACAGCGCATCCGGCTGGCGCGGCTCGGTCAGGCACAGCCCGATCAGCAACTGCGGCAGGACGTCCAGGGGTGCGAGGATGGGCGTGATCTCCTCCGTCTGGCCACCTTGCACCAACGGCACGAGCGCCGCCGCGACCAGTGCATCGACCGCGTGCAGCGGCAGAAGCGTCCCGTGACTGACCGCACCCACGTGGTGCCCGGCGCGCCCGACACGCTGAATTGCGGAAGCGATCGACCGCGGCGAGCCGAGCAGCACAACGGCGTCCAGATCCCCAATGTCGATGCCAAGTTCCAAAGACGACGTGGCGACGACCGCCCGCAGCTCACCACGCGCCAAGCGATGCTCGACGCTGCGGCGAATCTCCTTGGACAGCGAACCGTGGTGCGCGGCCACCCACGGCTCGGCATCGTCGGCGACGAGCAGACGCGCGAGCCGCTCCGCGCTGCGTCGGCTCGCGGTGAAGAACAGCGTGCTCGTGTGCTGCAAGGCGATCTCCCGACACGTCCGCACGACCGCGGGCCAAGCGCCGTCTTCCTCTTCCGCCGCGGGTCCAGCCCACGCCGGATCGCGCACTTGCAGGTGCAGGGTCTTGTGCGCGGGCGGCGCCACAATCGTCACCGCTCGGGGCGCGCCGTCGGGCTGCCAACCGCCCACGAACCGCGCGATCCGTTCCAGCGGTCGCACCGTTGCCGACAACGCCACCCGCTGCGGTTCATGCGCCAAATCAGCAAGTTGTTCGACGCCTGCCATCAGCAGGGTGCCGCGTCGGCTCTGCGCCACGTCGTGCACTTCATCCAGCACAATCAGCCGCACGTGCGCCAGCATCTCCCGACCGCGCGCCGACAGCAGCAGCAATTGCAGGCTCTCCGGCGTTGTCGCCAGGATCTCCGGTGGCCGCCGCAGCATCCGTTGGCGTTCCGCCTGCGTCGTGTCGCCCGTTCGCAGTTGCACGCGCAGGCTGGTCACCGGCCGCCCCGCAGAACGCAGCCGCGTGGTCAGTCCGGCGAGCGGCGTCTCCAGGTTGCGCTGGATGTCGGCGGCGAGCGCTTTCAGGGGCGAAATGTACAGCACGCTCAACTGGCCCGCTGGCCAAGCGCCGGTCAGCAGTTGCTGCAAAGGCCAGAAGAACGCAGCCAGCGTCTTGCCGCTGCCGGTCGGCGCCGTCGCCAGGACGTGTTGCCCCTGCGCGACGGCCGCCCAGGTTTCCACTTGCACCGCGGTTGGCTGGCCAAAACGTCCTTGGAACCACGCGGCAATTTCCGGGTCAAACTGCGCCAACATCGGCCATTCCCCAGGCGATCAGCCCATCGCCCGCAGCACGGCCGCTTCAAATTGCCGTGCATCGCCCTGAAACTGCGCCAGCTGCGACGCGTCCAAATCCAGGGTCCACTCGCCCTTGGCCAGCACCAGCGCGCGATCGGCGACGGCCAAAGTGGCTTCTGCCAGATGGCTTGCGAGCACAAACGCCGTTCCCGCGTCGCGACTTTCGCGAATCAGGCCGCGCAAGGCGAGCGCGGACCGGACATCCAGGCCCGCGTGCGGTTCATCCAGCAGGACAAGCGGCGTCTTGGCCAGAAATGCCAGCATCAACGCAACCTTGTGCGCCGTTCCTCCCGACAGCGCCCGCACCGGCCGATTCAGCACCCCGTCGATCCGCAGCGCTTGGGCGATCGCCTGCATCCGCGCATGCGTTTCCGCGACGGGCAAGCCGCGAAAGGCCAGCAGGGCCTCGACATGCTCCTGCGGCGTCAACTGCTGCGCCAACGGCGGATGTTGGGCCACGTGGATGAGCTGTCGTGCCGCCTGCTCCGGCTGGCGAATCGCATCGCGATCACCCATTTGCAGCGCGCCCTCGAAAGGCGCCAACTCGCACGCCAGCGTCCGCAGCAGCGTCGACTTGCCGGCGCCATTCTCACCCAGCACGACCGTCACCTGACCGGGCTGAAGCGTCAAATCCACGCCGGCCAGGACGATTTGTTCGCCATACCGCTGGACCAGACCGGTTGCTTGCAGGATCGCGCTCACAGTCCCCCCGTTGCCGAGGCTGCCAGCCCGACGCCGTACATGAGCCACGAGGCCCGGATCCAGTTGCGCGAAGCCGCGTCCCATCGCAACGCGGCGAAGGCAAACAGTGCACCCACGCCTGCGCCAAACGCGTTGCTCGCGCCCAACGCCAACAGCGGCAGTCCGGGCAGGGTCAGCGCCACCGCCAGGCGCAGCAGGGCTTTTTTGCGCACCGCGTGATCAAGTCCCAGCCACTCACTCGCTTGCCAAGCCGGTTCCTGGCGCAGCGCCAAAACCCGCGTTTGCGTCAGCGCGGCGAGGCCAAAGCCGGTGAGCGCTGCCGTCCAACGCGGCGCATCCGGGCGCGCCAGAATCCAAGTGACCAGGACGAGCGCAAGGGTCGTTTGCCCGGCCAGCGGCCAGCGGCGATGCCAAGCTCGGGCCAGGAACTGTTGCGGCGCGGCCGGTTGCCCCAGCGTCAACCACAGCGGCGGTTCGGCAAGGCCATCCGCTTGGGCAAAACGGCTGGCGTGCGCCTGCTCGGCTGCACGCAGACCGGCATGCAGGTGCGGCCGCGCGCGGCGGGAGGCAGTGGCAGCGAACCGCAGGCCGAGCAGCACGCCGGCGATGGGAATCACCCGCCAAACAGTCGGCGTCAGCCACTCCGGGCGGGCATTCCAGACAGCAGTCAGCAAGGCCACTGGCGCGAGCCCGCCGATCAGCGCGAAAGCCGGAAGATACAACAGCGGCGCGGCTTCCGCTGGACCGAACGCGCCGCCGCCGGACACCGCCGTCCAGCCCGCGTGCCGCCCACCTGCCAGCAGCCGCAGGCCATGCAACATGGCGGCGAACGCCAAGCCCGCCACCAACGGCACGGCGCCACCCAGGATAGCTGCGACCTGGACCAGCGCGGCCGATCCCACAGCCAGTCCATACAGCGCCAGGGTCAGCGGCGTCACCGCGACCACAAGGGTCCACTGCACCACGCCCCGACGGCTGACCGCCAGCATCTGCGTCGCCGTCTCACCGAGCAGCCGTCGCGTCGCAGCGTGCGGCGGTGTCGTCACCAGTTGCAGCACCAGCGGCGGCAGCACCACGGTCAAGAGCGCAGCAAGCCGCAACGTGAGATCCGGCAGTTGGTCTGGCTGCGTGCGTGCCAGCGCGTGACCCATCGCAAGCCCCAGCAGCGCGGACGCGAGCGTCGCCACGGGCACGGTCCAGCGCGGCAGAAGGTGATGCAAAGGACTTGGAGCGGCGGTCGCCATCCCACGCAGTGTGGCGCAGGTCCGGCGAAACGGCCAGCCCGACGTGGCGCGCTAGGCCGCGACCTGGACCGCGTGCCGCGGCATCTTGACAATGAACTCGGTGCCTTTGCCCACTTCGCTCTGTACCGCGATCGTGCCGCCCAGGCTCTGGATGACCCGCCGCGTCATCGTCAGACCCATGCCCATGCCTTTGCCCGGGCCTTTGGTCGTGAAGAATGGGTTGAAAATCTTCTGCTTCACCGCGTCGGGCATCCCCGGGCCGTTGTCCTTGACGTGGAATTCCACCAGATCGTCTGTCACATTGCCGAACAACTGCACTTCGCCCGTACCTTCCGCGACCGCCTCAATCGCGTTCTGGAGCAGGTTGCTCAATACCTGATTGAATTCCTCGGGTACGCAGCGGATGGTGCCGCTCGCCGGCAGCGTCTCCAGCACTTTCACATCGCGGCCCGTGGCGGGCAGCACGATACTGACCACGTCGCGAGCGGCCTGAAATACGTCGTGCTCGCGCAGATCGCGGCTGTAGCCCTCGCGGCTGTATCGGCCCATCAGTTCAACCGTGCCGGCGATGCGCTTCACGCCGGACTCCGCCGTGTCGATCATCTTCTGGAACCGCGCAGCAATCTTGTCGATCTTCTGCGCCTGCGCGTCCTGCAGCGGCTCGGTTTTGGCGTCGTTCATCAGCACGAGTGTCTCGGAAAAGTCGAGCTTGATGCGCGCCACGGAATTCTTGATATAATTCAATGGATTGTTGATCTCGTGCGCCAGACCGCCGGCGATGGTTTCCAGCGAATCCATCCGCTGGTTCATCAGCAAATCCGCCTGCGATTCCTGGACGTTCAGCAGGCTACGCGCCGTCGACAGCAATTCTTTTGCCGAAAACGGCTTGGACAGATAGGCGTTGACGCCTTGCTCGATGCCGGCGATGCGGTCCTCGGTGCCACCGCGCGCGGTCAGCATGATAATCGGCGTGTACTTGGTCAGCGGCTCCGCGCGCAGGCGTTTGGTCAGTTCCAGCCCGTCGATGCCCGGCATCATCAGGTCGGTGATGATGAGGTTGGGCTGCTCTTTCACCGCGAGTTCGAAGCCCTTCAGGCCATCCGGTGCCGCCATGACCTTGAATTCGCGGCGCAGCGACAGGTGAATCACGCGGATCACGTCCGGGTTGTCCTCGACGATCAGCACCGTCCACTGGCGATCGTTCTCGTCGAAATCGCGCTCCACCACGCGTCGTTCACTCGCTTCGGCAATGTCCAACAGTCGGTAATCATTACGGGTCGACATCTCCACCGACGTATCCATCAATCCGGAGTCGCGGCGGTTCGGGTCGATGCGCCGCACCTCCACGGGATTGACCAACTGGTCGGGTTTGAGATGCGCCGCGCCGTTGCGCAGGAACACGGTAAACGTCGCGCCTTGGCCGACTTCGCTTTCCGCCCAAATTCTGCCGCCGTGCAACTCAACGAGTTCTTTGGCCAATGCCAAGCCGATGCCCGTGCCACCGTAGCGCCGCGTGCCCGACTGGTCGACCTGGAAGAAGCGCTCAAAGACTTGCTTGGCCTTGTCGGCCGGAAAGCCAGGTCCGTCGTCCTTGACTTCAACCTCCACGCCGTCTGCAACACTGCGCATGGTCACGAAAATGTGGCCTTCCTGCGGGGTGAATTTGGCGGCATTGGACAACAGGTTGATGAAGACGCGTTCCAGCCGCTCCAAATCGCAGTACAGGATGAACGGCGTCTCCGGCGCAACAAACGTCAGCTCGATGCCTTTGCGCTGCGTCAGCGGCTTGACCTGATCGGCGAGCCCGCGGAGGTACTCGGTCAGATTCTGCTCGCTGGCGCGCAGGCGAATTCGCGACTCTTCGAGCTTGGTCAAATCCAGCAAGTCGTTGATCAATTTCAACAATTTCATGCCTGACCGCAGCATGGTTTGCAATGTCGCTTTCTGCGAATCCGTGACCTTGCCCAATTCGCCGTCGATCATCAGCTCCAACGGCGACAAAATCATCGCCAGCGGCGTCTTCAGTTCGTGGGTGATGTTGGCGAAGAAGGTGGATTTGAACTCGTCGAGTTGCTTGAGCTTCGCGTGGGCTTCTTCGAGGTTGGCCTTGGTCGATTCCAACACGAGTTGGTCGATCAGCTGCGCGCGTTGGCCGCTGTACGTGTAGTAGTGCGCTGTCGTGACGACGGTCGCAGTGGACAGCACGAAGAACAGGTTGGGCGCGCCGTTGATCCAATCCCGGGCATGAGCGTTGAACGCGTTGGGAATCACGTACGACGCGACGATGGCGCAATAGGTCCACGCCGCCTGCTGCGGACGCCAGACGAACAGGAGGCCGACGCCCATCATCGACAAATTGAATCCCGCGTAATAGGGTGTGGAAAAGCCGCCCATCACGTAGACCATGGCGGCGATGCCAAAACCCAACATGAGCGCGTGGGTGGACGTCAGCAGGCGCCAGTGGCGGGCAAAGAAGGGCCGGTTCAGTGTGGCGAGCAGGAAGACGCTCCATCCGCTCACGACCAGCCGCGTGGTCCACAGGAAATGCAACCACTGTGGCGGCGCGGTCAGCCAGTCGAGTACGCCAAATGCCGGGTAGATGGTAATCGTCAGCCAGAACGCGATGCGGGCGCCTTGGCGGTTGCGATGAACCAGCCAAGCCTGCCAGCGGGATTCAATCAGCTCTTCGGAAACGACCGGATGGATGCCCGATGCTGCTGGACCGCGCACGACCATGGCTACTCCTTGCGCAGCACCACAAACGGGTTGACGCCTGTCGAGTCGGGAACGATTTCAACGCGAGCACTCGGCACGCCGTTCTGGGCAAAAGCCTTCATTTCTTCATGGGTTCGATAGATCAGGTTCCATTCCAGATGGTGCTCAAACACCCAGCGCGCCGGATTCCACGGCATCATGTTGCCCACGTACGCGGCGCCGCCTGGCACGAGATTGGCAAAGAAGTTGCTGCAGAGAATCGACGCCGTGTGTGGCTTCAGATAGTCAAAAAGGCCGGTGCTGAAGAGCAGGTCAAACGGCCCGAGCGTGCCAAAGACGCCCGGATCCGTCAGCAGTCGCTTGATCGAATCGTGCAGGAACACCAAGCGCACGTTCTTCAAGCCACGCCGCCGGACGATGTCCAACGTGCGCCGCTGCGCAAAAGACAGAGCCATACGATCCTGATCGAACAGGACAATTTCGATCGGAGGACCATCGACTGCCAGTTCGTGCAGTAGTTCATACGTTTCCTGCGCGGGTCCTGAGGCGACTGACGCGATGCGAATCGGTCGATCGAGAGGGGGACTGGCGACCGCGGCATGGACGCATGCCTTGACGATATCCTTGCGCGCGCGCACGCCCATCGCAGGCGTCGACGCACACGCCGCCATGTGCAAAGCCTTACCGAACAGCGTCTGACCTTCAAAGGGTCGAAAGTACATGTGATTCATGCACTCGAAATCTCCCGGGTAGCCGAGAGGCTTGGTCCGCGCGCGGTGTAACAGCGGCGCCTTGAGCATCAACTCGTCCAGGTGGCGTTGGGAGTAGGTCTTGAGCGCGGGCATTTCCGCTGTAGACGCCTCGCGCATCGCGTCGTCAATGCGCCCGAAGTAGCTGAGCACGGCCGGCACAAATTCGACCTGAATGCGATCGATCATCGCAGCGCGTGCCGGGTGTTCTTCGCGAACCCATCCGAACCCGGGCTCCACGTCCACGGAAATCTCATCGCGTCCGGCGTTGCCATCACCGTGGACGAGATACCATGGCGATGCGGCGGCCATCTCATCAAAGTGACGCTGGGCATCTTCCAGGAACAGCCGGAAGGAGCCAACGAGCGCCCGAAAACCAGTGTGTGAATCGATGTGCCACGGCGCGTTTTCCATCGCGAACGTCCGCTCCGCGGTACCGCGCCACTGGCGCACATCGCGCAATTGCACCAGCGGTTCGACATCGAGATAGCCGCGCGTGAAAGCCAGACCGGTGACCGGTCCGACAATCGTCTCGCGCACCGACGTGACGCGCACTTCGCCGGCGTGCATGAGTCGACCTTCGACGTGCAACTTCATGTCCACAGCGTCGCCGACTTGCGGAGAGCGGTTGCCCTGCCAGTGAACCCCGAGACCACCAGACGCCAAGTCCAGGATATCGCCTGAGAACTGCTCACCTTCGTGCTCCAAGGTCAGTTTCAGTTCCAGCGGGGCAAGCTCATCGGAGCGAAAGCGATCAGCGCGGAAGAACACCTCCCGCCCTTGGCCTCCGTCCAGTTCATCGTAATTGCGCAGCGTATGGACTTGGGCGGTCGCAAACCCGATCGGTCCAGTCGGCGCCGTCGCTGCGGCCGAAGGTGTCCGTGGAACGCCAGCGTCGTTCGTGTCTGTCATGAAATCTCCCATCGTTGAATTCGGGCACACGCCTACCGTGATCGCCCAACTTACGACCCCAACTCCGCAGGAGGGATCGTGATCTCGAACCGCGCCCCACCGCCGGTCCGTTCCACGCAATGCAGTTCGCCTTGGTGGTTTTCCACAATGAGTTTCGACATGTACAAACCCATGCCGACGCCCTGTTCGTTCTTGGTCGACGCGAATGCCTCGAACAGCCGGTCGCGCACTTCCGGGGAAATGCCTGGGCCGTCGTCCTCGACTGAGAAGCGGATCAAGCCGCTGTCGTGCCGGTCCGCGGTGACCCAGATTCGCTCGTCCACCTTGGTTGCCTGTGCGGCGTTGCGCAGCAGATTCACCAGTACTTGCACCAACTTCTGACGGTCGCCCAACACCAATGGCAGCACTTCACGCGGCGCGTCCACCGCCACCGTGCGCGCGCGGAAGTTCAGATCCATGCGCATCACGGTGATCGCGTCGCGGACCACGCAGGACGGGTCAAAGTACTCCATCGTCATCGCCAGACGCTTCTGCTTGGCGTACTGGTTCATTGTTTCCAATGATTCCAATAGGTTGCGCAGGCCGGCCAGACCCACGGCAATCGTTTCCACGAGTTCCGGATCGGACAGCTTCGCTGCGACTTCGAACTCGATCATCACCAGGCTCGACATCGCGTTGCGCAGGTCGTGGGTGATGCCTGCCGCCAGCCGCCCGGTCGTCACGAGCCGGTCGAGTTGCAGCAGGCTCTGTTGGGCCGAGCGCAGCTCCGTCAGCGTCGTTTGCAGTTCTTGCGTGCGATCCGACAGCAGGTCCAGGAGCCGTCGCGCTGCGCGTTGGTACATCACGGTGTCGCTCGCCGCAGCGACCGCGCTCAACACGTCTTCGGGTTGCCAAGGCTTGCGCAGAAACCGGAACACGTGTGCGTCGTTGATCGCGGCAATGAGCGCTGGCGTGTCGGTATAGCCAGTCAGAATGATGCCTGGCGCGTCGATGCCGGATTCGCGCAGCTTGTGCAGCAGTTCCACGCCGGTCATGCCGGGCATCCGCTGGTCGCAAACCACGACGTCAATGGCCGTCAACTTGGCAATCGCCAGCGCTTCCTCGCCCGATCCGGCTTCATGCACCGTGTAATCGCCGTCCAGGAACGAACCGAGCACCGCCAGATTGGGTAACTCATCGTCCACAATGAGAATAGACCCCGTCAGCAGCCCTTGGACTGCGTACTCCTTCAGCAGGTTGTTCAGCGAGGTGCCCACCATCCTGTGACCGAGTGTAGACGCCCGTGGCCAGTTGTGAAGAAGATTCAAGGCGCGAAGATCGTCTGCTGAAGCGCGCCGCACACGGTCGCTTCGCGCCACGGCCCTTGCCGACAGCGCCTGAAGCCGCGAGACTACGCTTCGGCGGCGTTGCCTTCGCTGCCTTTCGTGACGCGGGGTAGCATGAGCAGCAAGTCCAAGACCGCAAAAAGTCAACAGAAATTGCCAGACGTCGTCGGGACCGCCCCAGCGCAAGGTCCGGCAGTGCTGGATTTTGTCCAGCGCGATTCGGCGCCGTTCCCCAAGCTGACCCGCGAAGATGAGGCGGCGCTACGCGGCATTTTCCGCGTGCTGTCGCCCGATGGATTGCCGATCGTCAACGACCCAAAGCTGGAAAATGGCACGGGCGTGGCGGACGACGACGCGCTCGCGATGCTCCGTTCGATGATTCGGGTGCGCGCAATCGACGAGCGCATGCTGGCGTTGCAAAGGCAGGGGCGCATCGGCTTTTACGGCGCGGCGACGGGGCAGGAGGCCGCAACGATAGCCGCCGGTCACGCGCTGGAACTCCGCGATTGGATTCATCCGGCGCTGCGCGAAGGCGGAATGGCGCTGCACCGCGGGTATCCGCTGTGGACGTATCTGAGCCAGATCTTTGGCAATGCTGACGACACGTCGACCAAAGGGCGGCAAATGCCGTGCCACTACGGTTCGCGCGCGCTCGGCTACGTGACGCTGTCCAGCGTGATGGCCACGCAAATGCCGCAGGCCGTGGGCACCGCATATGCCATGGCGATGCTGCATGAAGCGCCGGATCGGCCGATTTGCCTGGGTGCGATCGGCGACGGTGCGACCAGCGAAGGCGATTTTCACGTGGCGCTGACGTTCGCCGGCGTGATGCGGCCCAAAGGGCTCGGGCTGCCGTTGCTGCTGTACGTCCAGAACAACCAGTGGGCAATTTCGACGCCGGTCACCAAGCAAACCGCGGCGCCGTCGCTGGCGGCCAAGGCACTGGGCTATGGCATTGCCGGCTGTCGGGTCGACGGCAACGACGCGCTGGCGGTGCTGCGGGTGATGCGCGCGGCCGCGGAGCGCGTACGCACGGGTGGCGAGCCCATTCTCGTCGAGGCGGTGACCTATCGCGTGGGCGCGCACTCGACGTCGGACGATCCGAGTCGTTACCGCGATGAGGGCGTGACCAAGCAATGGGCGGCGCTGGATCCGATCGATCGGCTCGCCAAGTACCTGATCCACAGGGATGTCCTCACGGCGGCAGATGTGACGCGGATGCGCGCCGAGTACGACGATGAAGTGCGGACGACGCTCGCGGAAGTGGAAAAGGTGCCCCCGCCGGCGACCGCGACGCTTTTTGAGGATGTCTACGCGGAGATGCCCGCGCACCTCGTGCGGCAGCTCGCGGAAGTTGAGGCGGCCTTGGCGCACGGTTGACCCGCAAGAAGGCGTGCGGAACGGAACAAGGCGCAACGTGGAAAGTCGGAAGCGCTGGCCAAGAATTCTGCTGGCGCTGACCTGCCTGGTCGGCCTGCGCGCCTACGCGGACGACGGAAGGATTGCGTGGCGGACCCTGCGCGCCGATGGCATTGAGCTGACGTATCCACGCAGCCACGAGATCTTTGCCCGGCGGGTCCTCGCGACCTGGCAGGACGCGCGCCGGACCTTGGGGCAAATTCTCCCGCCCCGTGACGTGACGCTGCAGCTGACGTTGGACGACTATGCGGACACGGCGAACGGCTTTGCCTCCGTGCTGCCGTTCGACCACGTGCATCTGTACGCCTATCCGCCTGGGCCAGATAGCGAACTGGGCGATCACGGCGATTGGATCCGTGCGTTGGTCTTCCATGAATACACGCACATCTTGCACATGGGTGACGTGTCGGGGCCGCCGACCTGGATAAACGCTGTGCTGGGGCGGACGCTCATGCCGAATGCGGCGCTTCCGCGATTTTTCACCGAAGGTCTGGCGACTTGGGCGGAGACGCGGCTGACCGGTGGCGATCACGCCGTGGCCGGACACGGCGGGCGCGTGGACAGTCCGGCGTTCCTGGGAATTTTGCGCGCGACGGTGCTGGAAGGCGGCCAGCCGGAGTTGAGCGAGCTGACCGGAACGCTGCTGCGTTGGCCGCGCGGTCAAGGCTGGTATTTGTACGGCAGCATGCTGCTCGATGATCTGGCGCAGACGCACGGTGACCCGTCGATCCGCGCGTTCATCGACGGCATCGCGCCGCGCCTGTTTGGCCTGGGCATCCAGGGCACGGCGCGGTACACGTGGGGCAAAAGCCTCACGCGGGCGTGGCACGACGCGCAGGCGCGGTTGCGTGCGCGGGTGCTGGCCAGCTGGCGCGCGCGCACGGGCGTGGACCTGCCCGACGCCGTGACGGATTCCGCGCACTTTTCCGAGTTTGTGCGGCAAAATGACGGCGAACCGCTCACCCATGACGGCGAGTTTCGCGGGAGGATTCGCGCCTGGCCCGATGGCAATTCGGCCGTGGTGGCGCATCTGGCCAGCGACGCGCAGCTCTACCGGATCGAGCGGATCTTCGCCGATGGGCGCGTGACGACCTTGCACACCTGTCGCGGCGATTGCGACGAGGTCCTGGTGACGGCCGATGCGCGCTGGCTGCTGTATACCGAGACCCGGCCGTTCGAGCGGCTCTACCGGTTTCGCGACCTCATCGCTGTGCCGCTCGACGCGAATGGCCAGATCGCGGGGGCGGAACTGCAACTGACGGAAGGTGCGCGCTTGCGGGCGCCGTCGCTGAGTCCGGACGGTCGTTGGTTGCTGGCGGTTCGGGTCGACAAAGGCCGGACGGCGATCGACGCGCTGCCGCTGCCTGAGGCGATCACGGCGGCCGCAAAAGGCAACGAGCCGCCGCGGTGGCAGCGACGGGTTGCGCCGGCGCCGTTGGGACAGACGCTCGATGCGCCCGTGCAGCTGCCGGACGGCCACTTGGTGTGGAGTGCATGGCTGGGCGGGCATCGTGGGCTGGAGAGCGACGCGCTGCCCGACGCGGCGCGGTGTCCGGAATTCGCTGCGCAGGGTGAAATGGGCCGGTCGTTGGCAGACCGCGTGCGGTTCTTGCGCTGTTCGGAACAACGCGACCATCAACCGGATTGGCTTGGCGATCTGCAGATGTTGCCGAACCAGCAACTCGGCGCGGTCGTGGAGCTGGATGGGTTTCGCGAAGCGGCGATTCTCGGCGACGCAGGCTGGCAACTGCAGACGCGGACGCTAACTGGTGTGACGTCGATGACGCAGTTGGGGCCGGTGGGCACCGTGACGGTGCGCCACGGTGCGCGCGGTCTCGACGTCTTTCGGCCCGGCGTGGACATTGTCCCGCGGCGGGTCACGGGCGTCCTGCCCCATGCCGACCTGCCGTACGCGCCGACGCACGCCGATGCCGAAGTGGGCCTGTACAATCCGCTGCGTTCCGTGTGGCCGCGGGCGTGGCGGCCGCTGTTCACGGCAACCGGCGATCGCCTGACCACTGAGCCCGGCGGCTTGTGGGTCGGTGCTCAGTTGGTGGGGCAGGACGCGCTCAGCCACTGGAACTGGCTCGCGACTGGGCAGATCCGCGATGATGGCTCCGATCCCATTGGTTCGTTTTCCTTGAACATCACGCGTTGGGAGCCGACCTGGACGCTGGATACCGGCTACCAGCAGGGGTTCTCCTACCTGCGCCGCGGTTTCTCCTGGGCGACCACGACGACCGACCGTTGGGGGCTCGGCGCGCGCGGTGCGTGGCAGCTGCCGGGCGTGCGCCAGGCGTGGCAGTTCGACGTGGGCTGGCGGATGGTGCGTTCGTCGTTGCGCGATGATCGCTATGCTGTCAAATTTCCTTACGATCCTGCCGGTCCTCCGCCAGTGGAGCCGTGGACTGGTGTCGACTCGTTCATCGACGCTGGAATGTCCTACGCGTACGGCGCCAGCAGCCCCGACGCCATCACCACGGAGCGCCTGCACTCCATCGCCGTACGCGGCAGCATGAGCGACAGCTGGACCGGCGGCGCGCGTCGGCGGGTCATCCTTCAAGCTTCGGCCAACGACCGCTGGCCTTTGGGTCGGCGCTTCGTGTTCGAGGTCGCGTCCAACGTTGCGGTGATTCCGATCAGCGGTGACACCAGCCCCAGCTTGGCTGTCCGCGGCATCCAGCCTTTGCCCACGAACCTCCTGGCCGGCAGCGGGACCTCGGCCATCACCGTTCGCGGCATGCCGTACGACGCGATCTACCGCGCTGGCGACGGCATGGCGTGGGGCACAGCGCAGGTGCACATTCCCATCGCGGACATCGGTCGTGGTTTCGACACGTTGCCGCTGTGGTTCGGCCGACTGCAAGCGACGCCGTTCGTTGACGGTGCCTGGGCGTTCCTGCCACCGCGCTTCGCTGAACGCTTCACAGGCGGCGCCTGGTCCACTGGCGCAGAATTGCTGCTCAACTGGGAGGCTGGCTACGGCTTACCCGGCACATTGCGTTTGGGCGCCGGTCATGCTTTTCTCACCCAAAGCACGGGATGGTGGCTGATCTTGGGCATCTGATCGGGAATATCCCCGGCCATGTCCGTGTTTTCGTGCGTCAACTTTGCAAACCAAGGAATCTCATGCTGAACCGTCCGATCCTCGACAACGCCCACCTCTCGCCGGCGGTGCAGGCGACGCTGGAGAATTTCCACCCCGACATCGTGCGCGAAGTGCAGGAAGCCGTGGCGCGCGACCGCGTGGTCATCGTTGGGATGCGCTTGAACGAGGCGTGCACCAAGGCGCGCAAGCTGATGGACGCCAACGGCGTGGCGCATACCTACTTGGAATACGGCGGCTATTTCTCGGAATGGCGCCGTCGACTCGCGCTGAAAATGTGGACGGGCTGGCCGACATTTCCGATGGTCTTTGTGCGCGGCACGCTGGTCGGCGGGGCATCGGATGCCAAGAAAGCGTTTGACGATGGCACGATCAAGGCGTTGCTTGAAGCGCCGTAGCCGTCAAAACGCCAGTGAAATCGCCGCGCCGCCACCGCCGCGACCGTCCAGGGTCGGGTAGGCGCGCAGGTCCTGCCACCACGGCCTTCGTTGTACCGTGACGCTCCGGTCGATGGTCGGCGCCTTGACGGCGGCCACGATGGTCGCCGCGCCGAGTGCCGCGCCGACGCCCAACGAGATGAACATGGCGTTGCGGCGGAACTCGATCTGGTTGACGAAGTTGTTGCCTTCAGCGATGGCTTTGTCACACGGCTTCGGTTGGCCAATGGTGCAACCGTAGTCGGCCAGCGTCTCTTTGTACGCATAGCCTTGCGGATCAAAGCGTTTGGAGTAGGCGTCCGTGCGCTCAAGCGCCAGAATTCCAAACAGCCCGCCCGTCAGCAGCGCAGCGCCGGTCGCACTCCCCAGAATCCAGGTCAGCGTGTAGTCATGCGGCAAGGTCGACGGATCCACTGGCGCGACCAGCACGATGTCGATCACTTTCGTCTCGCCCGCCTCGACCGTCACCGCCGGCCGCACAAAGGGTTCGCGCTTGTCCATCGCGACGCGCACCGCGTGCGTGCCCGCCGTCACCTTGATTTCACCCTTGGTATCCGGATCTGCCGGCTGGTCATCCAGCGTCAACCGCGCGCCGGTCGGCAGCCCTTGAAATTTCAAGACACCTGGCCGTGACGCGACCAAAGCCTTGACCTCAGCGAGCCGTTTGACGGTCTGTTCGCGATCCTTGGCAAAGTCCTTCTCGGTCGGCGCAAGCCGGAGAAAGGCTTCGTAGTAAATCTGCGCCTTGTCCAAATTGGCGGCACGGTCGTAAGCCTTGGCCAACGCCAGCGCGATGAGCGGCTCGCGATCGAACTTGCCCCAAGCTTTGAGGAAAAGTTGCTGTGCCGCGTCGTAGTCGCCGGCCTTGTACGCCGCTTTGCCTTGATTGAAGATCTCAATCGCCTCGTCGCGTGCGTACGCCTGCTCGCTGGTCAGCGACGTCGGCTGGGCGAAAACGGGCGACGCCGAGGCAGTGAGCGCAAACAGCGCCAGCAGGCTGATCTGATTCCGAAAACCTGGCATCACCTTGACCCAATCTGGCCGACGCCGCAACGGGTGGCGTGACCGTTCCATCGGTGTCGCGCAGGGAGGCGGGTCCGTCAAACTTTTTGCCGGCAATCGGTCGGGTTGCGGCCCGACTATTTCTTGGGCGGATCAGGGTGATCATCGTCCAAGCGAAACGCTTCATGGTTATGGCCGTGATCGGGCGGGCGATCGTGGTCGCGATCGCGCGTGTTCGTCTCCCGTGCCGTTTCCGTCTTTGCCTCGACTTTCGTCTCGATCTTGGGCTCCGCCTTGGGAACCTCTACCTTGACCTCAGCACGGCGCGCTTCCGGTTCCTTGCGACGGACCTCCGGCTCCACTTTTGCTACCGGCTCCACCTTGGGGGCTTCCGGATCGGCTTTCACCACCGGGGACGGCAACGCCACGGCCGCGACCGGGCGCACGGGCGGAAGCTGCGGCACCGGCGCTGCGACCGGCGTGACCTGCTGCGCGGCGACGGGCTGTGGCGTCGGAGACGGTGCCACGGCCGGGGCGATCGTCACCGGAACTGGCGCGGGCGCGGGCGTGGTAGGGCTCACCATAGCCACCACCGCAGTTCCCACCAGCACGACCGCAAAGGCCCCGCCAGCGATCCACAGCGGCTTGCGACTGGGGGGCGGCGATGCCGCAGGTGCTGCGGTTGCGGTCGTCTCCGCCAGCGTGTCAGGGCTGTGCACGACCCGCGTGACGCGATCGTCGGGTTGCGCCGCCATCGCGACCGTCGGTGTCGGGCGGCGCGCCGTTTCGGCAATGTGCACCAACTTCTCGGCCAGTTCCGCCGTCGTTTGCGGGCGCTGCCGTGGATCCTTGGCCAAACAAGCCAGCACCAAGGCTTCCAACTCTCGCGGCACCTCGCGCAGCGCGCCTTCGCGAATGAAGGACGGCGGCGGATCCTTGATGTGCTTGACGAGCACGGTCATCGGCGTGTCGCCCAAAAACGGTGGCCTGCCGACCAGGGCTTCATATGCCAAAATGCCCAGCGCATAGACGTCGCTGCGGCCGTCGATCGGCTCGCCCTTGGCCTGCTCCGGCGACATGTACGTCGGCGTGCCCATGATCATGCCGGTTTCGGTCAGATTGCCCTCGTTGACCCCGGATTTTTGCTGCTTGGCGATGCCGAAATCCAGCACTTTGACAAAATCCGCGTCGCCAGCTACCGACAGCAGCATCACGTTTTCAGGCTTCAAATCCCGGTGAATCAGCCCGGCTTCATGCGCTTCGGTCAGTGAATGACAGACCTGCGTCAGGATGCGCACCAGTTGAGTCCAAGGCAGCGCGCCTTTGGTATCAAACCGATGCCCCAGCGTTTCGCCTTCGATGTACTCCATGGCCAAATACAGCGCGCCGTCCTGGTGCGTACCAAAATCGAAGACGCGAATCGTGTTGGGGTGCCGCAAACGGCTCACCGCCTGCGCTTCGCCGGAGAAACGTTTGACGTGCTCGACCGAGCTCAGGTGGTCCGCGCGCAGCACCTTGACCGCGACGGTCTGGTCCATGTTCAGCTGCGTGCAGCGGTAGACGGCACCAAAGCCGCCGATGCCGATCACGGCGTCGATCCGGTAACGCTCGGCAATCAGCGTGCCGAGGGCGTACGTTTGCTGCGAGGATGCCGCGACGGGAACCGTATGCGCGCCGTCTTTGGGACAGACAGCGTCCGGCATTTCCTCCGAGCACTTGGGACAAACTCGCATCGGTGTTCCACAGATTGCGCCCGCCGCGTGGCAAGGCTGTGAAGAGAAGTTAGCATGTGGCAGGGGCTGGGACAAATCGCCGTGGGCTTTGGCGCAAAAGAACGGCTTGACGCCCCGCGCGCAAATCCTAACCTACGGGAAGTCCCGCCGCGCGATCGCGGCCCTTGCTACGAGGCCTTATGCCCGCCTACGACTACCGGTGTCAGAGTTGCCAGAAGGTGTTTGAGAAGACCCAGCGCATCAGCGAACCCGCTGGCGCGACGTGTCCGGAGTGCGGCAGCGTGGACTGTACGCGGTTGATTACCGGCGGCACGTTTCATTTGAAAGGCAGCGGCTGGTACGCCAGCGACTACGGCGGAAAATCGGCGCCGCCACCGGAACCTGAACATCATGCGGGCGGCTGTGGCAAACCGGAATGCGGGACCAGCGCTTGTCCGGCGATGGCCGGAACCGTGAGCTAATGAGCTGACTTACGTGCGGCCCCTTGCCGGGCTTTCTTGTCACGTTCTCTGGCCCGCTGCAGCACTTTTTGCCACGGCTTGTTGCCGTCGCGCTCATCCGCGTCGGGTCCCAGCATGGCCGCGGACTGTGCGCGAGCGACTTGCACGATGCGCCCCGGATGCGGTACGGCGGCGATGAGCGACACCATCCACAGCGCGGCCGTGCCCAGCGCGACCGTCCACACGGCGAATTTCTGACGCAGCGACTCGGGCCGATCGCCGACTTCATGCGGCAGGCGCAGCGTCAGCAGCCACGGAATCAGGCAGAGCGCCAGGAAGACGCCCGCGGAAGTCCAATCGCTCCAGTTCATCGCGCGGCCGAGACTTGGCGAGAAGTTGCCCAGCAGCCACAGCGGCCAGCCCAATTCCAGCACCGGTCGCTCCAGCTTGGTGAAGTGATAGGGAAACGTAGCCACCGTCGGCATCGTCAGGATGAGCCCGATCGCGATGGAGGCGAGAATCAGCGCGCGCACCGGACGCGCCAGCCGCGCGGGATGCAAGACGTAAGCCAGACCTGGCGCCAGCAGTGGCAGCACGGGGATCAGGTGCCGGGCGTAAGCGGCGTCACCGGCTTTCCAATCGGCAAAGCCGCTGATCAGCAGCGCGTAGGCGAGAGCGATGCAAGCGAGTGCGACCGCGTCCAGACGCCGCGGTTCTGCGAGTGCCCGGTCGCGCGCGGCGGCGATCAGTCCCGCCATAGCCGGCAACAGCCACGGTGCGTGATACAGCAGGCCGCGACTTGGCCCGACCAGCAACAGCGCCAGCACGTCGAATTGCGGCGCATGGAAGCCAAAAAGCCCGCTGCCGTGCATCGCGGCAAAGCCCTTGTCGCCCTTGCACTGGTAGGCAAAGCGCAGCGGGTCACCGAGCATCCACTGGTTGTACAGCAGCTGCACCGCGACCCCCAACGCGAGCATCAGCAGGATGGGCATGACCGCGCGCAGCCGAAGCCGGAGCGCCACACCTTGCGCATGCGGCAGCGCGCGCGCACCCGCCCACAGCACCACCAGCGCGCCGATGACAAACACCGGCGTATCCACCAGTCCAGCCATCCCCAGCAGCGAGCCGATCGCCAGACGCCGCCGCACCGTGCCCACGCCGGTATCCGCCGTCGCGAGCAGGCACATCGCCGCACCGACGCAGGCAGCGGCCAGCGCGTGGCCAAAGAAGAGCGTCGCGTAAGCAAATAGCGGGCTCGCCAGCGCCAGCGCCAACACAGCAATCGCCGTGACCCGCGGCGCCATGCCGAGCGCGGACAGGTAGCGCGCCAGAAGCCACAGCATCCCCCACGCCGGCAGCGTCACCGTCAAAAAGCAGGCGATCACGCCAAAAATCCACAGGTCCTCCTCCTGCGCCGCCGGGTCGATCGCCCGAAAGAGACCGTAGATCGGCAACGCCAGGAACGAGAGGCCGGGCGCCTTGTCCATGTACACATGGCCGCCGAATTCGCTGCGATCCACCGGCACATGGGCGTGGCGCTGGCAAACCGTGTCCAATTCGGGCCGTCCTGTCTCGGTCACGGCCTGGACAAAATACAGCCGGATTGTCTCATTGGCGGTCCGCAGATTTGGCCAAAAGTGCACGTACCAAGTCCAAGCCAGCAGGACGGTCGCGAGGATCAAGGCGAACCGACGCGGCACATGGGGCGGATCCGCGCGACTGGGAAGAACTGAGCTGCTTTGGGTCGCTTCTGCCACACATCCCCCTCCCGCAACGGTAGCGGCTGGCGGTCAAAAATGCGAGCCGTCCGGCAAACGCGAGCGAGTCCTTGCACCGATCGTGGCACTGGACTATGCTGCCGCATGTCCGAGAGCTCGACGGAAGCGAGGGCACATTTGCCCAGCCGATGTGAGAGCGCGAACAAGAGTGATTGCGTAGACGTGGCAGTGGCGCCGGGAGCGGTGGGCTCACAGGCCGCACGATTGAACGAGTCCGGATCATTTGGAGCAAATCATGACGTTCTACATTCAGCGCGACGGTCAGCCCAAGGAATTCGCCATCACGGCGCTGATCGAGATGGTCAAGTCAGGTGCGCTGCGCTCGGACGAATACGTATTCGATGGCCGCACGCAGAAGTGGGTGGGCGCGACGCAAGTGGCTGAACTGGCAGGTGCTTGGCGCGACAAGCAGGGTTCGGGCGCGGCGGCTCCAGCTGCGGCTGCGGCCAATCCGGCGATTTCGCCCGCCGGTCCCGCCGCTGGTGGCGACAAGAAACGCTCGAAGAAGTTCAGCGAAACCTCGTGGTTCATGTCCGCCGTGACGTACGAAGAGGGTGGCTTGACGCCCTCCGAATTGCCGCCGATGGAAGCGGGCGACAAGTTTGAGAACCTCCCGCCGGTTCCGGATGAGCTTCGCAAGAAATTCTCCTTGACCATCGGTGATTTGGACGACGCCAAGAAGAAGAAGTAGTCCCGTCGCCATGCTGACCCGTCGTTTGCCGCATACGGATCTGGACCTGTCCGTCATCGGCATGGGCTGCTGGGCGATGGGCGGGGAGGCGTCGACAGCGGGGCTGTCAGCGGCCTCCTGCTGTCGGCTGGGTCGTCAGGTGCGTCCGCCTGCGGCGATACGCACGCCGACGCAAATCATGAGTAGTCACCAAGCTTTGTCGTGGCTGTTGCCGAGGCCGCCATGCTGACCCGTCGTTTGCCGCATACCGATCTCGACCTGTCCGTCATCGGCATGGGCTGCTGGGCGATGGGCGGCCTGTGGTGGGGCGACGATGTCAGCGACGCACGCTCGATCGCTGCGGTCGAAAGTGCTTTGGATAGCGGCATCAATTGGTTCGACACCGCGCCGCTGTATGGCCACGGTCGCGCCGACGAAGTGCTGATCCGGGCGTTGGGCGCTCGTAAGAATCAGGTGATCATCGCGACGAAGGTCGGCGTTCGTTGGGATGGCGACGGGCAGCACGCCCGCAGTGAGCTGACGCGCGAGTGGATACGCCGCGATGTGGAGGCCAGCCTGCAGCGGCTGGGAGTGGAGCGCATCGACTTGCTCCAAGTGCACTGGCCGTGCGAGTCGCAGACGCCGTTGGCGGAATCCATGGGTGAGTTGGCGCAGTTGCAGACGGAAGGCAAAGTCCGCCACGTGGGGCTGTGCAACTACGACGTGGCGGGTCTGACCGAAGCGCGCCGTTATGTGCCGATTGTCTCGCTGCAAACGCCGTATTCGATGCTTCGGCGTGAGCTGGAGCAGGAGTTGCTGCCGTACTGTCGGAAAGAACAGCTTGGCGTGCTGGCCTACGAGCCGTTGTGTCGCGGGCTGCTGACGGGCAAGTTTGCCGCCAACAAGCGATTTCCAGAGAGCGACCTCCGCGCGCGCGACGACCGGTTCCAAGGGCAGCGGTTCCTGCGCGCGTTGACCATCGTGTCGCGGCTGGAACTGATTGCGAAGCGACGCAAGGTGCCCGTCGCCGCGCTGGCGCTGGGATGGGCAATTCGCCAGCCGGGAATGACCGCGGTGATTGCTGGGGCGAAGGGGCCGGAACAGGTCGCTGAGCATGTGCAGACGCTGGCGATCCTGGACGACGAGGCGCTGTGGGCCGATGTCGACCGCGTCGTGGCGGCGTATCGCGGGTAGCGGCCGCGGTCAGTGGCCCATCGCCGCGTGCATCCGTCCCGCTTCATGCGCCGCGGCATCGGTGCCGTCTTCCATCACGCCATCGTGAATGCGCACCACGCGGCGGGCATGTTCCATCACCCGCGGGTCGTGGGTTGAAAACACAAAAGTCACACCGTGCTCGCGGTTCAGCTTGAGCATCAGATCGATAATTTGGTCCGCCGTCGTCGAATCCAGGTTCGCCGTTGGTTCGTCGGCCAGCACCAGTTGCGGCTCCGTCACCAGCGCGCGCGCGATCGCCACCCGCTGCCGCTGCCCGCCCGACAGCTCGTCCGGCTTCTGCTTCAGGTACGGCGTCAGCCCCACTTCCGCGGCGATCTTCAGCGTCCGTTCGCGCAGCGCTTTGCGATCTTCGCCGCGAATCACGCAGGGGAATTCGATGTTCTCCACGACGTCCAACACCGGGATCAGATTGAAGTTCTGGAAGATGAAGCCGATCTTGCGGTTGCGCACCTCCGCCAGATCGTTGAAGTCGCGATGGCCGATTTCATCACCGTCCAACTTGTAGGAACCGGAACTCGCGCGATCCAGGCAGCCGATGATGTTCAGCAGCGTCGTCTTGCCCGAGCCGGACGGTCCCATCACGACGGTGAATTCGCCGTGCTCGATGGTGAGATCCACGCCTTTCAACGCCACAACCTCGGTTTTGCCAAGCTGATAGGATTTCTTGATGTTTTGCAGTTGCACAAGAGCCATGGACGTATCCTCCGCGGGGAATCGCGCTTAGTAGAACACACGGGCGCTGAAAAAAAGCCGCCAAACCGTCGGCTGCATGCCGTTTTCGGTGTAGCGGGCGTCGCCGACTTGCGCACCGAGCGACTTGACGCCGGGAATCGTGTACAGCCCGCCCAGCGTCAGGTTCAACCATTCGCGGGTCAGCCAGGTGACCTGCGGCGCGATTTGGCCGCTCAGATCTTCCAGGCCCAAGAGCATGACGGCATTGATGTTCCAGTCGTCGGCAATCATCGTGTGCAGGTAGGTGAAGAACGCGTAGTGGCGGCGCATCGGCTCAAACGTAAACTTCTGCGGTGCACCCTGATCCGCGGAACTCGCTGGGTTCAGCAGGCCCAGCACATTGCCCGGCATGGACTGGTGGTGGCTCGCGGCCGTGTCCAACAGGCTGAGCAGCTGCGGACGCATGCTCATGACTTGCGCGAAGTTGTTGAACTGTGCCGCGTTGTAGCCTTCGCCGTTGTAGAAATATTCAAACGTAAACGACGCGTTGTCGCCAAATTGCCAGCGGCCGCCGGCGAGCGCCTTGACCCGCACGCCCGCGTCGTCAATCTGCGTGTAACCGCCCGGCGTCTTGCCGGCCATGCCGCAGCCTTGGAACGCGGTGGCGCTGGAAATGCAGTCCGGGTCGAAATACGCTTTGGACGAACCCTGAAAGCCGATCGCCTCCACGTGCATCTCCAGCGCGTTGAAAAACACGTGGGACGCCGAAAGTCCCAAGCGATTCTTGTAGTTGAACGCGTCGTTGAACTGCTGCGTCTGGAACCAGTAGACGTTGAGATCGGTCTCCTGCCACAGCGCGTAGGCCCGCGCGGCCAGCGCATAGTGCGGGCGATTGTCGTAGCCGTCCGGCTGCACGTTGCCGTACTGGTCATAGCTGGGCGCCGGATGCGCGTCCGGGTAGTAGATCAGCCCGCCCGGAATGCCGCCAAACTGCCGCGTCACCTTGCCGGCGGCGACAAAGCTCAGCGTGAACAGGTCAAAAGGCGCTTCCAGCCGTGCCAGCCAGGAACCCGCGCGCTGCATCGTCGGATCGGTTGGATCCTTGGGCGGATTCAGCAGATCGGTCGGGTTGATCGCCAGCCCCGGTCCCCAGACGATGCGCTTTTTGCCCAGCGTCACGTTGAGGTGATTGTGCAGGTTGTACGTGCCGTAGAATTCGCTCAGCACCGCCGACGGCCGGTAGGCAGCGACATCGTGATCCGCCAGACGCAGGCGCTCGCCGGTGCCATCGTTGCCAAAGTACAGCCCGCCTTTTTGGTAGATGAACGACGCATCGGCGATCGCCGTCGCGCGATCGCCCCAATCGAGCTTCAGCTGCACATTGCCTTCGGTCAGGTTGGCCAAGTGCGCCACGTCGTCGGACGGCAGCAGGTGTGCCACGGACGCGTACGCACCCGTCGTGCGCGTGTCCAAAAAGCCCGTGGCACGCACTTTCACCAGCGGCTCGGCGGGCGCTTCCTCAGGCGGCATCGCCATGTCCGGCGTGACCGCATCGGCTGGCGCGACCGGCTCCTGCGCCCAAGCCGGCGTGGCCAGCGACAGACAGGCGATTGTGAGAACCAACTGACGCATCGTCGTCATCTCCCGCATCCCTTTGCGCCGTTACTTGCCCAAGTCATCCAGCACAAACTTGCCCGACGGCGGATCGACGTGCGTGTCCATCGCGTCCCAGCTCATCGTGCTGTAGCGCTGCGTCGCCAGCATGTTCTTCATCTGGATCTTGCCGGGGCGCATCAGGCCGCTGTACGCTTTGAATTCGCTGAATTCGGCCATGCGCAGCATCTTGCCCGACGCGGTGTAGTACTCGCCCTTCACCGGCTGCAGGTCGGACTTGCGCAGCCACAGCTTGACCATGTCGTACGCGGCATCCTTGGTCTTGGCGTGCAATTCCAGCTCCCACGCGTCCGCCCGGCTGGGATCGGCGACCGTCTTGGCGCTGTAGTCCGCCTGATAGTTCACACGCAGCACGTCGGCGTTGTTGAAGTCGCCGCCCTGAAAGGAATCGCGGTTGGCCAGGCGCACGGCGCGCTTCAGATTGGGCATGTAGACCCACAAGTTGTCGCCCTGACGCAGCATCTCCTGCCCGCGAACGGCGGCCGGCTCGGCAAAGCTCAGGCGGAACTTCTCGCTGCCTTTCTTCAGCACGGTCATTTTGTACGTGCGCGTCGTGCCGTCATCGCGGTGCGCGGTCATCTGGATGGTCGCGAGGAAATTCTCCGGACCCATGACGGAGTCGTATTTCTTCAGCAACTCGTCCGCGGTGGGATCCGCCCAAGCGAGCACCGGCAGCGCGGGCAGCAACAGCAGGGCCGCAGCCAAGGTCAGAACGTGGGAACGCAACATCTTGAAAACCTCCGGAGGAAACGTCAAAGAGCCAAAGAAGTCAGGTGGCGCGCAGGGCATCGACGGGATTCAAGCGCGCGGCGCGCCAGGATGGATAGGCGCCGGCCAGGATTGTACCCACAAAAGCGGCGAGAAGGGTTGGCGCGAGCAGGTCGAAAGGCACCGCGGGCACGATGTAGTACACCGCGGCACTGCCTGGAGCGTTGGCCGGTACGCCGCCTTTTCTGGCAACGGCCTCGATGATAGCCAGCGCCACCGCCAGACCGGAGCCCGTGCCAATGACCGCCAGCGTCGTCGCTTCCCACAGGAACAGTTCGGTAATCCGGTGACGACGCATCCCGACCGCCATCATCGTCCCGATTTCCCGTGTCCGCTCCAGTACGGCCATCAGCATGGTATTCACGACGCCAATGATGGCAATGACCAGGAAGATCGAGCAGATCGCGCCCAGCACCATACGCTGAAAGTTGACGACATCGTCGACGTTCGGCCGCAACTGTTTCCAGGTCTGAACCTCGTAGTCGGGGCCAAGCAGGTTCTGGACCTGGGCGGCGATCGCCGGAATATCCTCGCGGTTCTGCGTCGACACCGCAAGTTCGGTCACCCGCCCTTCCATGCCCAGCAGATTCTGTGCCCAGCGCAACGGCACGACGACCGAGCGCTTGGATTCAAAGGCATTGCCGTTGTTCAGCGCACCGCGCAGCTCAAAATCCAGGGCATTTTGCTGACCGGACTTGCTCGCCGCCTGAATCGTGCCGCCTGTGCCGGCCTTCAACCCCAGCGCATCCGCCAAGTCCTTGCCAAAAATCGCGCCATTGGCCACCGCGTTGTCCACTGGTTTGCCTTCCAGAAAGTCGTTGGCGTGCGGCAGAACCCGGTATTCCTGCGCTGGATCGATGCCGGTGACGACAATCATCGTCGACTGGGAACCATTGGCCGCCATGCCGGAAAACACGAGCCGCGGCGAGACGCCTGTCACGCCGTGAATCTTCTTGATGTTCGAGAGGTTCGCGCCAGTATCGGCAAAATCCAAATCCAGTGGTTGGTTCTCGCGCACATCGCTGTAGCCCTTGCGGTGGACCTGGAACGCGCCGACTTTGCCCTGCACGATGTCGTCCACCATCGCGTTGCCCAAGCCCACGACAAACGAGCCGAGGAGCAGCGTCATCAAGACGCCAAAGCCGATGGCGCCCACGGTAAAGGCGGCGCGCGACTTGTTGCGGAGCACGTTGCGGATGGCCAAGCGAATCAGGGTGAACATCGGAACCTCATCGGGAACGTAGCGAAAACAATAGGGTCTAGCCGCCCGCGAGTGCTTCCACCGGGCGCAACCGGCTGGCGCGCCAGGCCGGATAGACGGCAAAGAGCAGGGCGCCCAGACCGGCGATCGCGACGATGGTCAGCAGATACGTGGGCGTGACAAAGGGCTGGATCGTGAACGGCACGTTGGAACCGGGAAACGACACCGAAATGCCGCGGCGATTCAGGACCAACACAATCAGGCTGCCGACCGCGCCGCCGATGACGCCGCCCAACGCGCCGATCGTCGCCGCTTCCATCAGAAACAGCCCGAGGATCTTGGAGCGCCGCACGCCAACAGCCATCATCGTGCCGATTTCCCGCGTGCGGTCCATCACGCTCATCAGCATGGTATTCGCCACGCCGAGCAGCATCAGGATCAGGAACACCGACGCGACCAGCGACAGGATGAAGTTCTGCCGCTGCATCGCCTGCTTGATGAAAGCCGCGATGTCCTCCCAGGTACTCACTTCGTAGTCCTTGCCCAGCAGCACGTTGAGGTCAGCGGCGACTTGGTCAATGTTGTCAATGTTGTCCACCGCAACAATGTACTCCGTCGCGCGACCTTCCATCTTCAGCAGCCGCTGTGCCACGTCGAGCCGCACCATGCCGATCTTCTTCTCGCCCGGCATGTTCAGCTTCATCACGCCCGTCAACGTCACGTTCTCGCCCGAAAGCGCGCCGTCGCGATCGGGTGCCAGCAGCGCCGCCGGGGCCCCTTTCGGCACGTTGCTGCCCTGGAGCGCGCTCGCCAACTGCTCCGTCACCACCATGGCGTCCGCGACCTTGCCGCTCGCAAACTGCTGCTTGTCGTCCAGCGTCTTTGCGCGCAGGGGCACGACCTGAAACTCGCGAATGGGATCCACGCCCTGCACGCCGAGGAAGATCGTCTGGTCCGCGACGTTGATCATCCCCGCGAACAGGATGCGCGGCGACACCGCCTTGACGTGTTTCACGCTGAGCAGCTTCCGCTCGAACGCCGCGTCCTGCGGCATGTCCAGGCCCAGCGGCGACGACAGCACGTTCTTCAGGAAACCCGCGCGGTGGATTTGCAGCGCGCCCGTCTGCCCTTGCACGACATTTTGCACCAGCGAGCGCTGCAGGCCGTTCAACAAACCGCGAATGCTGACCATGACGCTCACGCCGATCAACAGCGCGGCGAGCGTAATCGCGGTGCGGCGCTTGTTGCGGAGCACGTTGCGAACGGCAATTTGCAGCAGGCTGAACATGAGATCTCCGTGGCGAAAAAACTGAGCGAACGTTCTATTCTGGTGACGCGACCGCACCGCGCAGAAACTGCTCCACGCAGTAGCGCGCAAACTCACGCGGCTTTTCGATCCAGATGTGGTCGGGCGACACGCTGAGCAACTGCCGCCACATCATCAGCGGTGCGATAAAGCTCAGGGCGATCATTTCCGCGTCGCCGCGCCGCAGCAGTCCGCGCGCCATGAGCGTGGCCATCAGGTCGATAATCGGCTGGCGCGCCACAAGCATGCGTTCCCACAGGTTGATCTTGCCCTCCAGCGCCAGGCGCGGGCCGTCTGACAGGAAGATGCGAAAGCGCTTGCGTTCGCGCAGCACGGCAAACCGATCCATCGCGTGCAGCAGCAACTTCTCCAGATACTGCGGCAGGTCGCCAGACCCGCCGTCGAAAGGGGGCGGTGTGCCAGGACCGAGGCTCGCCTTGCCATCGCGGACCTCGAGGACCACGGCCTCGAACAGCTCTTCCTTGCTCGGGAAATGGTGATACAGCGCGGACACGCCCACGCCGGTCGCACGCGCCACGTCGCGGATGCTGACGCCGTAGAAGCCCTTGTCGGCAAAAAGTTCCAGCGCGGCGTTCAGGATCTCGGTCCGGGTATCGCGTGCTTCACTGGCTTTCGGTCGTGCGGCCATGTGGATTCCCGCTGCTGCTGCGCAATTCAACTGCGCGGCGAGTGACAATGTAACGAACGTTCGGTTTGTGTCAAGTGCGCCGCACGCGTGTCAATTGTGCAACGCGCCGATGCGCCGCTGGATGTGGCTTGACGCGCCGCGCAAGTTGCGGACAACTTGTGGGTCTGGCGATTCAGCCGGAGACGAGTACGCTGCAAAGAATGTCGCGCGTTGCACCATGGTTGCTGTGGGGTCTGGTCGTCGCCGCGTGCAGCACGCCGGTGGTCGATTCTGGCTATGTCCACGACGTCGTGAGCGGCCCATTCGATGACGTCAAGCTCACCTTTGGCAAGACGGACGTGCCGGTAGGTACGGATGCGGAGGCAGCGGATGGCGTTGCGGATGCCCGGGCGGACGTCGTCATCGACGCGGCGGCAGACATGGTCGACGCAGTGGCGACGGACGATGCCGCCGGAAGCGACGCGGCGGTGGACACGGCCGCGGACGTTGGACCGGAGCTGGGTGACGATACTGCCGTGGCTGAAGTTGCCAATGATACTGGAGCCTTGCCTGACATCCCGGGCTGCGTGCCCGCACCGGAAACCTGCAACGGCGTGGACGACAATTGCAACGGGCTGACGGACGAGAGCTGCGACGACGGGGAACCGTGTACAGTGAACGATTTGTGCACGGCGGGCGACTGTGCCGGAACTTTGAAGAACTGCAGCGACGGCGACGCGTGTACCGCCGACGGCTGTGTGTCCGGGAACTGCCAGCACACGGCGTACCCATGCAACGACAACAATCCTTGTACGGCAGACACCTGCGATCCCGCGACTGGCTGCACGCATCCGCCGCTCACGACTGCCTGCGACGACGGCAATCCGTGCACCAAGGACGACAGCTGTGCGACCGGTGTCTGTTTCGGCACGCCGGACACCTGTGATGACAGCAACGCATGCACCACCGACGCCTGCACGGCGACCGGCTGTACACACACCAACAACACCGCGACGTGCGACGACGGCAATCCGTGCACACCCTCGGACGTGTGCACGGGCGGCGCGTGCGTGGGCTCCGGCGGACTGTGCGACGACGGCAATGCGTGCACCGATGACACCTGCGACGGCGGCACCTGTGGCCACGTCAACAACACCGGCGCGTGCAGCGACGGCGACGGCTGTACAACCGGCGACGCGTGCGCGAACGGCGCGTGCGTCGCGGGCGGCCCAACCAACTGCGACGACGGCCTCACCTGCACGACCGACGCGTGCGCCGCGGGCGCGTGCACACACACGGACACCTGTCCCGCCAACAACAAATGCGACAGCGTCACCAACGCGTGCATCCTGACCGGCTGCGCGCTGCCGAGCAACGCCTGCGGCGACGGCAACCAGAACCGCGACGATTGCAACGGCGCGCGGGTCATCGGCCGCACGACCGCCAAGGGCGCCAACGGCTACAAGAAATCGGACAGCACGTGCAGTGGTCTGAACTACTTCAACGGCGGCGGCGGGCAGTGCTTTGATACGGGCTACGACCACACGTACCGCATCTTCTTGCGCAAGGGCGAGGTCATCACCGTCGCCTACTCGGGCTACACCGACGACTGCTGGGGCGGCGGGAGCAGCGATTCGACCCAGAATTTCGAAATCATCCAGGCCAGCAGCGGCTGCGGCGAGCCCAGCAGCAGCGACTGCAACAACTACGTCAAGTGCACCAGCAAAAGCAGCGCGACGTACACGGCGCCCGCGGAGGGCTGGTTCGTCATCGTCGCGGACTCGCAAAGCTGGGGCGCGGATGGCTACTACTACACGCTGACCGTCAAGCTGAATCCCACCAACTGCCAGGTGGCGGGCTGCGAATGCCCGTGAAGCGAAACAGTCAGCCAAGCTGTGCGCAGGCGGGGGCAATTCCATGACGACGCGAGGCATCACACTGTGTGGACTGCTGGCCGCGGCCCTGGTCGCTTGTTCAACGTCACCGACGACGGCCGCTGGCGATGTGGCTCCGGATGTGACGCTGGCGTTTGGCGACACGACGGCGCTGGCCGACGCGGCCGCGGGCAGTGATGTCGAAGATGCCAATGCCGCAACCGACGCTGTGGCTGATTCGATTGCGGAAACCGTCGTCGACGTGCCGCGCGATGTCGCGCCTGACGTGACTTGCACTGCAGCAACTGATTGCAGCACCGATGCTGGTTGCGACGGCGCTGCGTGTGTCGACGCCTGTACGCCAGTGAACGGCGGTTGGTCAGCCTGGACCGCGGGGACGTGTTCGGCGCTCTGTGGCGGCGGCACACTCGTTTCCACGCGCACCTGCGACACCCCCGCGCCCGCGTGCGGTGGCCAGGCACGCGCTGGCGACGCGCAGAAATCCGAGGTGTGCAACGCCCAAGCGTGCGTCGGCGATCCGTTGCCCCTGGGCACGACGACCTGGTCCACCGCCGGCCAAATCGTCACAGGCAATGTGCCCGCCGGCAAGACCAGTTTGATGCTCAACATCTGGGGCGGTGGCGGCGGCGGCGGCTATCCGGGCGACGGCGGTGGCGCCGCATTCGGGCAGGTCACCGTGCCCGTCGTGCCAGGCGATGCCATCGAGTTGCGGGTCGCTGAAGGCGGCGCGTGGCAAGGCGGCGGCGGCGCGAGCTACGTCTTGCGCAACGGCCAGCCGATCGTCGTCATCGGCGGCGGTGGCGGCGCGGGCGTGGACGGTTGCTCGGGCTGCAACGGTGGATCGACGGCCGGCGCGGGCGGTGGCGGCGGCGCGATCGGCGGGAACGGCAACACGGGCACGGCCAACAACAACGTCAGCACGAACAGCGGCGGTGGGCAGGGCGGCACGCCGACCCTCGGCGGCTTGGGCGGCAAACAGGCCAACGTCTCCGCTTACACCGGTTGCACACAGGACGGCATCGCCGGCAGCGCCAACACCGGCGGCGCGGGCATCGGCGGCTATCTCTGCAGCGCCCCCAGCGGCAAGTGCACGGCGGCATTTGAAAAAGGCGGCAGCGACTGTCCCAAAAACGGCGGCAGCGGCGGCGGCGGTGCCGGCTGGTTCGGCGGCGGCAGCGGCGCGGCGATGTACACCTACACCGGCGGCGGCGGCGGTGGCGGGTCGTCGTGGGCGGCGAGCGATGTGGCGATTCTCAGCACGCAGCCGGGCTCCGGCATCAATCCCGGCGGCATCTTCATGGCGAGCTGGCTGGGTCAAGCCGGTCTTGGCGGCGCGGGACTGCAATCGACCGGCGCAGGCGATCCACAGCCGGGGCGACCCGGTCAAATGACCTTGACGCTTTAGCGGCAGCGGATTCCACTCGGTCCGCACAACGCATTGGAATGGGTGGGGAAACCCGCTTGACCGCGTGAGGTCGTCCGTTCAAACTTGGCGCATTGAGATCGACCAGCGCGCCGCGGTGCGTGCGGGCGCTTTGGCCACGAACTTTGCGGATGATACCGGCTTGCGCGTTGTGCTCCGCCGGCTTGGAGGAATCATGTGGACACCTGCGGCGACAGCGAAATTCTGGGGCGAACGCGTGCTGCTGCTCGGCCTGGCGCTGACAGTTCTGGCGTGCGGCAACGATGCTGCGGCGCCGGATGATGTTGCCGACGCCGCGACGGACACCGTGGGCGTCGACGTTTCTTTGGACATTCAGCCCGACACGGCGAGCGATGTGGCGCAGGACACAGCGATCGACGTGGCTCCCGATCTGGTTGCAGCCGTTGACGTCCCGGTCGACGTCAGCGTCAACACCTGCGTCTGCGGCGACGGCGTGTGCAACAGCGCTTGCGGCGAGAGCACGACCACGTGCATCGTCGACTGCGCCAGTTGCGGTGACGGCATCTGTTCGCCCGGTGAAGGGCCCAAAGTCTGCGCTGTCGACTGCTGCGGCGCGTGCGGCGACGGCATTTGCAAGGGCTACGACTGCGGTGAAAATCCCACCGTCTGCCCACAAGACTGCGGTACCAGCTGCGGCAACGGCAAATGTGACAAGGGCGAATCGCCTTCGACCTGCGCCGAGGACTGCAAGAAGCAGGCGTGCGGCAACGGCGTGTGCGAACCGGAAGACGGCGGACCGACCGGCTGCCCCGCGGACTGCGGCGACGCGTGCGGTGACTGCAAGTGCGACAAAGGCGAGAGTTTCGTGAATTGTCCGGTGGACTGCGGCTTTTGCGGCGACGGCGTGTGCAGCCCGTGCACGACGTTGGGCGAAACCAAGGACACCTGCGTGCAGGACTGCAAGGCTGACGCGTGCAAGGGCTTTGACGTGTCGAAATGCGACGACGGCATCGACTGCACCAAGGACCTGTGCGGCTCGAACGGCGCGTGCGTGAACCTCGTCAAGCCCAACGCGTGCGCGGACGGCAGCGCGTGCACCAGCGACGCGTGCGACCTGGGCAAGGGCTGCGTCAACGCCAAGGTCAATTGCGACGACGGCGAGCCGTGCACCGCCGATAGCTGCGATCCCGCGAACGGCTGTGTGCACACCGCGACCGGCGCGCCGTGCGACGACGGCGATCCCTGCACAACCGACGAGACATGCACGCTCGCTGGCTGCGTGGCGAGCATCAACAAAGGCTGCGACGACAACAACGTGTGCACGACGGACAAATGCCAGAACACGGTGTGCGTGCACTTGCCCGCCACCGCGACGTGCGAGGATGGCAATGTCTGTTCCATCAACGATTTCTGCAAGGCAGGCGCGTGCAAGGGCGGCGAGCCGCTGAATTGCGACGACAGCGACACCTGCACGCTGGATTTCTGTTTTCAGGGCTGCAAGCACACGATCAACGCCGCGAAATGCGAAGACAACAACGTCTGCACCAACGATTTTTGCGACAGTTTGCAGGGCTGCATCCACCTCGCCAACAGCGCGACGTGCACGGACGGCTCGGCATGCACGGTGGGCGACGCGTGCAGCGATACCGCGTGCCAGCCGGGACCCGTGATGAACTGCGATGACGGCGTCGACTGCACCAAGGACTCCTGCGACGGCGGGGTGTGTCACCACGTCGGCGGCGCGGGCGGTTGCGACGACAACAACGTCTGCACCGATGATGCCTGCGTGGCCGGCACCGGCTGCGCGCACACGCCGAACATCAACACGTGCGACGACGGTGACGGCTGCACGGTCAACGACCTGTGCAAGAGCAGCGACTGCACGCCCGGCAGTGCCAAGGATTGCGGCGACGGCACGACCTGCACCAACGACGATTGCGTCAACAGCGCGTGCGTTCATACGCCGGTCGCGGGCAAATGCGACGACGGCAACGCGTGTACGACCGGCGACGTGTGCCAGAGCGGCGTGTGCGTCGGCAGCGCGGCGTTGAACTGCGACGACGGCAACAGTTGCACCAACGAGAGTTGCGACCCCACGAACGGCTGCACCAGCACGCTGATGACGAACGGCACGGTCTGTCCCGTCGGCGTGTGCGAATTTGGCCTGTGCGACGTGCAATGCCCGGCAGGCACGTTGAAACTGATCCTCGACGACGGCGGCGTGGCGAAGACCGTCTGCCCGTTCACCTACCCCATTTGGGGCCAGCGCCCGCTCAGCCCGGCCAACTACACCGACAAGGGCGACGGCACCATCGCCGACGCACAGACCGGCTTGACCTGGCAAGGCGTGGCGACCGTCATGGGCGGCTGGGACGCCGCGGTCAGCGACTGCGACAAGCTTGTGCTCGGTGGCAAAACCGACTGGCGCTTGCCGACGCTGGCAGAATTGGAATCCATCGTCGACTACGGCAAAGCCAGCCCGGCGACGGACAGCAGCCTGTTTGGCACCGACGGCAGCGGCTATTGGACCGCCGAGCGCTTGCCGGCACCGGCGAATACCAGCGGGTGGCTGGTGACGATGAGCAACGGCGCCATCAGCAGCGTGGATGCCGGCAACAACCTCCACCACCGCTGCGTCCGCGGCGGCCGGGCCAGCAGCACGGCGCTTGCCAAGCGTTACCGCGACAACGGCAACGGCACGGTCACCGATCTCGCCACCGGTTTGACCTGGCAACAGACGCTGCACGCCGGTTCGCACAACAAAGTCTCCAGCGAAGGGTTCTGCACCGGCCTCGTGCTCGGCGGCGGCAACTGGCGGTCGCCGTCGATTCGCGAGGCGCTCAGCCTGCACAGCACCACGGGCGGCTGGTTTGACAGCGTCGCGTTTCCGGACAGCCTCGCCAGTTCCTATTGGACCAGCACGTTCGTCCCGGCGTCCACCTCGAGTGCCTGGTACGCCGACGTCAACAACGCCGGCTCGAATACGACCTCGGTCGCCGCGGCCCTGGTTTCCCGGTGCGTGCGCGACACCGGCGCCTGCGTCGTTGCCAGCGATTGCGACGACGGCAACCCGTGCACGACGGAAGCGTGCAGCACCGCAGGCGAGTGCAGCCACAGCGCAGTCGCCAACGCCACGCTCTGTGGCGGCACGGGTACCTGCGAGAACGGCTGGTGCGGTTGTCCTGCCGACACGACGGCGGTGAGCGTGGACGCCGACGCCCTCTGCGCGTTTGACTATCCGGTGTGGGGCAACCGGCCGATTTCGCCGACCACGATGGTCGATAACGGCAACGGCACCGTTTCCGACAGCGAGACCGGGCTGATTTGGGAGAAGGCGCCCGACTCAGCCAACTACACCTGGAACGGCGCGCGGGACTACTGCAATGCCTTGATGATCAACAACAAAAATGACTGGCGCTTGCCGACCGTGGCGGAGCTGGAAACGTTGGTGGACTACAATTCCAACAGCCCCGCTGACGTCAGCTATCTCAGTGCCGTCAGTTGGACGCCGGTCTGGACGACGCTCGCTGCACCGGGGGGCAAGCACTGGACGCTGGAGTACTACTGGGGCGCCACGAGCGTCGCGTCTGGGTGGCAAACGGTGCGTTGCGTCCGCGGCAAACCGGCGACCCAGCCCTATGCGTCGCGCTTTGCTGACAGCGGCGACGGCACGGTTCTGGACAAAGGTACGGGGCTTCGCTGGCAACAGGACGCCAACAGCCCGCCGTTGCCGGAGGCCGGCGGCATCAGCTACTGCACAGGACTCACGCTGGCCGGTGGCGGTTGGCGGCTACCCAACATCCGCGAAGCGGCGTCGATCCTCCACCGCGTCGACCCGAACGCGACCACACTCCTGGATCTCAAAGCGTTCCCCACTGCGACGACGGATTGGATGTGGTCCAGCACATCCAAACACGGCTCCAGCACCGAGACGTGGCAAGTGAATTTTGGCCTGAGCGTGCCGGGGACCTACTTCGACACGGCGACGAATTCCGTCAAAGTGCGGTGCGTGAAGTAGGACGCGCGGGCGCCCGCGGGTTCCGCCATGACAAAGTTGTGACCAAACGGCGAAATCGCCAATGGGGTCGCCTATCACGCGAATCCTGTGGCCGGCATACTCCTTGCAGTCCCTCGCAGGCGGTTTGACGTGGTGACGCCGATTGTCAGGCGTCGCGCTGCCGGGCACGGGCGGTCTTGAGCCAAGGAGTCAGCGGATGAACAGCAAAATGGCCACGCGATGGCTCACTCTCCTGGCGTCGCTGATGGCGATGGGCTGTGCAAGCCAAGCAGGGTCGGCGACGGCGACCGATGCGGGCGGTGGCGATGGCCAGACCGTTGGCGCGACGACCGGATTGCCGTGCACGCCAACGCCTGCGACCTGTGATGGCAACGACGTGCTGACCTGCGTCGATGGCTACGAACAACGCCAACCCTGCGAAACCGGTACGTATTGCAATTACGCGGCGTGCGTTCCGACCAGCATCTATCTGCCCCACGATGCCGCGCCGCACAAGGAACGCTCGGAATGGTGGTATTACACCGGGCATCTCACGTCAGGAGGCCACAATTGGGGCTTTGAAATCACGGTGTTTCAGTATGACATGACGTCACTTCTGAATCAGCCGGGCTTAGGCTACATGTGTCACGTGGCGGTGGTCGACAAGGACATTCGCGAGCATTACCACACGGATTCGATCTCCATGGACCCGCAGACGTGGACGTCCACGCCTATCGTGCTGGAAGTCGACAATTGCCGCTTTGAATTGGGCGGCGATGGCCGGGATCACATTCGCGGCCAGATTCCCAAGGGCATGGAGAAGGACCACAAGGCGGATCCGTGGCTCATCGACCTGACGGTGGAACCGAAGAAGCGCGTGACGATTCATGGCGGCGACGGCATCATCCCGATGTCGGCAAACGCAGGAACGAGCTGGTACTATTCGTATACGCGGCTGGCGGCCCAAGGCACGCTCTCGACGCCTGGCGGCAATTTCCCGGTTACGGGGCAAGCGTGGATGGACCACCAGTGGGGACAATTCGACATCGTCGATTTCAAAGGCTGGGACTGGTGGAGCCTACAGTTTGACGATGGCTATGAAATCATGTTGTTTCAGTTCTTTGATTGGAACAGCAAGCTGGTCAGCCAGGCGGGCACGATTGTCGATCCCGCCGGCAACACGACGGAATTGGATGGACTGGACTCGTTTGCGGTCAAGAGCTTGCGTAGTTGGCCCAGTCCGCACACGGACGGCATTTATCCGCTCGACTGGGACCTGACGATTCCGAAGATGGCCTGGCAGATTGCGGTTCGCACCTCGGTCGATGATCAGGAAATGTGGAATTTCGCTCAGAATTATTGGGAAGGCGAAACCACGTTGTCCGGCACGCGCGGCACCGATAGCTTGACTGGCGTCGGCTATACGGAGCTCACCGGCTACGCGACGGACGCGATGGATCCGGTCAAGAAGCCCTGAGCGCGCGACCGCTCCATGATTTCCGCGGTCATTTGGCGAAAATTGCCTGCCGCGCGGAGCAGGCGCAAGTCGCCGGCGATGCCGAGCAGCGAACGGTAGAACATCAGGCTGTTCTCCGGTGGCCGGGATTGGAGCGCGACGGCCGGGTAGCGCTGGCTCAGTTTGCGCACGTCGACGGCAATGTGGCACGCGCCAAAATCGTAGTACGGCTTGCGCACCGGTTGCTCGACGATCGCGGACAGCGCCTGGAGCCACTGCTCGGTTTGGACCGGGTCGCCACCGAGCTCAAAGCCGGCGTCAGTCAGCACCCGCATCAGGGGCAGTTTCGCGTCCGCCATCGCGGCGTCGAGCACTTTCCAGTACGTCTGCACAAAGCTCGGGTCCATCTGCCGCGTCGCGCCAAAGTCCAGCACACCCAAACGGCCGTCCGCGCAGACGATGTAGTTGCCCGGATGCGGATCCGCGTGGATCAGCCCAGTCGACAGGAACGGCCCCCAGGAGGAAATGACCAGTTGCCCGGCAATGCGGAAACGGCTCTCCGCGTCAACGTTTGGGTCGTTGGCAAACTCCAGCAGCGTCGGTCCGCGCAGGCGCGTCATCGTGATGACCCGCGAGGAGGAATGCTCGGGGACATGCTCCGGCAGTGCGATCTCCGGCCACGGGGCCGCGACACGACGAAACTCCGCCAGTTGCTTGGCCTCTTCGCGATAATCCAGTTCACGCCGAAGCGTCGTCGCAATCTCGTCGTAGTACCGGCGCGCGTCGAACATTCCGCCCGCCAGCGACAGCGCCGCCGTCATGGCGCCTGCGTTGCGCAGATCCGCCTCGATGGCCTTGTCCACGCCCGGAAATTGCACCTTGACCACGACGTCGCGGCCATCGTGCAGCGTCGCGCCGTGCACCTGCCCCATCGACGCCGCGGCAAACGGCTCCGGGTCAAACTGTGCGAACAATTCCTCAGGCGTTGCGCCGAGTTCGTCGATGATGACTTGCCGGGTCTCGGCTGGACTCAGCCGCTGCGGCGCTTGATTCAACAGCCGTTGCAGCGCCTGCCGCGCCTCGGGCGGAAACACTTCCTGATCGACCAGGCTGATGAACTGCCCGACCTTCGTCGCCGCGCCTTTCATGCTGCCCAGCACTTCGACCATCCGTTCCGCGGTCGGTCGCAGCGCCTCACCGACGCCGAGCGCGTCGCTGTTCGTCAGCACTTGCTTCGCGCGGGCGGTCGCCAGATCGCGCCCAGTCCGTGCCGCAAGCCCAGCCAGCCGCGCCATTCGCTGCAAACGTCCGCCTTCCACTTTGGTTGCCATGCGCGTGCCGCCCGTAGTCGCCGGATCACATGATAGCTGAAATTCTGTGAATTTGGCGAGCAAAAGAGAACTTTCACTTGACTACTCGCTTACGGTCGCGTCCCCACTTCGGCGTGGGCCATTGCCGGCAAGTCCCACCGTTTCTTCAACGTCCACAAACTGTTCTGGCGCTCCTCCAGCACGATGATGGCATCGGCCCGTTCGCTGTTGGTGCACGTGGCAGCGCGGCCATCCGGGTCGCGATAGCCAATTTCCACACAACGCTCGGGCGGCAAAGTCACCTCGACACGCAGACGCCGATTGCCGACGACGCCGTCCAAGGTCCAACGCGGCAAAGCCGGTTCGCAGCGAAAGGCCGTCAAAGCGGCGAGCAACGGCCAACGCGGCCAGTCGTGACCGGCGTGGCGCAGCCGCACAAAAGCCGCGGGCTTCAAACGGTTCAGTCCGGCCCGCAGCGACACGGCTGACACGATTTCCAGCACGTCTCCGTCGCCCAGGTCCGCGTGCAGCCACGCCCAGCGCAGCGCGCTGCCATGCCCGTAGATGCGCGAAAGCGCCGCGGGGCCGGCAAATGCCACCGACTCGCCATCGATCGAGAGCGATCCCGACCACTGCGCGTGCGGATCGAGCACGGCTTGCGCGCCGGGCAGCAACTCCATTTCCCACAGCCAGCGTGGAAAAGGCCACAGCGGCGCCGAGCGCAGCTTCTGATCCAGCTTCCAGGTGATCCGCGGCGTTTGGCCTGCGCAGCCCTCGGGGCCGAACGTCACGGCGTCGGTGGCAAACCAGAAGGGCAGCGCGGTTTGCTGGCCAACCGGTTGAGGCCCGAAGCGCGACCAGACCGGCTCGCCCTGCGCGGGAAAGAAAGCTGCCCAGCCGTGGGCGTAGGGCGCGGCCTCGCGCGGCGCGACGGTCTCGGCGTGCAACCACAGCGCGTTGCCGGTTCGCGGATCTGTGGCGGTGCCGTACCAGACCTCTTGGCGCATCCGTTGTCCGCGCCAGCGCGGCGTCGCCAGTTCCCGACCGTCGGTCAGCCGCGGCGTGCCAATGGCGATGCCGACGAGCAGCCAGATCGGGTACGTGAGGAAGATCAACACGGACAGCACATGCGTCAGCCAGCCCGGGTGGCGATAGTCAAAGTGGAAAAGCCCGGAATTCAACATCCAGTCCCGACCGCTCGCGGCACCGCACATTTCCCAGAGCCAGCGCGTCCATTCCAGATCGAAATACAGCGACACGGACGTGCCCCAATAGACGATGAGGGTGACCAGGACCGTGCCCCGCAACGCCCGGGCGCGCGTGTGGACGGGGCGCCGCGCGATCAGCCAGGCTGCGCACAGGCCGGTGAAGAAGAGGAGAATCGGGTCGAGCAGAAAGCTGTCGTAGGGCATTACCACGTCTCCAGGATGCGTTCCGCCGCGCGGTGGGCAAAAGCCATGATGGTCACTTGCGGATTGACGGTTAGCGAGGTCGGAAACACGCAGGCATCGCACACGACCAGACGCTGGACGCCGTGCACCGCGCCCCAGCCATCGACGACCCCTTGCCCCGGCTTGCCGATCCGCGCAGTGCCCATCGGGTGATAGGCAGACAGCTGCAAACGCGATGCCGGCCAGTCGCGCGAAAAGCACGCCGCGACTTCGGCCCGCGAACGCAGCGGCCCCACGCCTTCCAGCATCGGCACCACCTCGGTGGCGCCCGCCGCCAGCAGGATTTCCGCCGCCAGCTTCATTCCGCGCAGCGTTCGGTAGCGGTCGGCGTCATTCAAGTTGTAAAACAGCAGCGGCGACCGATCGCGGCCGATGTGCAGAAGCCGCCCCTCGGAGGTGTCCGAGACCAGCAGCCCCAGCGTGGCCAGTTGGCCGATGTGGCCGAGCAGTTCCTTGCGGCCATGGCCGTCCAGCGTCATTCCAGCTTCCGCGTAGCCGAGGCTCGGCGGCGGAAAAGTGGCCTCCATCAGCACACCGTCTTCCGCGAGCGTTTCGATGAGGTAGCTCTGCAGCACACCGCGCCAGGCCCGGATCTCGTGGGGAAAGCGGCCGGTCACGCCCGTTGCCGGATGGATACGCAGGTGCCGCCCCAGCGCTGCCGAAGACACACCGGAAGCGCGCAGTAGACCTGGCGTGCCAATGGCTCCGGCAGCCACGACCACGCCGCGTCGTGCCCGCAGTTCAAAGTGCCCGCCCAACGTGCCGTCCGTGGCGCGAAAACGACCTTGGACGGCGACGGCGCGGCCGCCTTCGCGGATCACGACGTCGGCACGTGCGCGCGCGAAGATCGTCGCTCCGGCCTGCACCGCCTGCGGCAAGTAATTCAAGTGCACGCCGCGCTTGGCGTCCGTCGGGCATCCGGCCGCACATTGGCCCGCACCGTGGCACTGCGGTGCGTTACGCGGCAGCGGTCGTCCGGCCAATCCCAGCGCCTCGACGCCACGGCGAATGGTCGCCGCATTGCCGCCCATCACGGACCACGATGCGGGTGCAACCTCCAGTGTATGTTCGACTTCGCCATAGTACGCAGCGAGTGCTTCGGGCGACAGTCCGCTGGCGAAGGATTCCTGCCAGCCAGCGACAACTCGATCGGGCGTGCGCAGGCACGTGCCTGAATTCACGACAGTTGTTCCGCCAACGGCGCGACCAATCGGCAGGAGCACGACGGGGTTGCCCAACGTCACCGTCGCTCCGGCGTCGCGGTAGAGCAGCGGCATGCGATCCAGCGGCCGCGCCGTGAATTCGTCCCGGGTATGCGAGTCGCCTTCCTCAACAAGCGCCACGGCCCAACCGGCGCCTGCCAACGTCCGCGCAAGCGGCGCCGCGCCTGCGCCGGAGCCAATGACCACGACATCAAACTCGGCATGGAACTGCCTCGGCAACGCCTCCGGCCGTTGCACCGGCAGGTGCTGGACCGGCGGCAGCGGCTCTGCCAATGGCACTTTTTGGCCGTTGCCAACGTCCAACAGTTGCGCGACCGTCGGCGCTTCCAGATATGCACCCATCACGAGCATCTTGATCGGCAGGAGGCAGCGCGCGGTCAGCGGCGACACGTTCTCCAGCGTTTGAAGCCACGCCGCCCGTTGCGTCCGATCAAGACGGGAAAAGCGCGGCTGCAGGCGCAGCCACGGCACGCGTTCCAGCAGCCACAGCCCGGCCCGCAGCAGGCGTTGATGCACGATGGGCAGGTGGCCGAGCAGTGCCAGGACCCGCGTCGCGACGTCCAACTCCTCGGCACCCGGCAATGCGTCGTCCGACGCGGCAGAACCTGGCGGCAAAAGGGCATCCGCAGCTGCGGCAACGATGGCATGTAGTTCGGTCGGATGCATCGGCCCTCGCCCAGAACTGGGGCAGATCAGGCGAGTCAGCGGTATGCCAAATCGCGCTTGAGTCATCGTAGCGCTCGCGGCAACAGCGCGAAAGCGCGCGAAACGTCACAGGATGGTCACGACTTGTGCCGGCGTCGCGACTTCCGCGGTCCGTATCCGGTGGCTTCTCGTTCTTGCGCTGCGTTTTCCACCAACGTCCAGGCGTGGCCTTTGAGGGGCGCGGCGCCGTTCGCGGTCAGAAGCGCGTCCAGCACTTTGTCATCGAAAAATTGGCCTTGGGCGTCGAGCAAGAAGCCCTTGTCACCGGTGACCTTGACCCAAAACCACGGCGCATCGACGGACTGCCCGGAAGCATAGTCCACTTTGCCGCGGTGCCAGGATGCGCTGGCGATTTGGCTGACCGGCAACGTGCGCACGTGGCGGCCAAAAAGGCGCAGGGTTTCCACCTCGACGAACAGGCCCCCGGCGAGCTGCGTCAATCGCGTCGTGTAGTAAGTCAGGTACAGCGCCATCGCGGCGAACAAGCCGATGCAGAAGCCTGAGACGCAGATCGCCATGACGATCCGCGCAGTCAGCGATGCCAACTCCGGCGAATCCTCGTGCGCGGTCATGTGCTGCAGGATGAATGAACTCCACAGCAGACCCGGCGGGATGAGCGCGGCGGCGCCCCAGGTCAACGCGCGGATTCTGCCGACGGGTGGCGATTCGAAGAGCACTTGCTCGGTGGGCTGCATGGTGGCCGGGCTCCGGTTGGTGTCCACGCGCAAGACGATTTCGCTGAAACATTGGATAGTTCGAGAGCCGATTCCACCGCGCCGTCGTGCTCGTTGGCACTGTGCACTGAGCGTGTGGAACCGTCAATGGCTGCGTTTTGAGGCGCGGTTCAACCAGGTGGGTACGGTTGGCCTCCCTTCCGGCACGTGGTAGCATCGCGGCGAGAATGGGGAGGTGTGGCATGGAAGGTTTCGACGTCGTCATCGTCGGTTCCGGCTTTGGGGGGAGCATCCCCGCGCTGCGCTTGACTCAGGCCGGTCGCAAAGTCCTCGTGCTGGAACAGGGCCCGCGCACCACGCCCGCGAGCTTCCCGCAGGACTGGAGCTTCCGCGCCCAGGCCCGCCTGTTCACGACCTACACATCCAAGGATTATCACGTCATTTTGCGCTACGGCCGCGGTCTTGGCGGCGGATCGTTGACCTACGCGGCGGCGATGCTGCGGGCGCCGTCGGAGGTCTTTGAGTACAAGGATGGCAACGACTATCGCGTGTGGCCCGCCGGCGTGACGCGTGCGGTCATGGATCCGTTCTACGCCAAGGTGGAAGAAACCATGACCGTTGAGCGCGCCACCTGGAGTGACGTGCCGCGGTGCGGTGGCGTGTTCGGCATGATGCTCGACAAGATGGGCAAGACCGCCGATCGCACGATGTATCCGATCCACGACTGTCGCCAATGTGGCTTCTGCATGTGCGGCTGTCCGTTTGGCAAAAAGCAACACCTCGGCCACAACTACATCCCGCAGGCTGAGGCGCTGGGCGCGGAATTTCGCACGGAATGCAAGGTCGATCACGTCGAGAAGGACGGCGACGGCTGGATCGTGCGCTACGCGGACGTGCACGGTCACGCGCGCGCGGTGCATGGCGACAAGTTGATTCTGGCCGCGGGTGCGCTCGAAACGCCGGCCGTGCTCCTGCGCTCCAAGGCGTGGATGACGGATTTGCACCCGCAGGTGGGCAGGAATCTGAACAACAACGGCGATGTAGCGTTCCTGTTTCGCGTGCCGCCGACGATGCCCAAGACGTACCCGTACATGGGTCGTAACAACGCGGGCATCATCACGTACGCGTTTTGGGCGGAGCATCGCATCACGATTCACCCGGGTGCGGGCCCGCCGGCGCTCGTCGCGGCGATGGACGTGTATTCGGAGCAGGACGGGCCCAAAGTGCCGCTGGGCGTGGCGTTCAAGCATTTCGTCCGGGACCAGTATGCACAGCATCTGCTACCGGCGCTGGCGATTGGCCTGGTGGACGGTGAAGGCACGGTGACGGTCAACGACGCCGGCCTGTTGGAATTCGACCTGCCGCTGACGGATCGCCTGAAGGCCTACATCGACCGCGTGGCCGGCGTCGGGCGATCGATTGCCGAAGCGAGCGGTGCGGAACTTTTGCGGACTGGCGGCGACACGTTCGAGCACGGCGACGCCCATCCGCTCGGCACTTGCCGCATCGGCGACGACGACGGCCGGGCACCGTGTGACATGAACGGCGCATTGCGTGGCCAGACGAACCTGTACGTCACCGATGGCGCGTCGGTGCCAGGCGGCACAGGCGTCAACCCGTCGCTCACCATTGGCGCGAACGCGGAACGCATCGCGGCTTTTCTCACAGCGTAGGAGTTCCGATGGATCGTCGGCGATTCTTTGAGAAAATGGGCGGCTGGTCCCTGGCGACCTTGCTGTCCGCCGTCGCGGCCCGCGCGGACGAGGCGGAATTTGTCACGCCCGGCTTTCTGCGCAAGCCCGTCCAGGGTGCGTGCATTCCAGCCGGGACCGATACGGAAAAGACGCTGAGCGCCGTGCTGGATGCGATCGTGCCAGGACCGTTGACGGATCCGGAGGGTTCGCCCGGTGCCGTCGAAGCCTGTTCGCTGAACGTCCTGCTGGACGCGACGTTTCCTTTCCTGCAGTACGCCGACATGTTTGCGACGATTATCGATGCGCAGAGCCAGGATCTCCACGGCGCGCCATTTCTGGCCTTGACCCAGGATCAGCGTGTGGACGTGCTCGTCGCGGTGCAAGAGACGATGCCTCTGCTGCGTCTGGCGTATCGTGCGATTCGCTCGGCGTTTTTTGGCGGCGCGTACAACGGCGTGGGCTTGGACTACGTCGGCTATCCCGGTCCGAACCTCGGTTACCGCCATGTGCCGGAATTCTCGTTCCGCACGCCGGTGTGCCAGGAACTCACAACCGACGGACGGATGCCATGAGCGCGCGCCTCGCCTGGTTGCTCCTTGGACTTGCGTTCACCGCGTGCGGTCCGGACAAAGCGGCGCAACTGGATGCGTCGGATGCCGAGGTCGCGACTGCCCCCGTGCCGAGCCCGCCCGGCGATTGCTCCACGTGTCATTCGCTTTTCGATTTGGGCGCTTTGCATCCTGCCGAAGCGGAACCGCCTGGGCATTGGCTGGCCAACCAGGGCCGCGGACTGGAGCGGGTTGATCCGGTCTTTCCGGCGCCCGGCACGGTCTACGGCCTGCCCTGGCTGCCGCGTGGTCGCCACGACTACATCGCGCTGGCGAATTGTCAGATGTGCCACCCGAATCGGCCGTCCGACGGGATGGGGCACGGATTCCTCGCCTATCCCGAGCCGAATCGCGTTTTTGCGCCTGGGAATGCGTGCGCACCGACCTGCCACACGTGGCTGCCCGATGCGCTGGCGCCGGATACGTTGCTCGCAGGCGCCAACAACGGCCACGCGCGCGTGTGGCTCGCCGGCGTGCGACCACAGAAATTGGCGGACTACCGCTTTGGCGCGTTCAACCCGGGCTGCGGCGGGTGTCACAACATCGCGTCGGAAAACCACGGCGCAACGCCGGGTTGCCTTGACTGCCACCGCATGGGCGCACCGGGCAGCACGTCGCATGACAGCCACGTCAAATGGATTGAAGACGGCCAGGGGCAGTTCGATCCCGAGGCAAAGGCCACGGCTGTGCCTTCGTGCGACTACTGTCATGCCCCGGATTCTGGCGACACGCCGCGGAGTCGTGCCGCGTGCTACAACTGCCACTTGAGCGGTCATCAACCGCTCGATGCCCAAGGCCGCGCCCAAGGTTGGCCAATGCCGAAGCTGCCTTGATTCGCGCGTTTGCGTTCTAACCTATCAATTGTGCTGAATAATATCCAACTTGACGGGTGGTTGGCGCCGGTCCACACTCCGCCGGACGTGCCCGTGGCCGGGCGCAACATTGTGCGGCGAAGTGCGACACCAATCGGGTCTCGTGGCCGCCTCGCGGACGAGCAGAGAGGGCGCGATGTTCGATCACCTGATGAATGACCAGCAGCGCAGCGTGCGCGACGCGGCGCGCGACTTCGTGAAGTCGACACCGCGCCAGCTGATTCTGGACATGGACGAGGAGAAGATCCGTTTTCCGCGCGAATGGTTGCGCGAAGCCGGCCGGCGCAACTTGTTGGGCGTGCGGCACCCGGTGAAATGGGGCGGCAAGGGCATGGACTGGGTCACCTCGTGCGCGATCAGCGAAGAAATCGGCAGCCTCAGCTACGAGATGGCGTGCGTCTTCGGCGTCGGCGCGGATCTGGTCTGCGATGCCATCGTGCTCCACGGCACCGATGCCCAGAAGGAGCAGTACGTCAAACCGCTGTTGCGCGGCGACATTTTCGCGGCGGAATGTCTGACTGAACCGCGCGGCGGCTCGGACTTCTTTGGCGCGACGTCGACAGCCGAGGACAAGGGCGACCACTTCTTGCTCAACGGCCAGAAGCGATTCATCGTCGGCGCGGAAGGCGCAGACTATTTTCTCGTGTATGCCCGCACCGATCCCGATCCGGCGGCGGCACCGCAAAAGCGCATCACGTGCTTCATCGTCGACCGCGGTCCTGGCGTGGAAGTCGAATACCTCTACGGCTTGATGGGCTGTCGCGGCGGCGGTACCGGCCGACTGGTGTTCCGCGACGTCAAGATTCCGCGGGAGAACGTCGTGGGCGCGGTGAACGGTGCGTATCCGGTGTTCAACACGATGATGATTCCAGAACGCCTCGGCACCGCGGCGATGACCATCGGCCCGGCACGCTCAGCGCTGGACATCGCGACGCGCTACACCTCCAAGCGCAAGGCGTTTGGCGAGACGATCAACCGTTTCCAAGGCGTGAGCTTTCAGGTCGCGGAAGGTGCGATGCTGCTGGATGCCAGCCGGTCGCTTGTCTACACGACCTCGCGCGCCGTGGACGACGGCGTGGACATGAACCGCGTGCGGCGCATGGTCTCGGAAACCAAGAAGTTCGTCACCGAGTCGTGCCAAAAAGTCGTGCACAATTCGATGCAGGTGGTGGGCGGAATTGGCTACACGAACGTGCTGCCTTTGGAGCGTATTTACCGCGATATCCGGCTGGCTTCGATCTGGACAGGTACCAACGAGGTGATGGCGAACATCGTCGCGCATGAGTGGTACCGCGAGGCCGGTGCTCCGCGTCCGGAGCGAGAAGGGCGCGACTATGCGGCCGATGCGCCCGAGGCCAACGCGGCGGACGAGATGATCTACGGATGACCGGCCACGCACCGCCCGTTACGGTTTGCGTTGGTAGACGGCGACAATTGGCGCGCCGTCGGCGAGTTGGGTCCACACGCGCGTGTAGCCCGTGATCCCTTCATTGCCAGGGCCGAGATCGGCGCGAATCCAATAGTCTGGGTCGGTTTTCTCCTGACGCAGGTCGCTGCGCAAGTGGATGAAGACGTGATCGACCAATCCATGGAATCCCCAGCTGGCGCCTTTGGTTGCGTGTTGGTTGAGCCACGCCTCCGCGCGATCGCTGCCTTCTCCCCACCAGCCCGTCTCAAAGAGCTTGCGTTGGTAGACGCCGCTCGTACCGCCGGCCATTTCTGAGAAGTAGTCCAGGTAATACGGATGGATACGCACATCAGCGGCGGCCAGACTGATGGCGACCGTGGAAAGCAGGATGGACACGATGACGCGGCGGCCGACGGGCACACGCGCGCGCTGGAACGTCCGCGTGCAGGCTTGCGCGAGACCATCGATGCCCAGGCCGCAAAACAGCGCGAATGGCGGAAACGCGGCGTAAACATAGCGGATGCCATCCTGTCGAAAGCCGGCGACGGACCAGGCGAATGGCAACAACAACCAGCCCCACAGCAGCCAGATCTGCCAGCGTTCGAAACGCGCGCGGCGACGGACCAGGGTGAACACGCCGGCGGCGAAAGCCACTGCGGCGACGACGGGCGTCACCGCTGCAAAGCACACGAGGAAATAGGTCACCGGCAGCCTTTCCACCATCGTGCCGAGAAACAGCTGCGCGGGCGGTTCGCCCCAGTGGCCCAGCGTCGTCACGAGATGCGCCACGGGCTTGGACCACAGCCAGGGCCAGGTCAGCACAAAAACTGTAGGAACAATGAGAGGCAGGAAAGCCAGGCCAGCGGGCGTCCGCACTTCGCCGGTCCGGCGAATCTCCCGCCACGTGAACAGCGGCCACGCAACCAGCACGAAACCGAAGACCACGACGTTGGTCAGCTTGGTCGCGACCGCCAGCCCGACGACCAGCGACAGCCAGGCGAAAATCCGCGGACGATGGGCGGACGACCGTAGCCCTTCCAGCAACAAGTAGAGACTGAGTGTAAAGAAAAACGCCGCCGGCGCATCCAACCCGGCGACCTTGCCGTGGGCAATAAACGGCGGCAGAAGTGCCAAGAACAGCCCAGCGGCCAGTCCGGTGACGACATTGCCCAAACGCCAGCCGGCAAGGAACGTGAAGAGAATCGTGGCGGCATTGAGGACTGCCGCCAGGCAGCGAAAGGTGCCGATCGACGCGCCGAACGCGAATTGCCACCCGGCGTACAACAGCTTGCCGACAGCTGGATGTTCGCGATTGGCTTGCCATTGCTCGGCGTCGAAAATGCCTGCAACGAGATTGTCGGCATAGATGCGACCCGCGCCTGTGTACGCCCATTCGTCGCACGTTTCCCCAGCGCCGTTGAGATCCCACAAGCGCACGGATAGTCCGAGCAGTGTGACGAAGGCGCCCGCCAGTGCCACCGTTCGAACGTCTGGATCGCTTCGAAATTGCTGGAGGAAATACGCCAGCGCCGCTCGCTGCCACGCCAGCAGCGCCGCCAGCAGCAGCCAAAATGGCGCTTGCCGCAGCGCCCAATCCCACAGCCGCATCGACGGCGAGACTTGCGGCAGCAATTGAGAAACCGGCACCACAGCCAGGGTGTTGTAGCCCGACGGAAGGCGCCATTCCAGCTTGAATTGCGCGCCACCGCCACCCTGAGTGTAATCGATGCGCAGCGGATGCTGGCCTTCAGTCAGCGGAATTTCGGCTTCCACACCGGTTGGCCGGTGATCACCGGCGTTGTCCAGCAGCAGCTTGCTATCGAGAAAAAGTTGCGTGCCGTCATCGCTGGTTGCGCGCAGCAGGTAGCTGCCCGTCCGTGGCACGTTGAGATAACCACGCCACCGGACGCTGCTGTTTTCGTGCAACCAGTCGGGAACGATGGACGGCGGATTGCCAAAATACACCACGCGGTCCAGTGTCCAGGGGCTCGCCTGACCGGAGAAGGTCTTGTTGGCGAATACCTGTCGCAGCAGCCCACGCCTCGGCTCGTGCGCCAGACACGCCATCGCCGCGACGACCGCGAGAATCAGGAACAGCCGGGCGGTTTGTCGGTCGCGTTTGGTCATCGGTCTATCCGCAAGTCACAGCGGTCGTGTCTGTGTATGCGGTGAAACCGGTGGCGGCGTCAAGCGTGGTGGTCTGCCGCGATCCACCGCTTTCGGCGCGCTTCTGCGTTGCGGCGTCGGCGCCGGCCCTCATCGACCGTCGAGGTCGCCTTCGGGCCGGCGCCTCCTTGCGCCTTGAATCGCATCCGAAATCGGCGTCCGCGGAAGAATCGATGGTGAATCTTGGTCTGGCCAGTCGCCTCAAGGTGCCCACCACGTGCGCGGATTTGATCTCCGAACGGGACAGGCATGTCTACAGGTCCAAGCCGATGCCGCTGCCGCCGTACCAATTCCAGTACACGCCGCCGACCCAGCTGTAGAAAGTGCCGCCGTCGATTTGTCCCTCCGCGCCGAGGCGCACGCCGATACCCCACTTGCGCGTCGGTCGATAGTCGGCGCCGACGTCGAGGTGCGCCCAGGGCACAAAAGTCGGCGCGAGATTGTGGCCGATGGCGCCGCCGATGCCGCCGCCGATGGACGGGATCCACTGCAGCGCGTCGACGACAAAGCGGGCTTCGAACGTCGCAGCCTGGCGGCCAGCCGGCAACGCTGACCACAGGAAGCGGTCGTGAAAGCCAGCACCGATGGCCCAAAAGTCCGTCAGGTCGTAGAGCCAACGCGCATCGACGCCGGCCCAGGGACCAGCAAGCGCCGCGCCACCGGCGGCGCCAAGCGAGATTTCCTGTTCGCCTTGGGTGGCGAAGGCGGACGGGGTGCCCGCAAACAGGACAACGGCACATGCGGCGAGAAGGGCGCGCGTCACGTTGTCTCCAGTCGCGTCCAGAACGCGTCTTCGCCGAGGATTTCAATCGTCCCGCCCGCTTGCTGGAGCTTCCTCGCCTTCTTGAGCTTGGACGACGGCGTGGTTGCCGCCATCTCATCCGAACCAACGACCAGCGTCGTCGTCTCCGCCGTCACCGTATCGCCCGCCAGCCCGCCCAGCTTCACCACGCGCGCCTGCGCATCCGACCGCTTCATCCGCGTCAGCGTCCCAGTGAACACCACAATCTGCCCGACCAGCGGTCCTTCCCCGACGTGCGCCGTGTGCCGCTCCAAACGGACGTGCGTCAGCAGGCGGTCGATGAGCGGCGCCAACTTGGCCAACCCAGCGACGATTTGTTGCGCGGACACATCGCCGAGCGAATGAAGTTCCGCGATTTCCTCCGCACGTTTGCCGCGCAACTCCTCCAGAGTCCAGCGATTAGCCAGCAGCGTCGCCGCGTGCTTGCCGAGCGTCTCGATGCCCAGCGCCCGCAGGAACAGCGTCAGATCCACGACACGCGCGCGCGCCGCTTCGCTCACCAGCTTTTGCGCCAGAATCTTGCCCATCCGCGGCAGTTCCTGCAGGTCGCCGACTTGCAACGTGTACAGGTCCGCCGTGTCCGTGAGCAGCCCGGCGCCCAGCAAGGTGTCAATGACCTTCTCGCCAAAGCCATCCAACTCCAGCGTCGCGCAGAAGTGCACCACCTGACGACGTCGGGCCACAATGCACTGGTCCGGAGCGGTGCAAACCAGCAATTCCGTCGTTTTTCCAGTAGCTTTGTTCAAGGTCTCGTCGATTCGCGTTGGCTGCCCGCAACTGGGACATTCCGTCGGCGGCTCGACCAGCGCAAATCCGCCACCCCGCGTATTCTCCACGTGCGGAATGACGCCGCCGCGTCGGACCAACTCGACGCAGTCGCCGATCTTCAACGCCAAACGCCTCAGATTGCTCAGGTTGTGAAGCGTAGCCCGCGTCACCGCCGCGCCGGACAACTGCACCGGTTCGACAATCGCAACGGGCGTGATCGTCCCAGTACGCGCCACGGACCACTCGACATCCGTCAGTGTCGTCAGGCCACTTTCCGCACTGAATTTCCAGGCAATCGCGTTGCGGGGATGATGTGCGGTGAGACCCAGCCGCTGCGCCAGCGTCGCATCGTCGAGCTTCAGGACGACGCCATCCGCCTCGAAATCCTCGTTCGCTCGGCGATCGACCCATTGCTGAAACGTCGCGTGCGCTTGCGTCGGTCGGATCCGAACGTGGGGCGCGGGGGTGAAGCCCAGACGCGAAACGAACTTCAGCTTTTCGGATTCACTCGGCAAATTCGGTCCGAGGACATCATAGGCGAAGAAGCGCAGTTGGTCGGGCGCGATCGCCGGATTGTCCTTCGCTTTCAACACGCCAGCGGCGAGATTGCGGGGATTTGCGAACTGATCCGCAACGTTTTGGAACGCGGACAACGGCAGGTAGACTTCACCGCGCACCTCCAGCTCGCCGTGCGGCCAGAACAGGCCGTCCCGCAGTTCCGTCGGCACGCCGCCGACCCTGCGCAGCGAATGCGTCACATTTTCACCGACTTCGCCGTCGCCCCGCGTCGCTGCCAACTTCAACTTGCCGTCGGCGTCGTAGTGGATTGCGCACGCCAAACCGTCGATCTTCGGCGTCAGCACCAGCCAGGCCAGCGGTGATGCAGCCGCCCAAGCGTCCACTTCCTCCTGAGCCAGCGATTTCAGGTTGTTCGCCTTGCCGGTCAATGTCGCGCAAACGCCGCGAAGCCAGGCGTTGAACTCGTCCTGCGTGTTGCATTTTTCGAGCGACAGCATCGGCCGTTTGTGGGTGACCTTGTCGCTTTCGCCCGAGATCGACGGCGCGCCGACTTGCCGCAGCACGGGATGATTCGGTTCGCGCTTGCGCAGTTCCGCAACGAGCCCGTCAAAATCGGCGTCGGAAATTTCCGGAGCGGCCTCGGCAAAATAGAGGCGATTGTGGCGCAGAATCTCTTCGGCAAGCCGCGCCGTCGTCCATTCGTGGGGCTGTGGAGGATTGGACGGCATCATCGCGACTTGTACGAGTAGGGATAGCCTGTTACCTTGCGCGCGTTCGGACCGCGAGACTCCCGGTTTCCGCATCCGGACCGAGCCGCGTCCCCGTAGCTCAGTAGGATAGAGCGTTCGCCTCCTAAGCGAAAGGCCGCGCGTTCGAATCGCGCCGGGGACGCCAGAGACTTTCCCCGCCCACCGTTCGACGTCACGGTGTCCAGCATGACGCAACGTCGCACATTACGGAACTGAACGACATGACCGAGTACCAAGCCCCGATTGACCCGCAAACGCCTGAAGAACTGGACGCCAAGCCGGTCGTGACCCTCAACGCGCGCTACGTGCCGCAGACCGACGTCCTCTTTGCCGACATGCCGCTGCCCGAAGAATTGCAGCGTGGTTTGGCGGACATGGGCTTCATCTACTGCACGCCGGTTCAGGCCAAGGCGCTGCCGCACGCGCTGCAAGGCCACGACGTGGCGGGGCAGGCCCAGACGGGTACCGGCAAGACCGCGGCGTTCCTGCTGACGATCTTCAAGGAACTGCTGGAGACCGATCGCGATCACGACACCGCACCGCGCGCCGTGGTGATTGCGCCGACCCGCGAATTGGCGATTCAGATCGCCAGCGATGCGGAAGACCTGGGCCGCTACTGCGATTTCAACACCGTCGCGGTTTTTGGCGGCATGGATTGGGAAAAGCAGGCGAAAGTACTGGAAGGCCAGGTCGACATCGTCGTCGGTACGCCGGGCCGGATGATGGACTACATGCGTCGCAAGATGCTGGATCTGCGCCATGTGCAGGTCGTGGTCATCGACGAAGCGGATCGCATGTTTGACATGGGCTTTGTCGCGGACATCCAGTTCATTTTGAGTCACTGCGCCCGCGAACGGCAGACGCTGCTGTTCTCCGCGACGCTCAGCTACGACGTGATGCGGCTGGCCGCGCGGTACATGCATGAAGTCGTGGAAGTACGGATTGAGCCTGAGCAAATTACGTCCAAGACCATCGAGCAATTGCTGTACCACGTGCTGGAGCGCGACAAGCTGCCGCTGCTGCTGTGGCTGCTGGAGGACCAGAAGCCGAAACGGGCGCTGGTGTTTGTGAACACGAAGCGCGCCGGAGAATGGCTGGAATTCAAGCTGTTCCACAACGGCTGGCAGTCGGCGTACATGTCCGGCGACATTCCGCAGAAGAAGCGTTTGCGCCTGGTGGAGGAATTCCGCGAGGGCAAAGTGGAAGTGCTGGTGGCGACGGATGTCGCGGCGCGCGGGCTGCATGTGGACGATGTCGATTTGGTCGTCAACTACGACATTCCGCTCGACGCCGAGGACTATGTGCACCGCATCGGCCGGACTGGTCGCGCGGGCAACAAGGGCAAAGCGGTCACCTTGGCCGACGAAGGACTCGTGGAGAAGCTCGCGCCGGTGGAGAAATACATCGGCATGAAGATTCCTTCGGAGCTGCCGACGCCGGAGCAGATGCTGGAAGATCTGAGCCCGTCGTTTCGTGAAACCCAGCGGGCCCAGGGCAAACTTGGCGGACCGGCCAAGGGCAAGAAGCGCCGTCGCTAGCCCGCGCCCATCGCTTCTGGCGCATTTTCCGCTAGCTCCTTGAACTGCATCCAGAATCGCTGGTCGCGGGGGACTTGTTCGCGAATCTTGGCAAAATCTGCACCTTGACCGACCGATAATCCCAGTTACGCTCCACGCCGCCCAAGCCGGGGCGTGAGTGAGCGGAGGTACGATGTCGCGCGATTTGACCTTGGGCGTAGAAGAAGAATTCCAGATCATTGACCCGGAAACGCGGGAGCTGAAGAACGTCATCTCGGAGATGATCGAGTCGCAGACGCACCTGGACGACATCACGCTGCAGCCGGAGTTGCACCAGTCGGTCGTGGAAGTGGCGACCGGTATTTGCGAGGACGTTCAAGCAGTTCGCCGCGACGTGGTCAAGAATCGCCGCCAGGCCGCGCTGATTGCCGAACGCGTTGGCGTGAAGATCGCTGCCGCATCGACACACCCGTTTTCCCTGTGGGAACATCAGGATATCAGCGACAAAGAGCGCTACATCCAAAGCGTCGAAGAGATGCAGGACGCGGCGCGCGGCAACCTGATTTTCGGCCTGCACGTGCACGTGGGCATCACGGACAAGGATCTGGCGATCGACGTCTACAACCAGGCGCGCTACTTCCTGCCGCACCTGCTCGCGCTCTCGACGAGCTCGCCGTTCTTCAACGGCCGCAAGACCGGCATGGCGTCCGCGCGCACGTTGGTCTTCAAGCGCCTGCCGCGCACCGGCATCCCCGAGCGGTTCCATTCCTACGTCGAGTTTGAGAATTTCATCAACACGCTCGTGGAAACCGGCTGCATCGACAACGGCCGCCGCGTGTGGTGGGACCTGCGTCCACATCCGACCTATTCGACGCTGGAATTCCGCATTTGCGACTTGCCAACGCTGGTCGACGACGTCGTCTCCATCGCCGCGCTGGTCCAGGCGATTTGCGCCAAGATGATTCGCCTGCGCAAGGCAAACCTCTCGTTCAATCCGTACCGGGTTGGCATGCTCGAGGAGAACAAATGGCGTGCGGCGCGTTATGGCGTCAAGGGCAAGCTGATCGACTGGGGCAAGAAGAAAGAGATTCCATTCGTGGACTTGGCCGAGCAGCTGATTGAATTCGTCGATGAAGTGCTGGACGAGCTCGGCTCGCGCGCGGAAGTGGAACACATTCTGAACATCGTCAAGCACGGCACGTCGGCGGATCGCCAGCTGGAGGTGTTTGAGCGCACTGGCGGCGACTTGAAGGCGGTCGTTGACTCGATTCTCGCCGAGACGATGCAGGGCGTCCTGTGACGGCTTGACGGTTTCTGGCTGTGGTGACTGGCCGTGGACGGTGTCCCGCCGCTTCCGACAGATTTTGCGATGTTGGGCTTGTTTGATCAGGTTTCGTGACGCTTCCGTCCGCACCTGCGTTTGTTGGGACACACGGCGCCGCGCTTCGGCCAGCTCAGGGCGCGCTTTGCGACCTTCCGGTCGCCGGCCCGCGCACGGCCGCCCGTACGCGTCCCGAAACCGCGTGCCAACCAGCCGGAATCAAGCTGAACTGCCCAATCTGCCCGCGGTTTGACGTGCGCCCTCTCCGTCTGCGACACTCCGCCTCGCTTTCAAGCGTCGCATTCTTGGGTCGCGACCTGCCGAGGACACCATGGTACGTCCGTCCTTGCGTTCAGCCTGTTGGCGTCGCGCCATCTTGCGCGGTGCGCTCGCCGCGGCGCTGCTGACCGTGGTCCCGGCCTGGGCTCTGGATCCGGTCAAAGCCGCCGAGAACATGGCGCGTCAAGCTGCCGCTGCGTTTGAGCAGGGCGACCACCAGCGTGCGGCGCAGCTCTACATGCAAGCTTATGCCAGTGACGCGGCAACGCTCGACTACGTCTACGGCGCGGCGCGGGCGGAGCACGTGGCGAACAAGCTGGACGCGGCGCAACTGCACTACCAGGAGTACATCAAGAAAGGCGGCAAGGGCACGCGGCTGGTCAATGCCAACAAGTACCTGGTGGAAGTGCGCTCGGCCAAGGCGGACATCAAGGCGTCGGACGCCGAGCGCGCGGTGCGCATGGACAATCCGCTGCTGGCGGCGCAGCTGTTCCACTCGGCGTTTGAGATGGCGCCGCAGCGCTGGGATTTCCTCTACCGCGAGTCGATGGTGCGCGAACAGGCGGGGCAGAAAGCGGAGGCGAAGGCGCTGCTGGAGCGCTACCTGCGCGATGCGCCGGCGGATGTCCACGATCGCGAGGAGGCCAAGGCGCGTTTCGCGGTGCTGGACAACAAGGCGGCGGTCAAGCCGGTGGAGCCCGTGAAGCCGGTGGCGGCGGTCAGTCCGGTGGTGGTGCAACAGCCGGTGGCGCACGTCGCGCCCGATCCGCTTCCGGCGGCGATCCTGACGAGTCCGTCATCGGCTTCCCCGCCGGATCACGGCAGCGCGCGGGCGATCGCGTGGACGACGACGGTCGTGGGCGCGGCTGTGGCACTGTCCGGTCTGGGGCTGGCGGTGTGGGCGCAAGTCGATCAGGGCAACCTGCAAAAGCAGCTGACGCCGAACGCGGCGGGGATGATTGACGGCATCAGCTATTCCGAGGCGCAGGCGCGTGTGGCGTCCGATGCCAATCGCCGCTTGGCTGGTGAGATTCTCGGCGGCGTGGGTCTGGCGGCGACCGCGACCGGCGCGTGGCTCCTCTGGCGCGCGTATCCCGGCGATGCGCACGTCACGGTGGCGCCGACGCCGTCCAGCCTGCAACTGCTCGTGCGGTTTTGAGGTCTAAACATGCCGACCGATGTCCAATACCAAACTCTGCCGGTCAGACCTGTTGCATTTCGGACTGGATCCGCGAGCGTGCACCTCCGGTGGCACGCCGCGGATGAAGAAGGCTTGATCTCGAACTTCGGTCGGAGTGTGTAGCATGCGGCAACGCGCTTCGATTGGCCCATCGGCCGCCCTCTTTGCCGCGCTGCTGTTGCTCGCCGCCTGCGGCATGACGCTGCCCGACCCGGCGCAGTTCGTCTACAGCAGCCCGGACGTGTTGACGTACCCGGAAGTGGCCGGTGACGACGCCGTCGACGCAGGTCCGGACGGCAGCGACGCAGTCACGGACGCCGGCGATGCTTCCACGGACGCCGGGGACGCTTCTACGGACGCCTTTGATACTTCTACGGACACCGGGGACGCTTCCACGGACGGCTTTGATACTTCTACGGACGCCGGGGACGCTTCTACGGACGGCTTTGATACTTCTATGGACGCCGGGGACAATTCTACGGACGCCTTTGAGACTTCTACGGACGCCGGGGACACTTCTACGGACGGAAGTGACGCGGTTACGGACGCCGATGGTGCAGGTACGGGCGACGGCGATGCCACGACGGACAGTAGCGATGCGGCGACGGACGGCAGCGACGGTACGGTCGACGTCGACGACGGCGATGCACTTGACGTCGCGAATCCTTGCCTGACCCTCGCGTGCGAAGACAGCAATCCATGCACGCTGGACGGCTGCGACCCGAGCAGTGGCTGCACGCATCTCCCGCAGGCCGGCACGTGCTCGGACGGCAACGATTGCACCGAGGGCGACAGCTGCCAGGCGGGAAGCTGCACGGCGGGCAGCGCCAAGGTCTGCAACGACGGCAATCTCTGCACGACGGACAGCTGCGTGGCGCTCGGCGGCTGTGCGACGGCGGCCAACAGCGAGGCGTGCGACGATGGCAACGCGTGCACGACGGGCGACGCGTGCGTGGGCGGCGCGTGCGGCGCCGGTGCTCCGACGAATTGCGCAGACAACAACGCGTGCACCAACGATGCCTGCGACCCACCAGCCGGCTGCACCTACACCACCGTTCCGTGCGACGACGGCCTCGCCTGCACCGCGGACACCTGCAACAGCGCGACGGGCTGCGTGCACACGCCGGGCGAGGAAGTCTGCAACGGCCTGGACGACGACTGCGACGGCCTGACCGACGAGAACGTGCAGATCATGTATTTCGTGGACGGCGACGGCGATGGCTACGGCGGTTCGGCGCTCACCTTGTTCGGCTGCACGGTGCCGAGCGGCTACGTGACCAACGAGAACGATTGCAACGACGCGAATTCGCTTGTCCACCCCGGCGCGCTGGAGATCTGCAACGGCATCGACGACGACTGCAACGGCGTGACGGACGAATCCGGCGGCAAGACCTACTATTTCGACGGCGACGGCGATGGCTACGGCAATCCCAACAACGCGCTGACGATCTGCCAAGCGCCACCGGGCTACGTCGGCGACAACACCGACTGCAACGACACGATTCCATCCGGCGCCAGCCAGCACCCCGGCGCGATGGAGATCTGCGACGGCTTGGACAACAACTGCAACGGCAAGACCGATGAAGGCTTCACGCTCGGCGTCGCCTGCGGCTGGGGCGCCTGCGCGGGCGGCAGTTTCGTCTGCACGGCGAACCATGACTTCATCGTGTGCTCCACGGACGGCATGGCGAGCAGCGAGAAGTGCAACGGTATCGACGACAACTGCGACGGCGCGACCGATGAGGGGGTCCTGAACACGTACTATCAGGACGCGGACGGCGACGGCTATGGCAAGGACGGCGTGACCAAGACCGGATGCTCGGCGCCCGCCGGCTACGTGGACAACAACGGCGATTGCAATGACACGAACCCGGCCATGCATCCCGCCGCAACGGAGATTTGCAACAGCCTGGATGACAACTGCAATGGCTTGATCGACGAAGGCTTGGCGTTGACGACCTATTACCAGGACGCGGACAGCGACGGGTACGGCACCTCCAGCGTCAGCAAGGCCGCGTGCGCCAAGCCGACCGGCTATGTGGCTGCGAGCGGCGATTGCGACGACACCAAGGCTGCCATTCATCCCAACGCCCAGGAAATCTGCGACAACGTCGACAACAACTGCGGCGGCGGCACCGACGAGGGCTGCGACGACGACAACGACGACTATTGCGACGCGGCGATGGTGAAAGCGCCGGTTCAAGTCACGACCTGCAAGTCGACCGCCACGCTGGCGATGCTCGGCGACGACTGCGATGACACCAAGGCCAGCGTCCACCCCGGCGCACCGGAAGTCTGCGGCAGCGGCGTGGACAGCAATTGCGACGGGCAAGTCGGTATCGCACCGCCGCAGAGCTGCTACTCCGGCCCAGCAGGCACCGCGGGCGTGGGCATCTGCAAGGCGGGCACGCAGATCTGCTTGAGCGGCGTCTGGGGCTTTTGTGCCGGCCAGGTCATGCCGGGCGTGGAAACCTGCAACGGCGCGGACGATGACTGTGACGGCAGCACGGACGAGGGCAATCCGGGCGGCGGTCTGGCGTGCGTGACTGGCGCGTCTGGCGTCTGCGCGGCGGGAATGAGCAATTGCGTCAGTGGCGCCCTCGTGTGCACGCAGAACGTGGCGGCGAGCGCCGAGACGTGCAACGGCCAGGATGATGACTGCGATGGGGCCACGGACAACGGGACGCTGTGTGAGGACGGGAATGCGTGTACGACGGACAGCTGCACGAGTGGGGCATGCGCGCACCCGAACGCAGGCGCAGGCATCGCGTGTACCGGCGGCGCGTGCGACGGCGTGGGGAGTTGCCAGATCACGCCCGCGGGCATGGGGCTGATTCCGGCTGGGACGTTCTGGATGGGCTGCAACAGCGTCAAGGACAGCAACTGCGCCAGCGACGAGAGCCCGCAGCACAAAGTGACGCTGTCGGCTTACTACATGGACCTGACCGAGACGACGGTCGGGCAGTACAAGGCCTGCGTGGCTGCGGGCGTGTGCACGGCGCCGAGTTCGGTGCAGCCAGCGACGTATGCGACGTACCCGGGTTTGACGAACAACCCGGTGAATTTCGTGAGCTGGGCGCAATCGCAGCAGTACTGCAAGTGGCGTGGCGCGGGCTTCGATCTGCCGACGGAAGCGCAGTGGGAAATGGCCGCGCGCGGGAGTTGCGAGAAGAACGGCAGCACGGCGGGCGATCCGACTTGTGCCGCGGCGATGCGGACGTATCCGTGGGGCGAGGCAGCGGCGACGTGCAGCTACGCGGTGATGACCAATGGCACATCCGGCTGCGGGACGAATGCGACGTTGGCCGTAGGATCCAAGACGATGGGCGATAGCCCGTATGGGCTGCACGACATGGCGGGCAGTGTCTGGGAGTGGGTGCGAGACTGGTATGTCAGCTATTCTCCTGGTGATCAGGCGGACCCAGCGGGTCCTGTCAGCGCCGTCTACCGGGTCTTTCGTGGTGGCGCTTTCGATGCCGTCGCTGTCTTCCTTCGAGTCGGGGTTCGCCCCAATAACGCCGCCCCTGACGCCTCCGGCTTCTATCTCGGCCTCCGCTGCTCTCGCCCCTTCGACCTCTGCTCGCCCAACACCTGCGACGCCAACGCCACCTGCGGCGCCTCCACCGGCTGCGTCTGCAACCCCGGCTTCTTTGGCGACGGCACCACCTGCACGTGCGGCGGCACGGTCACGTCGACCACCATCGGCGGCGTGGCCAGGAACGTCTGCGCGTACGACTACCCGGTCTGGGGCAACCGCCCCGATTCGCCCAACACCTACACCGTCAATGGCGACGGCACGGTCAGCGACAGCCAGACCAAGTTGATGTGGCAGCAGGCGACCAGCGGGACGTACACCTGGGCGGATGCGGGGACGTATTGCGATGGGCTGACGCTGGCGGGACACGACGATTGGCGGTTGCCGACCGTGGCGGAGGGCGAGAGTTTGGTGGATTACACGCTGGGTTCTCCGGAGATCAATGCCACGGCGTTCCCAGGGGCGACGAGTGCGCCGTACTGGACTTCGGTCGTCTATTCCGGTGGAGCGACCTACAGTTGGTACGTGAATCTGGTCTCTGGTAGCAGCTTCTTCTACGGTGCAGCGTCCACGGCCCAGTCGGTGCGCTGCGTGCGCGCCAACGCCGCCTTGCCACCACCCGTCACGCATTTCGCGGTCAGCGGCATCTGGCCCAACGCCACCGTCCTTGACAATGCCACGGGTCTCAACTGGCAACAGAGCCTTTCCGGCAGCGGCTACACCTGGTCGGCCAGCGCAGCAAGCGGCAGTGCCCAGGCGTACTGCAACGGGCTGTCGTATGGCGGTTACAGCAGTGGTTGGCGAGTGCCGACAGAACGGGAACTGTTCAGCATTGTTGACCGCACTGCGTACGCCCCAGCGATCAATTTGTCGTCCTTTCCGAGCACGCCAGCCACGTACTTCTGGAGCGCAACTTCTTGGGTTTCGGGCGGCAACGCTTGGTACGTCTCTTTCGTCTACGATGGCAATGGCAGCACTATCGGCACATCCAATACCTATCGCGTGCGGTGCGTGCGGTAGCGTGGTGCCTGGACATTGCACACGCGGTCCTGCCGAACCGGGCGCGATGAATCGCGCCCCTACGAGGAATGGCGACGCACATGCGAGGCGACGTGATGTCCCAACCGTTTGACCGCGACAGGCCGCGCCGCCGTTCGGTGCGATTGCCTGGTTTCGACTATGCGGGCGACGGGGCGTATTTCGTCACCATCTGCGCGCACGACCGGGTGTGTGTCTTCGGTGAGGTTGTGGACGGCACGATGCGGCTGAACGCTGCCGGGCGGATTGCGCAGGCGATGTGGAACCAGATTCCGTCGTTCCATCCGGGCGTGGCCGTCGATGGGTCCGTGGTGATGCCGAACCACGTTCATGGCATCATCCTCGTAGGGGCGCAATTCATTGCGCCCGCGGTCGGGCCGGGTGGGAACCGCGATGCACGACCGCATTTCCCGCCGTGCGGCGAACCCGGTGTTGAATTGGATGTTGTCGCTGATTCCAAACCGGGTGCGGTCACAACGGGCGCGGTCACAACGGGTGCGGTCACAACGGGTGCGGTCACAACGGGCGCGGTCACAACGGGTGCGGTCACAACGGGTGCGGTCACAACGGGCGCGGTCACAACGGGTGCGGTCACAACGGGTGCGGTCACAACGGGCGCGGTCACAACG
>CAIYBN010000142.1 GCA_903924465.1 uncultured Myxococcales bacterium | reverse complement strand
GACCTGGACGCAACGGCTGGCGCGAAACGCGCTCGACGCTGCCGCACGTGTCCACGCTGTGCTGCAAACACCGGATCAGTGGATGCGGAGGACTGTGATGGCTTGATAGAATTGAGGAATTTGGATGCGGATCGCGTGGGCAACGTCGTCGGCGTGCGCTATGCGACCGGGAAGGGCCGCAAGCAACACTGTGAATCGGAGAAAAGCTCGGCGCATCAGCTATGATTCCGTTACGGCAAGGGAGGCAACGTGCCGTCCGCTTTGAGCAGCGGCAGGCGGGCCTTGTTGTCAAACGGCGCGGAACTCAGCGTATTGCACTGGTTCAAGAACTGCAGCGTGCTCGTCGGCGGGCAGGCGTAGCAGCCACCCGCACCGGCGCAATTCACCGGCACGTCCGCGACGCTCGTGTCCGGGCCGGTGTCGGAAGTGCCAATGTCGACTTTGATGTCCGGACCGGCGTCCGTTCCAAAAGTGTCAGGCAGGCTCTTCACGTCCAAGCCGCTGCTGTCGATCGACGTGTCCACTGCAGACACGTCAATGCCAATGACGTCCACGACGACATCCACGACGATGGCATCTGGTCCGGCGTCCGGGGCAATGCCGTCTGGCCACGACTTCACGTCCAGCGAACTGCCGCCGGTGTCGTCGCCGCCCTGATCGGTGGCGTCATCCAGGACGGCATCTTCCAATGCCAACTCGCCGAGGTTCACGTCAAAGCCGTCCGGCGCCAGGCCATCGGGCCAGGATTTCACGTCCAACGTGCTGACGTCATTCGACTTGCCGTCCTGGGTGGATGTCGCATCCGCGCCGATGTCCGACGCGCCGAGATCATCGCCCACGGTCGCGTCATCTTCGATCTTGATGGTTTTTGTACCGTCGGCCGTCGAGCCGCAGGCCGACAGCAGGAACAGCGAGGAAATGGCGAAAATAGGCAGCAACTTCATGATATTGTGCGTCCTTGCGTAGCGTTGATTGCGCATCACTGCACCTCGCAGAAGCCGTAGCGGCAAACGGGGCTGGCCGACGGGCAGTCGCCGTTGGTCGTGCAGGGCGTGCAGGACGTGCTGCCAGTGGCCTTGAAGTCGAAGTAGCAGCCGCAAGGCGTCGGCGGCTGATAGCTGTAGAGCGGCGCCAGGTCACCGTCGCGCCAGACGTGCATTGCGCATTGCGGGATGTTGCCGTTGGCGATGGTCAGGTCGAGCAGGTTCACGCTGGGGGGCGCGGGCAGGGTGCCGGCGAAGTAGCCGATGAACTTGGCGATATTCGGATTGGTCGGCACGCCACCGCTGTCGACGAAGGCAAAAAGGTGCGTGGACGTCCACAGGAAGTACTCGCCTTCGCGCACACCGCGCTTGTCAAACGCCGTCGCCGACGAATCTGGCCAGTAGCCCGTGCTCTGGCCAAAGTGCTGATAAGCCAAGGTGCGCGCCACATTGCGATTGGCGTCCGCGACCTCGCCCGAGCAGTAGCCGAGCGCCGTCTCCGGATTGCTGACCGCGATGATGTTGTTCACCGATCCTTGATTCGTCTTGGCGTCGACGCCCTTGAACTTGTTGGCGGGAATGCCCGTGGCGATGGAAATCACGACCGTCGCCGCCGACGTGGCGTTGCGAATGGCGAGCGCGGATTCCGTGGTCCACGGGTCCACGCCGCCTGCCGCGCCGTAGCCGAACACGAAGTACGCCGCTTCTGCGCTGATGGACTGCTGCGTAGAGTTGTTCGGAACGATGAAGTTCCACGAGCTGATGACGCCAAGGAAGTCGCCGACGCCAGCAGGGATTTGCGTGACGCCCGGGCAGGAAGTTGCGTAGACGCCCATCGCGCCAAAATCAGCGGCGATGCCCGCAAGCGGCAAGTCACACGTGAGCGCTTTGCCCGCGGTGTTCCAGTACGTCGCGGTGCCTTTCAGCAGGTTTGCCGATGGGTTCCCGAGCGCGGCCATCGCCACGCACGCCCCCGGCGCCTGATAGACAACGGTAACCGGGGTGGCCAGTCCGGCCAGCGCGGCCGCGTACTTGCCGATGAACGGCTGGGTCGCGCTACCGCCCGTGCCGTAGATGGCACCCGGCAGGCTCGCACAGGTCGGATTCGCCGCGTGCGCCCGCGTCGCGCCCAACGTGCACAGGCAGGCGAGCACACCCAGCCACGCGCGCAGACACGCGCGGGGGCCATGGAGGCTGGAAGGATGCTGGCGCACTTGCGGGCCGCCTTGCGGGGGCGATGGCACTCGGGACAGACGCGGCATGGAACACTCCTTGGGTCGAGGCCGTTACAACGACGGCGCGCGGAAGGCGCAGCGAGGAAGGCTGCAAGGACGGTGCCAATCCGACCAAAATGGTCCTAATAAGATAATTTCCTATTTCAAAAGTAGGGATTTGGTCGTTCTGTCTGACAGCGCGCCGACCCGTCTCGCATCGCACGCCCGTTGCCCGTCGCGGTTGGCCGTGACGACCAGAGCCAGGCCGTCACGGCCATCTCAAGGCGAGCGGTGACCCATCATTGCGGTGCGCGCATCACGGCAGACGTACAACTCGCCGCGGCGGATTCATCTGGCGGGACGGCGTGCTTGCAACTGGGCGTTCAGCCGACTTGAATCGACGACTTCCGGCCGCGCAGTCGGTGAATCGCCGCGGCGAGGGAGTCGAGCTCGGCGCACGTGTTGTAGAACGCCAGCGAGGGACGGACGGTCGCCTCAACGCCGAAGCGGCGCAGGATGGGCTGTGCGCAGTGATGTCCGGAGCGCACGGCGATGCCTTGACCGTTCAGCGCCGCGCCGACTTCCTCGGTCTTGAAGCCATCGAGCACGAACGACAGCACACTGGCCTTCTCTCTCGCGGTGCCAATGAGCCGTAGGCCCGGAATTCCTCTGAGGAGCCAGGTGCCATATTCCAGCAGGCCGTGCTCGTATGCGGCGATCTTCTCCATGCCGATCGCCGTCACGTAATCGATCGCCGCGCCCAACCCGACAGCATCCGCGATGTTGCCTGTACCTGCCTCAAACCGTGCGGGCGCCTTCTGATAGCGCGTCTGTTCGAACGTCACGTCCTCAATCATGTTGCCGCCGCCTTGCCACGGCTGCGTCTCGTTGAGCAGGGCTTCCTTGCCGTACAGAACACCGATGCCGGTCGGACCGAAGACCTTGTGTCCGGAAAAAACGTACCAGTCGGCATTCAGGGCGACGACGTCCACGGGCATGTGCGACACAGCCTGCGCGCCGTCGACCAGTACCCGCGCGCCTGCCGCATGCGCGAGTTCGACCACTTGCTGCACCGGCGTGACGGTTCCCAGCGCGTTGGACACCTGCGTGACGGACACGAGTTTGGTGCGCGGTCCCAGCAACTCGGCGTAGGCGTCAAGGCGCAGTTGACCATCGTCATCCACAGGAATCACGCGCAGCTTGGCACCCGTCGCGGCGATCAATTGCTGCCACGGGACGATGTTGGCGTGGTGTTCAAGCTCGCTCACCACGATTTCATCGTCCTTGCCGATGAACTGCCGCCCCCAACTCTGCGCCACAAGGTTGATCGCCTCGGTCGCGCCGCGGACGAACACGATCTCGTTGGCCGAGCGCGCATGCAGGAATCCGCGAGCCTTTTCCCGCGCCAGTTCGTAGGCATCCGTCGCCCTTGCGGCCAGTTCGTGCGCCGCGCGGTGGATGTTGGAATTCTCGTGCGTGTAGAAGTGGGTTAGTCGCTCCATGACCTGCCGCGGCTTCTGCGTCGTGGCGGCGTTGTCCAGCCAGATCAGCTGTTTGCCGTTCACCCGCTCGCTGAGGATTGGAAAATCGCGGCGGATGAGGTGTACGTCGAGCGGGGCCACGCCACTGAGGTGCGGCGCGACGGGCTTGTTGGCCGCGATGCGCGTTGCGTCTGGCCGCCCATGCTCCAAAAAGTAGAAAGATGCAGACCCGGCCGGTAGCTGGGGCGCCGATCGTACCGAAGCGGGCGGGAGGAGTGCCCGCAAGCTGGCGTCGTCCAATGCGGGTGCGAACGGTGCTGACACACCGGGAAATCCCGCCAGCCAGGGCGTCGATTCTGAGCCGCGACCCGCGACACTGGATAAGGCAGTGGGACGCACAGCCGACCCGATGGCGGGCACACTGCCCGTCCGCTCGATGGGGCCAGACAGGCCCGGCGACGGTGGAAACGCCGCGGCCAACGGTGGGGAACCGCCAGCGCCAACGCCGCCTGCAATGCTGTCCGGATGCGAAAAGGCAACTCGGTCGTCCAAGCCGTTTTGCGCGCCGCCGCGCGGAGGCAGGACCTCCGCCTCAGCTGGCGCGGAACGCAGCGGCACAGTGCGGAAAAGCTCGTTGGCAAGCCGGGCCAGGACGTCGACGTCAGGAAAGCCCGCGCCCTGCGGCTCAGCGGTATTCGGGCTTGTAGTCATGGTATTTGCCAATCTCCACATCTTCGAGGACGGCAATGGCGTCATCGGTCAACACGGCCAGCGAGCAGTAGAGAGAGACGAGATACGACGCGATGGCGCGGTGATCGATGCCCATGAAACGCACCGACAGCCCCGGGCTCTGCTCGCCCGGCAGGTTCGGCTGGTACAGACCGACGACGCCTTGGCGACCTTCGCCGGTCCGCACCAACACAATGCTGGACTTTCCCTTGACAATTGGCACCTTGTCCGATGGGATGAGGGGAACGCCGCGCCACGTAATGAACTGCGAGCCGAAGAGGCCAACTGTCGGCGGTGGCACTCCGCGGCGCGTGCATTCGCGGCCAAACGCGGCGATGGTCCTGGGGTGTGCGAGCAGAAAACCGGGCTCTTTCCAGACCAACGTCAGCAACTCGTCCAGATCATCGGGCGTCGGCGGCCCCAACAATGTCTTGATGCGCTGTTTGGGCGCGATGTTGTGCAGCAGGCCATATTCCTTGTTGTTGATGAGCTCCGACTCCTGACGTTCCTTGATGGACTCAATTGTCAGGCGGAGCTGTTCACTGATCTGGTTGTACGGACTGCTGTACAGGTCCGAAACGCGGGTGTGCACGTCCAGCACCGTGTTCACGGCCGTCAGCAGGTACTCACGCGGATTCTCGACGTAGTCGACAAACGTTTGCGGCAGTTCTCGTTCATCGCGCCCGCCACAGGCGACGTTGACGTTGTCGGCATCCTTGACCCGGTTCAGGCGGTAGATACCGGCTTCCACCGGCACCCACTGCAGCAGATGCGTCAGCCAGCGCGGCGTGATGTTGGCGTGTTGGGCGACGGTCTTGGTCGCGTTCGCGAGTTGCCGCGCGGCGACGTCGCCGAGTGCGGTGGGGTGCTGGTAGGGTTCGGTCATCTCAGTCTCCGTGGCGCCGTCATCGCAGGCCCATGCTGGGGAATGCAAACGCTATGCCAAGGACCTGTTTCCCGCATCAAGGTGGCATGATAATGGGAATCGTTGGAATTGAGCGCCGGCCAGACGTGGGTGCTTCACGGCCGCTTCCGTGACGGATGCTGGTTGGCCGTCACGGGCGCACCACGGCGGGTTGCGGCGTGGCGGCGCCGAGGCGGCGTTCCAGCATCTCGACGGGCTTGGCGCCGGGTGCGTCAACTCCACGCCACGACAACGGTCCGGGGTCCGGCGTAGGGCAGGCGGCCATGACTCGTGGAAAGATTGTCGATGACCACGAAATCGCCCAATTGCCAAGGTTCGACCACCATGTGCCGCCAGATGACGTCGCGCACGTGCTCCACGTCGGCCGAAGCAATCGGCGTGCCGTCCGCGTGGGTCACGTCCATCGCCCGCTCCGTCGGTCGTTTGAAGCGCTTGTTCGCATGCGTCACCAGCCGGCCGATGGTGTGCCAGAACCGCGCATGGGCGCTCCTCCGCAGGTTGCGCACGCGTCGCAATTCTGCCTCGGGGGTGTCGACCTGGAACACTTGCAGGTGACAAAAGTACACGGGTTCGCCGGTCTGCGGGTGCAGGCGCATCACGGATGGCTCGCAGGTGAGCCGTAGCTTGTCGTCCGGCAGCCACTCCGCAGTCATGCCTTCACGACCGCAGATTTCCTCGATTTTCTGGTGATCCCGCGTGCCGAACATGGCGTCCCAGCGCTTGAGCGCCGAGGGATCAAAAGACCTCCTTGTTGCCGGTCCAGCGTAGTTGCGCACGACGCGAATGCCTTTTCGCTCCAAGCGGTTGCGAACATCCAGGTCCAAATCTCGCCACACCAGTCGGAAGTCGCAGAGAGGTGTCTCGCCACCCCAACGCGACGGCAACAGACAGGCGAAGTACAGGCGCGACGGCGGGTTGGCGAGGAAGCTCATCTCACAGTGCTGAGGGATCGGATAGAACCCCGGAAGTTCACTGGCAGAATGAACATGTCGGGTCAGCGCATCGCGGGGTGAAGTGCCGAGGTACTCGCCGGAAGCCAACTTCGGATCCAGGGCGAGCGCCACCTCCTCCACGTCCTCCGCTGTATGCAGCGCGAAGCCGCGGAACTTCAGCGCACCGTTGCGGAGCAGCGCATCTTCCAGCCCGTCACGGTTTTCCGTGATGTATTGGATCAGGTCTTTCGCGGTGTTGTGGGGCGGCGTGGCGTGAACCGTCACGGGGTGGGTGGGCATGGCGCATTTCTCCTGTCGCTTCAAGCGACTACGTCAGCCTGTCTGCGCCTTGTCGCGCGGTCAAGCGAATCGATGAGCCGGCCGTTTGGACGGGGTGCGCCCGCGTGGCACCCGGTCGCGTCCTCGGCTATCGGTGCGCCGCCGTCGCTTTGTGCTCGCCAGCACGGTCAGCCAGCATCCGCCACGGATACCGCTGCTGCGACACCGCTTTCGCCGGGGACAAGAACTCAACTATCTCTATCAACAAACAGACTTGGCGACGACGAATTGACCATGGCATAGCGTTTGCATTCTTCCCCGCTATCCGGCGCGGCCCGGGGGAGGAACGCATGAGACTGGATGAGGACACGAGCGCGAACCGACAAGCCGCCGGGCTGCTGACGTTGCGGGCGGCGGTCGAAGCCGATGCGCCATTCGTCGACTGGCTCACGCGGCAGACCATGGAGCCTGTGGTGCGGCAAACGTGGACGAGCGAGGCCGACGTTGCGGCGTACTTTGACAAGAATCGCTGCGACTTGGAGACCACGAAGATCATCCAATGGGACGGAGTCGATGTGGGCCGGCTCAGCCTGATCTGGTCGACGAACGAGGTTTATGTCGACCAAGTACACGTCATTCCTGCATACCAGGGCTATGGCCTCGGCACGGCCGTGCTGGAACGGGTGATCCGTCTGGCGCGGCGCATGAACCGATCGGTTCGTTTGCAGTGCCTGTTGGCAAATCCAGCGGCGAATCTGTACTTCCGTCTCGGGTTCGAAGAGTACAACCGCAGTGCGACGCACTACTTTCTGCGGATCGCCAAAGCCACAGGTCCGGCACACCGGGAAGGAGTTCAACTTGACGCGCAGCCATGAGCCGGGACCGCGAGAAGTCGCGGCATTGCATCCGGAAATTCCGTTGTTCATTCTGCTGAAGATGGATCTGCAGCGCCGCGGCTTGCGTTTGACGCCCGCAGCGCTCGAAGCGGTTCAGGATCCGCTGTACGACTATAGCCGCAGCTATGTCATTTACGGCCAAGGGGACTATGTCCACACCGGCCACACCGCGCCCAAGAATGCGCCCGGGCCGCTGCTGTTGCGCGATGGCACATCGGTGCTGGTGCTCGCCGGCGCCGAATACAACAATTCCTACACGGTCGATCATCAGGATGGCCGCTTCCTGCTCTATGACGGCGACGAATTCCTCGACGAAGTGGACTTCTCGCCGCGCCCCGACTTTTACGGCAAACGCACGAGCCGCGGCACGCCGATGGAGAGCATCGCCACGGCGCGGCCACAGCGCATTGACATCAATCCCTATCGCTTTTGTCATTTTTGGGAAGGCGGCAACCAATGTCGCTACTGCGCCTACTTCACGGACGTGACGGCGTCGAAAGCGCTGGCGGACGGCAAGTTTCCGCGGCAGGTTGATCCAGAGGATATCTTTGAGACGGTCCGCGAAGCGCTCAAGGAACCCGGGCGTTTCTCGCAGATCATGCTGACGAGCGGCGCAGATCCGCGCGGTGAACATACGTTTGATTTCGAGGTGGATCGACAGATTGAGGCACTACAAGCCATCGGCCGCAATTTTCAGGGTCGCCGTTTCGCCAGCGAGCTGATCGGCTGCGGGTACGACAAGCGCCAGTTGCAGCGCTTGCACGACGAAACCGGCTTGACGTCGTACTGTCCCGACATTGAGGTCTGGGATCCCAAGCTGTTTGACTGGATCTGCCCCGGCAAGGCCAAGTACAACGGCCGCGACTGGTGGATTCGCAGCGCGCTCGACGCGGTCGACATCTTTGGACCGGGCAACGTCTACACGAATGCGGTGGCCGGCGTGGAACTGGCGCAGCCGCATGGCTTCAAGACGCTGGATGAAGCGTTGGCGTCGCATTTCGAGGCTTGCGAGTTCTTTGCCAAGCACGGCGTTGTCTACCTGAGCCTGGTGTGGATTCCCTGGCGCGGGTCGCAGTTCCACGGCCAGCCGCAGCCGCCGCTGGAGTTCTACGCCAGGCTCATCAAAGGCCTGCGCGACATCAAGCGCGCGTACGGGCTGACGTCGGTGAACGACGACTACCGGCATTGCGGCAACCACGGCGACAGCGACCTTGAGCGCATCGCGTAGCGCGAGAGGAGAGGATGATGGCGTCACTGCCCGATGAAGTACTGGAACTGCTGAGGGATCCTGCAAGCGTGAAGCTGCTTGCGACCGTCGATCCCGACGGCACGCCGCATCTGGCGATTCGGCCGTCGTTGACGGTTCTGGAGAACGGTGAGCTGGCGTTTGCCGAGGAGTTGGATTCGAGCGAGCTGAGCCAGGATTTGGTGCACGCCATCTGGCGCGATCGGCGCGTGACGGTTGGCGTCAGCCTGGGAGCGACTGTGTGGCAAATCCGCGCGCGGCTGTGGCGTTGCGTTATCACGGGGCCCCTGCTCAAGCGGTTTCTGCTGCTGGCGCGGGCCGAACGTGGGCCGGATGCCGACATCTCAACCGTGTGGGTGCTGCGCGCCGACGACGTGCGCGATGACAGCCCTGCAGTGCGCCGGTTGGAGGACGCGTCGCGGAGGCCGAATGCGGGATCGCACCTGGACCGTGCCAGTCTGGTGCGGCGGGAGGCGTAGCGCTGGACCGGCGCCTGCGGAACACACGACGATTCCGACGCCTGTTTGCGCATGGGACGCGATGCGTCAATCCGCCCAGCCCGGAAACGCGCTCAGTACAGCCAGAATGTTGTGCACGCGGTCCGTATGCGCATCCTCCTGCCAGCCGCCGCAGCCGCCGTCGAGCGCGCGATGGCCCGGACAGCCGTTGCTGTTGACCGACTGAATCAGCAGTGCAATCGCCATGTAAGCCCGCGCGCGCCGGTCCGCGTCGCCCGTGAGCGCCGCATAGCGCGCCTCCGCCTGCGCGTACGTGGACAGCACGCCGCCGTAGGGCTTGCGGTCGAAGTCCTGCTCGATGCACAGGGGAAAACCTTGCCAAGCGTCAACGAAATTCGCCTCGACGAACTTCAGTAGGATCTCCGCGTGCTTCTGCCAGTCCGGGTCGAGCTGCTCGCGGCGCTCCAGCAGGTAGCTCGCCGTCGCCGCCGGGGCCCAGGCCGTGCGGTTGTTCGGCAGTACCTGGTCCTCGAAAAACTGCGCCCACAGCATGCCATCGCCGGCCGCGTTGGGAATTTGCACGTCGCGCATCCACTTCCACAGCTTGTCACGCGCCGGCTGCAGCTCAAAGCGGCCGCCGGCAATCAGCGTGTCGAACAGGCGCAGGTTCCAGACCATGTTGCCGGAGATGTCGCCGTTCGGCGTATTGTCACGATAGTCGACGCGAAATGGCCAAGGCGAAGTTGTCGCGCTGCCGTCCGTCATGTTCTGCGCCAGCACGGTCGCGTTGTGCAGCGCCGCGATGGCGTACTTCTGGACGCCCGTCACCGCCGTCAAGCGAAGCAGCGCATAGCCGGCGATGCCCAACTTATCTGGCTCAATTTCGTAGGGCTGGTCAGAGCGGATACCGCAGTCCGGCGCCTGAGGAAACGTCATGGGCTTGCCGGTGGAGCGGAACACGCCTGGCCATTTGCCGTCGTTTGGCGTGACCGCTTCGTTCACCAGATAATCGCCATAGCGCAGCGCCGTCTTGATCCAGCGCGGGTCGACGTGGCCGGTGAATGCGTCGTATTCGAGGTAGGAGAGGATCGCCGTGCCGTCCTGCATCGCGGGGATGACTTCTGAACTGCCCGACGCGTTGCAATCGCTGCCAAAGTGTGTGGCGCTGGCGAGCAGCGGGTAGCCGCCCACGTCGTCGCAAGCCGTCGCATAGTAAGCCATCTGTAGGGCGAGGGCCTCGCGCCAGGTCTTCCACGTCTTGACGAATCCGCGGCCTTCCACGCCTCCGGACTGGTTGCCGAGCGTGACCGGCTCTGGAAGGTTGGCCGCGCAGATGCCGACTCCACCCTTGCTGATGCCGATCGCGTCCAGTGGCGTGCACGGGCTGGCGCCGCACGAACCGGCTCCGCAGCACAGCTTTTTGCAAGTTGCCGACGAGCCCAGCGTCCCGAAGCAGGTCAAACCCTTGCCGCAGAACGGACCGGTCAGGCCGCTGCATGTGGCGCCTTCGCCGACTGCATCACCTGCTGCCACGCACTGCCAGGTTCCGTCGGCGGCCAAGTCACAGGTCCTGCCCACCTCGCAGCCTTGACCGTCCAGCGGGTTGCAGAATTGCGGGCCACCGACGCCACACGCGGCCGGAAGCGTGATGGTCGGGGCAGGCAACGGCGGCAGCCCAGCGTCGGCTGACGCATCGCCACCGAACGAGTCGGTCGCATCGCCGCCGGACACGTCGGCACCTGTTTCGGTATCGTTGGAGGTTGTCGCGGTGGCGTGACCGCAGGAGACGAGGAGCATGGAAAAAAGGAAGTTGCGCATGGCGCGGAATCTGCCCGCGGTCCACGACGTACGGATGAACGTTTTGTGCCAATCCGACGACGCCGGGGATTGTCGCGCAGGTGCAACAGGTCCCGCACGGATTCGTCACAAGGCGCGACGATCCTCGCCGCCACCCGGCTCTGGTACCGGACGCGATGTGCTGGCGCGATGCGAACGAGGCAGAGGCAAGTTGGAACGTGGCTGATGGCAGGCGTGGCGTGTTGGATGGGCTGTGCGCCGGCGCCAACGACGCAGGATTCTGACGTCGCGGCAGACGCAGCAAACGCTGTCGACACGGGCACGAGCGCCTGTACCTGCGCGACCACGGATACCTGTTGCGACGGCTGCAAGCCCAAAGCGCAGGGCAAAAAATGCACGCCAGCGGGCGCCACATGGGGCGCGTGCAACGCGGGCGCGTGCGGCGCCGTGCCCGGCAGCGTCGTCGAGTGGACCTTGCCGAACATGGGCGGCGTGACTGCGCTGGACGCCGACGCCGTGCATGTGGCCGTGACGTTGGGCAATCCGGATGGAACTGCCGGTGCAACGCAGCTGTGGCAGGTCGCGGGCCAGAAACTGCTCTGGTTGCATGACGGCTTTGCGCAGAGCGTGGCACTGCTCCCGGGCGATGCGACGGTGCTTGTCGTCGGGACGACGCCGACCCTGCTGCTGTCCTTGGCGGATGGCGCGACTGTGACCGTCCTGGATGGCGCGGCCGGTCCTGTGGCGGCCTCGCCGGACGGCAAGCAGATCGCCGCGGCGACAGACGCGCAGATCCGCCTCTACTCGCCCGCGGGCGCGCTTGTGGGCGAGCTGGCGCATCCGGGGCCCCAAAAGGCGCGGCATCGCAGCATCGCGTTCTCGCCCGACCGGCAACAGTTGGCCAGCGCGACGGGGCAGAACGGTCTCGGCTCCCCTCACGGCGATGTGAAGCTGTTTGATCTGGCGGCGCCGGCCACGCCGATCACGCTGGAATGCACGAGCATGAGCGTCGATTTCGCTCCCGATGGCCAAACACTCCTCGCCGCGTGCTGGAACCTGGTTTTCATCTACGACGCTCAAACCGGCAAGCCGCTCGCGCAGGGCGTGGACACGGACACGGTGCTGTCGGTGGCGTGGGCGCCGGATGGCAAGCGCTTCGTCGTTGGTACCTTGACGGGTGGCGCCAAGCTGTACGACGTGGCGAGCATCCAGAGCAATATTGCGCATCCGACGGCGATCCTGCCGGTGCCCGAGGTGGCCGCGCTGGCATTTTCGCCGGACAGCAAGACGGTGTACGTGGGCAACGGTCTGAAATCGGCTGTTTTGGCTTGGCAATTGCCGTGAGGAGGAACCGATGAAGGTGATGAATGGGCTGGTGATTTTGGCGGCGCTTGGGCTGGCAAGCCCGGCGTGCAGCAAGGCCACGGCGGTCGCCACGGACGCCACGGCGCAAACGGACATTCCGATCGTCGACGTGACGGTCGATCCCGCCGCCAACGAGCCGCCGTATGACCCGAAAATGGTGCGGCTGTCCAAGGACGTCGCGCCGATCCGCGGCTTTGTGGTCAAGCAAGGGCAGCTCCACGGCCATTCTGTTTTCTCCCACGACGCCTGCGACGGTTCGCCGCGCGTCGATGGCGAGACCGGCGCGCGCAATGAGCAGTGCTTCTGGGACTTCCGCGATGGCATCTGCCAGACCGGGCTGGACGTGCTGTTCCTGACCGACCACAACGCGGGCCTGTTCTGCGACTACGAATACCCGGAAGAGCTGCTGTACGAGCCCGGACAAGGCGACCAACTGATCACGCGGGACGGCGCGCCGGTGGCCAACAACTTGAAATGCAAGGATGGCCACACGCTGCTGTTGGCGCCGGGGTTCGACAACCACAACCTGGTGCTGGGCTTGGAAAAGCACCTGCGGGCGACGTCGGCCGAGCGTCAGGATCTGTACGGGCAGAAAACCGACGTGGCATTTGACGAATTCCGCCAGAAGGGCAACGCGTTGGTGGCCGTCGCGTACGTGAGCGACTGGGCCCGCGCGGACGTTGCGGCGCACCGTTGGGATGGCTACGAGGTTTACAACCCCGCGACCGACATGAAAGCGCACATGGGCGATGTGTTGGCGGCCTATGCGGACTTCAGCAGCGACCCGGACCATAGCCCGGCGCCGGAGCTGGCGATCCTCGCGATATTCCGCGAAGGTACTGAAAACATGCAGTATTGGTCGGACACTGTGCTGCGCCAAAAAGTGTTCAACTTCATTGGGCCCAACGCGCATCGCAACTCGCTGCCCATGATGATGGCCGATGGCGAACGCGGCGATTCGTACCGGCGACTGTTCCACTGGTTCGGCAATTTCTTTCTGATTCCGGCGGACAAGGCCGACGCGCCCGACGACCGTACCTACAAGGAAGCGCTGGCTGCCGGGCGCATCTGGAATGCGTTCCTGTTTTTCGGCTATCCGGTCGGCTTTGACTTCGCCGCGAAACTGGCAGGCCAGACCTACGAGATGGGCGCGGAACTCACGAGCGAACAAGGCGTCACGCTGCATGTCGGCGTGCCGCGGGTCTACGGCAAGCTCGCCGAACAGCCAGTTATCACTGCGAAGTTGTTGCGCGCAGTTCAGGACGGATGGGAGACGGTTGCGTCCGACACCAAGGATTTCGACTTCGCGGTGCAGAAGCCGGGCGTGTACCGCGTCGATGTGCGGATTGTGCCGAATCACTTGCGACCGTTCCTCGGCGCGACGCCGGAGAAGTACCTGATCGAGCACAGCTGGGTGTACTCCGGGTCGATCTACCTGGGGATGCCGTACAGCCAGCCGAAGCCGTAGCCCGCGCCTGCGCTGCTTGGCGCTCCAACTGCGTCACGGACACGTCGGCAGCTTGTCGTCCACGTCCAGGTACTGGCATGCCTGCGACCGCGCTCGCGCGTACTTGTCCAACACCTCCCACATTTCCATCGCGGCCATGGGCTCGGTCACGGTCACGCCGTCGGGCATTTGCGCGGGATTGAGCGCCGTGCGTTTCTGAAGTCCCAGCGTGTACACGTGCTGCGGATCGATGGTCGCCGGGCCGACGAACGCCCAGTTTTCGGGATTGAGATGCTGAAGTTTCTGCAACTCGCCGCCCGTGATTTTCGCCGTGTACGCCGCGTTGAAGCCCGGCGAGCCCGGCGGTTCGCGCTCCACCTTGAACATCTCGGCCAGCTTCTGCTGCGTGAGCTCGCCCGGCAGCCACAGCGTCCACGTCGTGTAGACGTCGACAAGCGCCGCGTCCACCGCCAGCACCGCGCGTTCCGCCCGAGCAGCCAACTGCGCCGCATCCGCTTGACCCACTGCGCCTGCGAGGGTCGCCAGCGGCTTGTCCCACTCCGGCGCGTGCTTGCGGACGATGGCCAGCACGCTCGCATTCATCGCGTCGTTCACCGGCGTAACGCTGCCTTGCGACAGGTCAGCGGTCTCATAGTCAAAGTGCTTGATCTTTCGCGTCTTCAAATCGATGTCCACGTCCAGACGGATCACGTGCTGGCAAAAGGCGCCTGACTGCACGACCGGTGGCATCGCCGGATCCGCCAGCGGCATGAGCGTGAACGAGTGCGAGTGGCCGCTCAGGATCGCGTCGATGCCGGGCACCGCTTGGACAAGCAGCTGGTCGGCCTCCAGACCGATGTGGTCCACGGCGATCAGCAAGTCCACCTCCTTGCGGTGTTTGGCCACGATGTCCGTGGCGACCGCGACGTAGTCGTAGTTGGACGGAAAATCGGGGTAGTAGTCGCCCGGCGCAAGATTGTCCGTCGAATCCCATGGCTGCGAGGTCAGGCCAAAAAAGCCGACTTTCACGCAGCCAATCTGCATCACGGTGAATTCGACGGCGCCGAAGCGATCCAAATCGTTGCCAATGTAATGGATGTTGCTGCTGAGTACATGCGCCACAGGATCCTGGGAATCGGCGAGCACTTCGTCCTCGCTCCAGCCGTAGTCGTGGTTGCCGATGACGCGAACGTCGAACTGCATGGCGCGAACGATTTCGCGCGTGGCTTGACCTTGTGAGAGAAGTTCCGCGACCGAGCCTTTTTCGTAGTCGTCGCCGCCGTCGGTGAACACCGTGTACGGGTTTTCTGCACGCGATTGCTGAAGAAAGCCGACGATGCGCGCGACCGGGCTGATGCCGTCGCTGAGCGGCGTGTACGACGCGTGCAAGTCGTTGACGTGCACAAAGCTGACGCGCTGGGTTGTCGCCGTCGGGTCGCAGGCAGGGAAGACGTATCGCTTGGATCCCGCCTCAGTCACCGTGTCCTGAGTCGTATCCGCTGTGATGTCGAACGCAGCGTCCGGCGCCGAGGTCGCAGTGCTCGCGCACCCCGTGGCGAGCCCGAGCAAGAGGAGGAAAGGGTGAGGATAGCGCATGTCCGGTCTCCGAGCCGGGAAAGCGTCCCGGTGGCGGGGAGGATCCGCGCAAAGCGCACGGCGACGATGACGGTTCGGCAACGGATTCGCGTTGTCGCTGGCCGCGCTCAATTCGTCGCGCGCGCGTCACTCCATTGTTGCGCACGTGGCCGAGTGTTTGGGCCGCCAGGAGGCCGCCATGACCGAACGCACGCTGCTTTTCACCCCAGGACCGCTGACCACGAGCGAGACGGTCAAGGCCGCGATGCTGCGTGATTTTGGCTCGCGCGACGCCCGGTTCGTTCAGATGATCGCGGACATTCGGCAGCAGTTGGTGGCGCTCGGCACGAAGATTCCGACGCGCTGGACCTGCCTGCCGATGCAGGGGAGCGGGACCTTTGGCGTGGAGGCGACGCTTGGCACGCTGGTGCCCCGCGGCGGCAAGCTGCTGGTGGCGCAAAACGGCGCATACGGCAAGCGGATCGCGGAGATTGCTCGGCGGCTTGGCATCGAGACGATGGTCGTGGATGCGCCGGAGCACGCGCAGGTCGACCCGGCGGCGATCGATGCGGCTTTGACCGCCAGTCCGGAAGTCGACGTGGTCGCGTGCGTCCATTCGGAAACGACGTCGGGCATCGTCAATCCGGTGGATGTCGTTGGCGCGGTGGTGCAGCGTCGCGGCAAGCTGTTCCTCGTCGACGCCATGTCCAGCTTTGGCGGCATACCGCTGGATCTTGACGCAGCCGGCATCGACGCGCTGGTGTCTTCGGCCAACAAGTGCATCGAAGGCGTGCCGGGCTTTTCGTTCGCGCTCGTGCGCCGCGATGTGCTGGCCCAGTGCGCCGGTCGTGCCCGTAGCGTGAGCCTGGATCTATACGCGCAGGCCGCGGAATTCGACCGGTCGGGGCAGTTCCGTTTCACGCCGCCGACGCACGTGCTCGCGGCGTTTCATCAAGCGCTTCGGGAACTGGCGGAGGAGGGCGGCATCGCGGCGCGCCATGCCCGTTATCAGGCCAATCGCGCAGAATTGCTGGACGGTCTCGCGCGCGAAGGCTTGCGAACATGGCTGCCGACGGAGCTGCAGGGGCCGATTATCACCTCGGTCCGCTACCCGGACGACGCGCGTTTCGATTTCCCTTCGTTCTACCAAGCGCTGGCCGATCGCGGCTTCACGCTCTACCCAGGCAAAGTCAGCAGTGCCAACTGTTTCCGCGTGGGCACCATCGGCCGCTTGTTCCCCGCCGACTTCTCCGCGCTCTGCGCTGCCATGGGCGAGGTGCTCAGCGCGCAGGGCGTCGTCCTGCATTGATGCCAAGGAGTTCCATGCGCAATCCACAGTTCTCGTCGCAACCGTTGCAGATCCGCGCAGCCATCCTCGATTGGGCGGGTACGACGGTCGATTTCGGCTCGCGTGCGCCCGTGGAAGCCTTCCTCAGCGTGTTCTCAGGCCTCGATATCCACGTCAGCACCGCCGACGCGCGTGGACCGATGGGGCGAGCCAAGCGGGACCATTTGGGCGCCATCTTCGCGCTGCCGCACATCGCCGCGCAGTGGCAGCACCGCTTTGGTCATGCGCCGACGGAAGCCGAAATCGACGCCGTTTATCGCAGCTTCGTGCCCACGCAGTTGGCCGTGCTCGGCCAGTTCGCCAAGCCGATTCCGGGAGTGCTGGACGTCGTGGCGCAATGGCGGGCCGACGGCATCCGCGTTGGTTCGACGACCGGCTACACCAAGTCGATGCTCGACATCGTGGCGCACGCCGCGGTGGGCCAAGGGTATCAGCCGGATGCCATGGTCGCAGGCGATCAGACCCCGGCTGGCCGACCCGCGCCGTGGATGATTTGGCAGAACCTGCAGTCGCTTGGCGTGTGGCCGCCGGCTGCGGTCGTCAAGATCGGTGACACGGCCGCCGACGTCGATGAAGGCCGCAACGCCGGTTGCTGGACAGTGGCGCTGACGGCGTGCGGCAACGAAGTCGGACTTTCCGAAGCCGAATTCGCCAAACTCGACGCCAGTGAACGGGATTCGTTGGTCGCGCTTGCCCACGACGCGCTCGGCCGCGCTGGCGCGCACTATCTCGCTGATTCTTGGGCGGAAATCCCGGGCATCTTTGCCGACATCAATGGCCGCTTGGCTGCTGGGGAACGTCCGTGATCTCCGCCGCGCGCGCATTCACCCGCGCCCGTACCCGGACGTTCTGGGGCCTGCTCATCGGCTACGCTGCGTTCTACCTGTGTCGCAACAACCTGTCCGCCGCCGCCAAAATCCTTGAGACCGGGCACGGCATCGACAAGACCACTTTCGGCGAAATCGCCTCGATCGGCACGCTCTGCTACGCCGTCGGCAAGGTCGTCGCGGGCCCCATTGCCGATCGCATCGGCGGTCGCCGCGTCTTCTTCTTCGGCCTGTATGCGTCCGCGGCCGCCAACTTGCTGATCGGCATCGGCGGCCCTCTTTGGCTCTTCATCGCCCTGTGGGGACTGAGCCGCGTCTTCCAATCGCTCGGCTGGGCCGGCCTGGTGCAAATCATGCCGCGCTGGTTCCAGACGTCGCGTTACGGCACGGCCATGGGCGCGATTTCCACCAGCTATCAATTCGGCGGCGTCTTCACGCCGATGCTGCTCGCCGGGGTTCTGAGCATGACGTCGGGTTGGCAAGCGTTGTTCTGGGCCCCTGCGGCCTTGCTCATCGCGATTGGAGAGTTGGTGCGCGGCTTGATCGTGCAGACGCCAGCTGACGCGGGGCTGGACGAACTGCCCACCGATGAGGCGGAAGCCGCTGTTGTGGAGACCAAGCCGCCGTGGCACGAGCCGATACGGGCCCTTTTGTCGCGCCGGGCATTTTGGACAGTCCTTGGCCTGTCCTTGGCGCTCACGGTCGTCCGGGAGACGTTCAACCTGTGGATGCCGCGCTACTTCTCCGATTTGGGCGCAGGCAATGCGGCCGCGGTCTTCAAGTCCACTGCTTTTCCGCTGCTGGGCCTCGCCGGGACGCTGCTGGCAGGCTGGTTTTCGGACCGCTTTTCCGACGGCCGCCGCGGTCCCATCATCGCGGTACTGCTGACATGTCTCGTGCTGAGTCTCCTCGCGCTGGCGCACCTGCCCGCGCTCGCCTCGGGCACGGGCGTGGCTCCGGCGACGCTTGCTGTGCCATTGACGGGTCTTGCTGGCTTCTGCCTGCTCGGGCCGTATTCGATGGTCGGCGGTGGCGTGATCGCGCTGGATTTTGGCGGTCGCCACGCTGCTGCAACCGCGGCAGGACTACTCGACGGCGTCGGCTATCTGGGAGCCAGTCTGGCCGGCGTGGGCATCGCTGCCATCGTCGACCACTCGGGGTGGACGGGTGCCTGGAACGCGCTGGCGGCAATGGGAGCGTTGGCTGTCGTGCTGAGCGTGCCGCTGTGGCGGAAGTAAACACTCCGACCGAAGTTCGAGCTCATCCGTTTTCGATCCGCGGCGTGCCACCGGCGGTGCACGCTCGCGGTCCCAGTCCGAGATGCAACAGGTCTGACCAAAGAAGTTTGGTGTCCGACATCGGTCCGCATGTTCAGGCTTGATGCGGTGAAGTATTTGCCCCTGCGATGGCGCACGTCGGGCGACACGCTGCGCTGCGGCCAGCCAAGTCAGCCGCATCGGTCAAGGCGCGATCTTGTTCTTCAGCCCCGCGGCGATCGGTTGCGGCAGACTGCTCAGCGACTGCAGCACGTACGGCAGCGCGAGCAGCTTCAGGCCACCCAGCGCGTTCGGCACGACCGCATCGATGAGATATGGCCCCGGGTTCGCGAACGCCTGCTGCAGCGCGGCTACGAACTCTTCACAGGTTGTCGCACGCGTCGCCGGCACACCCATGCCTCGGCTGATCGCCACGAAGTCGAGGTTCGGATTGCTGATGTCCAACTGGGACTTGGCCGCTGCTCCCGCGCCGGTCGCGCCAACGCGCTGCAGTTCCACATTCAGAATCGCATACGAACGGTTGCTGAACACCACCGTCACCACGTTCAGCCGTTCACGCGCCATCGTCCACAGCGCCTGGATGGTGTACATCGCCGAGCCATCGCCCACGAGCGCCAGTACCTGCCGGTCCGGACACGCCACCGCCGCACCCACCGCCAGCGGCAGACCCAAGCCAATCGCGCCACCGGTCAGCGCCAGCAAATCGTGGCGCGGCGCGCCGGCCGTACTCGTCGGCAGCATCACGCCTGACGTCTGCGCTTCGTCGACGATGATCGCGCGTTCCGGCAGCAGGTGGCCAATCGCCCGGCAGACCTTCTCCGCCGTCAGCTTGCCGCTTGGCAGGTCCGGGCGCTCCGCGGCTTGCAGCGCCGGAGTCGCGCCCTCAGCCCCCAGCCGCCGGACCAGCGCGTCCAATCCGCCCTGCGCGTCCTGGGTGAAACTCGCCAGCGTGTGCACCGTACAACCGTCCGGCACGAGATAGCTCTTCTTGCCCGGGTACGCGAAGAACGACACCGGCGCCTTGGCGTCCACGAGGATGAGGTGCTCGATGCCCGTCAGTTGCACGGACGCCAATTCGGCGAGGTAGGCGATACGCTCGACGTGCGGCAGGCCGGCACCGCGCTCGATGCGGGTCGGGAACACCTCCGCGAAGAGTTTGGTGCCCGTCTGCGCCGCGATGCGTGCGGCCGCCAGCAGCGCCGGTTCCCGCAGCGCGCGACCACCCAACAGGAATGCCGTTTTGCCCGGACCTTTCAGCGCCTCGGCAATCGCGTCGATGACCGCGTCGGTCGCGCGTTCCGGCGGCGGCATCTTGGGCAACTGCGCCACGACGCCGCCCTCGCTCCACGACACATCGGCCGGCAGGATCAGCGTCGCGACCTGTCCCGGCGGCCCCATCGAGGTCGCGATCGCTTCGGCTGCATCGCGGCCCAAATCCTCGGTCTTCTGCGTCGTCCGCACCCAGGTCGACACATTGCGCGCCGTCGTCTCGATGTCCGACTGCAGCTGCGCGTCATACTGCACGTGGTAGGTCGCGTGATCGCCGACGATGTTCACCACCGGCACTTTACCTTTGCGCGCGTTGTGGAGGTTGGCCAGGCCGTTGCCCAGCCCGCAGCCGAGGTGCAGCAGCGTCGCCGCCGGCTTGTCTGCCATCCGCGCATAGCCGTCCGCGGCGCCCGTGGCCACGCCCTCAAACAGCGCGAGCACCGCCCGCATCTCCGGCACGGTGTCGAGCGCGGCGACGAAGTGCATTTCCGACGTGCCTGGGTTGGTAAAGCACACGTCGACACCGGCATCCACCAGTGTGCGCAACAGGGTCTGGGCACCGTTCATCATGGCATCTCACTCCCGCTTCCGCGTCCGGCGACACGGTAACCTGACCACGCACAGGCGTCAAAGCCGGGACTTCGCCGCGATCCACCGCTTCTGGCGCAGTTCGGCGTCGCCGCGCACAAACCGCTGGTGGATGCTGGTTCGGCAGGGGACGAACTGGCAGTTGCTGGGTCAAATCACCGCGGCCGCCGCGGCCCGTTGACGCAGCGCCTTGCTGCCATTTTCCGCGGCGCCGTCGAAGATGTCGCGGCGCAGGGCCGCAGACACCGCGTCGCGCACGCCGTATTCGGGACGAAACCGCAGGACCTCGCGTGCGCGCGAGCCATCCATCGTGGCGGCGTAGCGCAGGTAGTCGAGTTCAGCGGAGGGAAACTCGGCAAAACCCATCTGGAACAGTCGATTCACGACGGTCGGCAGGACGACGTGCGGCAATTCCAGCGTCTCCTTGCCGGCCACTTCGATCAGCTTGCGCAACGGCAGCGCATCCGGTCCGACGATGTTGAACACCCCGCGCACGCCCGGCGTCGCGGCCGCCAACAGCGCGGTCACAGCGTCTTCTTCGTGCAGGACTTGCATCATCGGGTCAAAGCCCATCAGCACGGGAATTCGCTGCAAGCGTAGGTAGTTGGACACGGCGTTGTGCGTCGCGCCCAGGATGTGCGCTGGCCGCAGCACCACAGTCTCGATTTCCGGATGCTTCCAAAACCACGACTGTGCGGTCATGTCCACGGCGATCAGGTCGCGCAGGGCGGCGAAGCGCTGAGCCCCCAGCAACGGCGCGTCCTCGGTGATGAACGCCGGATTGTCGCCCGCCGGGCCGTAGACATCGCCAGTCGACAGAATCACCACCTTCGGCACGTTGTAGCGGTGGGCAAATTCGAGAATCTGTTGCGTTCCTCGGATATTCCACGTGTGGTGCTCGCCCGATCCTTGGCGCGGGTCGTGCATGACGCCGAGGTGGAAGATCACGTCGACCTGGCGCGTGCGGAACAGGTCTTCGGCGGCCTTGCGGCGAATGTCGATGCGCAGATGTTCAATATCCGCAGCTTTGCGCGGAAAGGCCCGCCGGTCGATGCCCGCGACCTGAATGCCTTCCTGACGGTGCAGCCGTCGGGCGAGCAGTTGCCCCAGCCGGCCGCCGACACCGGTAATCACCACAAGCGACGGTTTGCGCGCCATGACAGCCTCCTGCCGCATGGATCGCACACGCGTCGGCTGCTGGCAAGTCCGCCTCTTGGCGCCACCGCGGTGACGCCCTATGCTACAGCGGCTGACGTCGCCGTCGGCGCGAGGTCGCATGCGTGTGCTGGTGACAGGTGCGGCAGGGTTCATCGGTTCGCACTTGTGCGAGCGCCTGCTGCGTGACGGCCACACGGTCGTTGGCCTCGATCACTTCAACGCGTATTACGATCCAGCGCAAAAAGAGCGCAACGTCGCGCACATCGCGCAGGTTGGCGGCGATCGTTTCCACTTGCTGCGGGTCGATCTGCGCGACCTGCCGGCGCTGCGTGCGGCGATGCCCGGCGTCGATGCCGTCGTCCATCTCGCAGCCATGGCGGGCGTACAACCGTCGATCCGCGAGCCGTTGGTCTATGAAGACATCAATATCCGCGGTACGTTGCATGTGCTCCAAGCGATGCGCGAAGCGGGCATCCAGCGGCTCGTGTTCGCGTCCAGTTCGTCGGTCTACGGCAATGCCCAGCGCGTGCCATTTGCCGAGGATGAGCCCGTCGATCGGCCGATCTCGCCGTACGCGGCGACCAAGAAAGCCGGCGAATTGCTCTGCTACACGTGGCATCACCTGCACGACATCTCCACGATTTGCTTGCGATTTTTCACGGTCTACGGCCCGCGTCAACGTCCGGATCTGGCGATCGCCAAGTTCATCCGGATGATCGACGACGGCGAGCCGATCGTGCTGTACGGCGATGGCTCATCGAGTCGGGACTACACGTTTGTGCTGGACACCGTCGACGGGATCGCGCGCGCGCTGGAGCGCACGTCCCAGCCGGGCTACGCCATTTACAACATTGGCCATTCGGAGCCCATTTCGCTGCGCGAGCTGGTTGCCCACATTGAGACGGCCGTGGGCAAGCCGGCGCACATCCACTGGCAGCCGATGCAAGCGGGCGATGTGGATCGCACTTGGGCAGATTTGACCCGCGCGCACGCGGCGTTGGGTTACGCGCCGCAGATGCCGATCGCCGACGGTATTGCCCAACAAGTGGCGTGGTATCGGGATCAGACGAAGTAGCCGCGCCGTTCGCGCAAGCCGCGCTCCATCATGACCTGAATCGCATTGCGGACGACCGCGACCTTCGGCGCAATCACCGCCTCGTCGTCGTTCGGGTCGCCTTCAAACGTCAGTGGCTCGCCAAAATAGATGCGGTATTTCACCGGCGACGGCAGCATCGCCAGCGGGCCGATGAACGGCATCAGCGGCGTGATGGCGAGCGAAGGTGTGTGCAGAATCTTAGCCAACAACTTGAAATCAAAGATGTTGATCGTCTGTTCTTCCGCGCCGACTACCGCAATTGGCACAATCGGCGTGTGGGTTTCCAAGGCCAGGCGCATGAAGCCGTGGCCGAACGCCGTCATGCGGTAACGCTCGTGAAACGGTTTGGAAATGCCGCGCGCACCTTCCGGAAACACGAGGACACATTCGTCGTTCTCCAGCAGGCGCCGGCAGTTATCCGGCAGACCTGTCACGGAACCTGAGCGATACACCAAATCGCCGAATCCGGGCAGCGCGGTAGCGAACTTCTCGACCATTGTCCGCGGCATGCGCGGCGGCTCATGTTCCAGCAGCATGGCGGACGCGATGACCGCGCCATCGAACGGCAACTGTCCGGAATGGTTGGCGATCAGCAAGACGCGACCGTTCGGCACGCGGTTCAGGTCAAAGCACTCGGCGCGAAACCAGACGCGGTGCAGGAAGTCGAGAATCGGCACCATCACCCGCAGCGACTCTGGCGCATAACCAAATGGATCCACGCCAAATTCGCCCAGATGTTGTCCCTGCATCAATTGGGCAATGCGCCGGTCCACTTCATCCGCCGGCGTTCGCCACGTGCCGGAAAGCAGCAGCGCGGCGATATCCTGCGCGGCCTCACCGACTTCTTCCGCCAGTTGCTTCAGCAGCGGGCGTTCCGTATCCGCAGAGACAAAGGCCTGAAGTTGATTGGCCGCCTGCAAACCGAGTTTCTGGATGCGGGCGTAGCGATCTTGAAGCGTGCTGCGTGCCATGCCCAGACGTTCGCCCGTTTTGGGGCAAAATTCAAGGGCGACGCGCCGCAGGCCCTCGCGCACGTGCGGATGTGTGTGCCGACCCGCCGCCGGGCGCAGCAGCGCGCAACTTCGCTTGTCGATTTGGCTATTCTGTGCTATCGTGCCAGCGGTTTTGCCCGCTCAAAACGCATTGATTTCACGACGCAAAATCCCCAACGCATTGCCTGCAATTGCCCGGAGCCAACAAATGGCCAACATCAATCAGATCTTGGAACGCGCCGACGCGGACCTGCTGGACGCCGATCAACTGGCGGCCGTGGATGACTACAGCTCGGATTCCATCAAAGTTTTGAAGGGCTTGGAGGCGGTCCGCAAGCGTCCCGGCATGTACATCGGCGACACCGACGATGGTTCCGGTTTGCACCACATGGTCTACGAAGTCGTGGACAACTCGGTGGATGAAGCGCTCGCGGGCTTCTGCACGCACATCGAGGTCGTGCTGCACCTGGATGGCTCGTGCAGCGTGCAGGACAACGGCCGTGGCATTCCGGTTGGCGACCATGGCGACGGGCGTTCGGCGGCCGAAGTGGCGCTGACGGAACTGCACGCAGGCGGCAAGTTTGACCAGAATTCCTACAAAGTTTCAGGCGGTCTGCACGGCGTGGGCGTTTCCGTGGTGAACGCGCTGTCGGAATGGCTGGACCTGACGATTGAGCGCGACGGCTACGAGTGGCATATCCATTTCGAGCGTGGATTTACCCAGTTGCAAGCCGACGGCGCACGCATTCGCCAGGGCGAACCGACGCCGCGCAACGGCACGCGCGTGCATTTCAAGCCGGATCCGGAAATCTTTACGATGATGGAGTTCAATTTCGACACGCTGACGGCGCGTTTCCGCGAAATGGCATACCTGAATCGCAGCTTGGCGATCAGCGTCAAGGATGAGCGCGACGAGCGCGAGGCGCTGTTCAAATTTGACGGCGGTCTGGCGAGCTTTGTGCAATTCTTGAACAAAAACAAGACCGTGCTGCACGATCCGCCGATCACGATGATGGCCAAAAAGTGGATTGAAGAGTCCAAGAAGATGGTCGACGTCGAGGTCGCGCTGCAGTGGAACGACAGCTACAACGAGCAGGCGGTGTGTTTCACCAACAACATCCGCAACCGCGATGGCGGCGCGCACCTGACCGGTTTCAAGGCAGCGCTGACGCGCGTCGTCAATGATTACGCGGAGAAAGAAGGCCTGCTCAAGAAGGTCAAGGAGCCGGTGAGCGGCGATGACATCCGCGAAGGCCTGGTGGTCATCATCTCGGTCAAGCTGCCGGATCCGAAATTCTCCAGTCAAACCAAGGACAAGCTGGTCAGCTCGGAAGTGACGCCGGTGGTGCAGTCGGTGGTGGGCGAGAAGCTCGCGGAATACCTGCAGGAACATCCGAATGAGGCGAAGAAGCTGATTGGCAAGGCGATCGACGCGGCGCGCGCGCGTGACGCGGCCCGGCGGGCGCGTGAGATGGTGCGGCGCAAAGGCGTGCTGGAGTCGTCGACGCTGCCCGGCAAGCTGGCGGATTGTCAGGAACGCGACCCGGCGAAGTGCGAGCTGTTCATCGTGGAAGGCGAGTCGGCAGGTGGTTCGGCGAAATCGGGTCGGGAGCGTGCGTATCAGGCGATTCTACCGTTGCGCGGCAAGATCCTGAACGTCGAGCGCGCGCGCTTTGACCGCATGCTGGCGAGTCAGGAAATCATCGTGCTCATCACGGCTTTGGGCGCGAGCATCGGCGAGGACAAGAATATCGACAAGGTGCGCTACCACCGCATCATCATCATGACGGACGCCGACGTCGACGGTCTGCACATCCGCACGCTGCTGCTGACGTTCTTCTTCCGGCAGTATCCGGAGCTCATCGAGCGCGGCTACCTGTACATTGCGCAACCGCCGCTGTACCGGGCCAAGCGCGGCAAGAAAGAGCAGTATCTGCTGGACGACAATGCCAAGGACACGTACCTGATTGAAGCGGGCACCGAGGAAGTGTCGGTCAGCGGCGCTGCGGCGAAAATCGAAGGCGTTGTGCTGCAAAAGCTGGTGCGCAAGATCGTCGAGTTCCGCAACATCATGCACCGCTTGGGCAAACGCATGGGCGGCGCGACGGACGAACGCGTGGTGTCGGGCTTTGTGAAAGCGTCCTACCTGACGATGGAGACGCTGCTGGACCGCGACAAGCTGGACGAAGCGGTGGCGGAAGTGGGCGATTGGCTGCACATCCACGAGCCGGCGATGGGCATTCCGAAATTCCACATCCAGGAGGCGACGGAAACGCCGATGGACCTGGGTGGAGAACGGACGACGCAGCCGATTGTGCCGCCGAGCATTCACGTCAAGACGCGCCATGCCGGCGTGACGCGCACGACGGTGATTGGCGCGCGGATGATCGGCGGCTCGGACTACAAGCTGCTGAAGGGCCGCATGGCGGAAGTCGAAGCGGCGCTGGGCGCGGGGCCGTACACGGTGAGCCGCGGCACGGAGTCGATTCAGGTGGAGGATTTCGAGGAAATTCTCGACCGCATCCTGGAATTCGGCTCGAAGGGCGTGCAGCTGAACCGCTTCAAAGGCTTGGGAGAAATGAATCCCGAGCAGCTGTGGGAAACCACGATGGACAGCACCAAGCGGACGATTTTGCAGGTCAAGGTCGAAGACGCCGTGGCCGCCGACAGCGTGTTCAACGTGCTGATGGGCGATGCCGTCGAGCCGCGCCGCGATTTCATCACCGCGAACGCGCTGAACGTGCGGAATTTGGACCTGTAGGGTCAGTCGCCGGAAACGTCGCCGCTGAGCGTGTCGTCGTCGCTGGCGATCTGGCCACCGCGCGGCCTCGGCGCTTTTCCCTCCCGCAAAGGCGTATACTGCGCACGGGGCAGGGCGGTCTGGAGCGTCATGACGATGCGCACGGTGTTTTTTTCGGTTCTTGCTACGAGCTTATTGATGGGCAGCGGCTGCGGGGGCGACGCGCAGGTGTCCGGACTCGGCCAATCCGACGCGCAGGGCGACCTCGCGATCGCCACCGACGTGGGAACGGACGCCGTCTCACCTGCAGATGCCACAACCGACGTTGCCGCAGACGTGACGTCCGCAGCGCCAGGTGGTCAATGCGAATCTTGCGAGAGCAAAGCGGATTGTGGTGACGGGTTTGACTGCATCGCCCTGCTGAACGGCAGCTATTGCAGCCACACGTGCACGGGTGCGACGGATTGTTCCGGCGGATTCCTCTGCGACCAGGCCAGCACGAGTGATACCCTCAAGCATTGTCTGCCGCCCAAGTACGCGTGCGAAGGCTGCGTTGCGACCGGTTGCGCCAGCGATCAAGTATGCGACCCGCTGAGCGGCCAGTGCGTCAACGGCAAGACGCCGTGCACGCCGTGCCAGAAAGTCAGCGACTGCGGGCCTGGCTTGAAATGCGCGACGCTCGCCAGCCCGGACTTCAGCACGCAGAAGATCTGTATGCCGGATTGCAGCCCGAACGGCTCCTGCCAGCCGGGCAGCTTGTGTCAAAAGACGGAGGCCGGAAACGTTTGCGGTTTCACAGGTTTGGCATGCTGCTACGGCGCCAAGTGCCAGGCCGACTCTGGCTGCGCGAAGTGCCCGGGCAAGTGCATCCTCGGCAGCTGCGTGGATTGTCTGCTCGACAAGGAATGCCCGGGCGGCCACTGCGACACGACGAGCCACGTGTGCGTCAACCCCGCCGGCTGCCCGGACAGCAAACCGGCGAAGCTCCCCGACGGCACGTGCGTCGGGTGCGCGCAGGACAGCGACTGCAAACCGGGCTTGAAGTGCGACGCGACGGTGCACGCGTGCATCGCGGCCCCGTTGACCTGCAAGGCATGCAACAACCCGTACCCGGATTGCGTCCAACTGAACGGCGCCTGGAGTTGCGTGGAATGCGCGAGCGACGCGACGTGCGCGGCCAAGAAACTCGGGACTTGTTCACTCAAGACATATACGTGCAGCGGCGATTCGACAAGCGGCGGCGATCCCTATGCGCCGTGCAAGGCGGACAGCGACTGCCAAAACGTCGGCGGTTCCGCGTTTGACCTCGCATGCGACGCGACGACGACCGGCCTGTGCTACGACAAGAGCCTGAAGTGCGACAACATCGTCGCGTTCTGCAACAGCAAGCAGGGCTGCACGTGCCAACCGCTCGGCGCCGACACGCCCATCGGCACGTGCAGCTGCGGTTTCTAGCCCAGCGCTTCGTCCATCGCCGCCAGCACCACGGGCACTTCATGCAGCGCATTGGGCCAGTGCGGCGCGAGGCGCAGATAGCCGTCGGGCACTGAGTGGGCGATGCCTGCCGCGGTCAGCAGCTTGTGCAGGGCCAGCAGATCCACGCCGGGCGGCGGCAGCAGGGACAGCGTGCACGAGCGCAGCGCGGGATCGGTCGCGCGCGCACTGGTGAAGCTGCGGGCAAGAAGCCCATCCTCCAGCGCGTCGAGAATCGGCTGGACGTGGTCGAAGATGGCTTGAATGCCAAGCGATTCCAGAACGTCGACCGCCGCGCCCATGCCGGCGAAACTTGCGGTCGATAGGTTGCCGATCTCCAGAAAGTCGGCGCGTTGGCGAATCGGCCGATCGTGCAGCAGCAGACCCGCGCCGCGAAACAGAAAGCCGAGACCGTCCTCGTGGCTCAGCCAGCCCGCCATGCGCGGCTGCAAGGCGGCGATGCGCTGCTTGGCGACGTAGAGAAATCCTGCGCCTTCCAGGCCGTTGCACCACTTGTGCGCACCGCACGCCAGGTAGTCGATGCCCAGCCGTTGCACGTCCAACGGCACCGCGCCAAAAGCCTGAACTGCGTCCACCACGAGCTCGGCGCCGGCGTTCTGGCAGAGGACGCCGATCGCTTCCAGCGGCATCTGCAGGCCCGTCTGGAACTGCACGGCGCTCACCGCCACCACGCGCACGTGCCCCGCGCGCAGGGCCTGGCGCAGGGCATCCAGCCATTCGCTGATGTCATTCGGCCGTGGCTGCGGCAGCCAGGCGATCTCCAGGCCAAACTGTTTCGCGGCCTGCTGCCACGGCGTCACGTTGGCGGGAAACTCGCCGCGGGTCAGCAGGATCCGGTCGCCCGGTCGCCAATCGAGGCACAGCGCGAGCGCCATCAAGCCGGCGGTCGTCGACTGCACAAGCGCCAAATCGTCGGCGTCGGCGTGAATCAGCCGCGCGATCACCTCTTTCAGCCGCTGCCGCTGGGCGATCCACGGCGGAAACGCGCCCACGCCGAGCTGGCCGTAGGCATCGAGCACCGCCAGTACGGCTTCGCGCACCGGCGTCGACACCGGCGAAACGGCGGCGTGCGCGAGGTACACACGACTTTGCAGTTCAGGAAACAGCGTGCGGTGACCCAATTGCGGGAGAGGCGGCGTCTTCATGGCGCGCATTCTCGCAAGCAATCGGCCATCGCGCTACACTGCGCGCCCTTGTGTCTGCACGGAGAACGCCACATGTTTCGCAAGCCCGAGTCCAATCCCGATTTTCCCGCACTGGAACGCGAAGTTCTGCAATTTTGGCGGACGCACGACACGTTCAAGAAGCAGGTGGCGCAAGGCGACAAGGACTTCGTGTTCTACGACGGCCCGCCGTTTGCCACCGGCACGCCGCACTATGGCCACCTGCTGGCGGGCACCATCAAGGACATCGTGCCGCGCTATCAGGCGATGCAAGGCTACCGCGTCGAACGGCGTTTTGGCTGGGATACCCATGGCTTGCCGGTGGAGATGGAGATCGAGAAGGATCTCGGCCTGAAGTCGCCGAGCGATGTGCGCGCCTACGGCGTCGGTCGCTACAACGAAGCGTGCCGGTCGATCGTGCTGCGCTACGTCGATCTCTGGCGCAGCACCGTGGAGCGGATGGGGCGCTGGGTCGATTTTGACAACGATTACAAGACGATGAACCCCGAGTTCATGGAGAGCGTCTGGTGGGTCTTCAACGACCTGTGGAAGAAAGGCCTGATCTACCGCGGCCACAAGGTGATGCCGTATTCGTGGCGCCTGGGCACGCCGCTGTCGAATTTTGAAGCGGGCATGGACTACCGCAAGGTGCAGGATCCGGCGGTGACGGTGCGGTTTCACGTGATCGATCAGCCGGGGACTTCGCTGCTGGCGTGGACGACGACGCCGTGGACGCTGCCGTCGAACATGGGGCTCTGCGTTGGGGCGGATGTCGATTATGTCGTGGCCGTGCGTCCAGATTCGCCGGAGCAATTCATTCTGGCCCAAGCGCTGGCGGAGAAGGTGCTGGGCGCACATACCGTTCTCGCTGTCAAAAAAGGCAGCGAACTTGTGGGTTTGCGCTACAAGCCGCTGTTCGATTGTTTTGCCGAAGCGGCGCAGGACGGCGCTTTTCGCGTGGTGTCGGACGCCTACGTGACCGTGGAAGACGGCACCGGCATCGTCCATCAGGCGCCGGCGTTCGGTGAGGACGACCATCGCGTGGCGCAGCAGTGGGGTATTCCGCTTCGCGATGCCGTGGACAACGAAGGCAAATTCACGGGCGATGTCGCGGGCATCGCCGATGGGCAAATTGTCGGCCTGTTCGTCAAGGACGCGGACAAGCTGCTGATCGCGGACCTGAAGGCGCGCGGGCTGCTGTTCCACCAAGCGACCATCGATCACGATTATCCGTTTTGCTGGCGCTCGGGCACGCCGCTCATCTACAAGGCGATGCCGACGTGGTTCGTGCGCGTCGAGAGCGTGGCGTCGGGTTCCCAGGAAGAGCCGCTGCGGGTGAAGATGGCCCGCAACAACCAGCAGACCACTTGGGTCCCGGAATACGTCGGGCAAAAGCGCTTCGCCAACTGGATCGCCGATGCGCGCGATTGGGCCATCAGCCGCAACCGGTTTTGGGGCACGCCGCTGCCGATCTGGCAGTGCGACGGCTGCGGCAAGTTTGAATGCGTGGGCAGCATCGCGGACTTGCAGCAAAAATCCCGGGTTGACGTGCACGACCTGCACAAGCATCACGTCGACGGCTTGCACTGGAATTGCGCGTCTTGCGGCGGCACGATGGAGCGGATTCCAGAGGTGCTCGACTGCTGGTTCGAGTCCGGCGCGATGCCGTACGCGCAGAACCATTATCCCTTTGAAAACAAGGAAATGGTCGAGGCGAACCTGCCCGCGGCGTTCATCGCCGAAGGCCTGGATCAGACCCGCGGCTGGTTTTACACGCTGCTGGTGCTGTCGACGGCGCTGTTTGACAAGCCGGCGTTCCAGAACGTCATCGTCAACGGGCTGATTCTGGCGGAAGACGGCCAGAAGATGTCCAAGCGCTTGAAGAACTACCCGGATCCCAACGAGATTCTGGAGACGTACGGCGCCGACGCGCTGCGTGCGTACCTGGTCACGTCGCCGGCGGTGCGCGCCGAGCCAATGCGCTTTGCCGAAAGCGGCGTGCGTGACGTGGTGCGGTCGGTGGTGCTGCCGTTGTGGAACGCGTACAGCTTCTTTTCGACCTACGCGGTGGCGGACGGTTGGGTGCCGCCGGTGCCCGGAAAACGCTCGCCCACGGAGGCCCGGGCGCCGCTGGACCGTTGGATGCTCAGCGTGCTGCAAACCCACATCGCGGCGATCAACGAAGAAATGGCCTCGTACCGGCTGTACAACGTGATTCCGCATGTCCTCGCGCTGATTGATGAATTGACCAATTGGTACATCCGCAGAAGCCGGCGGCGCTTCTGGAAGAGTGAGAACGATACGGACAAGCAGCACGCGTTTGAGACGCTGTGGGAGGTCCTGTGCGTCGCGGCCACGATGATCGCGCCGATCCTGCCGTTCCTCGCCGAGACCTTGTACCAGCGGCTGGAGGCGAGTCAGCCCGGCGCGTGCCCGGATGCCAAGGGCAGCGTTCACCTGGAGCGCTATCCCCGTGCGCTGGAAGCGTTTGTCGACCTGGAATTGGAGGCCCAGATGGCGCTCACCCGTCTGGTTGTGCCGCTTGCACGCAACCTGCGGGAACAGCACAAGATTCGCGTGCGACAGCCTCTCCCGTTGCTGACGATTTTGCAGCCGCAGGGTGCGTTCCGCTGGAGTGAGGACGTGCGCGCCATCATCGACGGGATTATTCGCGACGAGCTGAATGTCAAAGCCGTGGCTTGGACGACGGACCACGCGAGCTTGGTCACGTTCACGGCCAAGCCCAATTTCAAGGTGCTGGGCCAACGGCTTGGGGCACGGATGAAAGAAGTTGCGGCGTCGGCTTCTGCGCTCACGGCGGAGCAGACCGCAATTCTGCGCGAAGGCGGCACGCTGATTTTGGCCGGGGAGCCGCTGCAGAAGGACGACTTCTTGTTTGTCAGTCAGCCACGCCCCGGGGCGATCGTGGCGACCGAAGGGACGATCACCGTCGCGCTGGATACGGCGATTTCCGACGAACTCCGCCAGGAGGGGTTGGCGCGTGAGGTGGTGTCCAAGATCCAAAATGCCCGCAAAGACGAGGGATTGGAGGTCGAGGACCGCATCGTGCTTGGCCTCTGGGCCAGTGCCGGTTTGCGCGCGGCGATTGCCGCCCACGCACCCTATGTCACGGCCGAGACGCTGACGACGTCCCTCTACTGGCTTGATGCCGCCGGTGATTTGGAAGTGCTTGATGTGGTTGGTGAATCGCTTGCGATGGCGATTCGCAAGGCCTGAGCGCGTTGGACCCCACCCGCGCACCGGGTGGGCACCCTCTGTTCGCCAAACGCGCCATTTCGCCGCGCGTCCGCGCAAAATGTCACACGCGAACCGCCGCGATCACCGCTCCAACGACAGCGGTGACACGCTCATCTGCAGCACAGTCTCTTGATCGCGGAACAGCACCATGCACGCGCCCGCGTTGATCACGGTCTCGACGACGCCCAGACCATGCGCCTTGTGCAGCACCACGTCGCCCGGCTTGTAAGTGCGCGTCAGCAGGTACGGTTTTCCGTCGCGGGAACTCAGCTTGGCCGTCAATTGCTGCCAGCGCGCCAGCCGTTCGTCCACGGGCGCCGGGATGCCGACCACGACCGGTGGCGGCGCCTCGGGCTCCGGCGGCAGGCCCATCGGCTTCCCCGTCAGCTTGGACAGCTCGCGCAGCGGCCCAGCCAGATCGCCGCCGCGCTGCGGTCGCTTCGAGATGACCTCCGGTGGGCTCGACAGCCGCGGGCGATCGCGCTGCAGCTTGTTCAGCTTCTTCAATTGCTTCGCGCGCACTTCCTCGGCCGACACTTCCGGCTTCCAGGTCATGGTGTTGCGGCACGTTCGGCAGGTCGCGGTGAAAATGGTGCGCCCGTCCGTCGCGGCGACCGTTTGATACGTGTTCAGACGACAGCGTTGGCAGTAGCCCTCTGTTTGGTCTCCGACCTTGTGCATGCTCAAGCCTTGGCTCTTGCGCTGTGCCCTGCGGGTCTGTCCCGGCAGCACTGCGGCGATTTTGTTTTCTTGCACTCGCCCGTGGGGAACCTGAGCGATATCAGGCTGCTACACTCGCCTTCTGGCTGGCAACCGCCCGTTGTCTGGTGGCTGCGGGCACTTCCGGTGGCCGACTGGACGTGGCCGCCGAACTTCACATGCAGTAGACTCGCGCTATGGCAGGCTCTCCGCAAGACCCCTTTTCAAACGATCACGTGACACTGGACGCCGCGGGCGGGCCGGTGGTCGAGGATCTGCTGGCTGGCGATGGCGATCACGCCGCGCCAGATGACGGGCAAGATCATCATTTTATGAATGATTCCAGAATTCCAGAACATCCGGGATTCGACCTTGCAGATCCCGGTGCCGGTGCTGCTGCCGATATTGGTTTTGGCGACGATTCCTACGCGGAAACCGTGAGCCTTAGCGCCGATCCGACCGTTTCCCATTGGCGCGGGCGGACTTCGGCTGGACGCGGCTCAGCGATCGCATCTGCCGATCCCGCGCGCGCGCGCACCCAGCCCGCCGTCTCTGCTGCCGATTTGCTGACGGAGCGTGCGCTGTTGGCGAGTTGCCTGATCGATCCGGAAGCGCTGCCGCTGGCGCAAGCTGAAGTCAAGTCGGAGGATTTCTACGACCAGCGCCATGTCTGGATCTTCGACGCGATGGTCACGCTGGCCAATCGCAGTCAGCCGATCGACGCGGTGTCGGTCTACACCGATCTGGCGCACCAGAAGCACGGTGATCAGGTTGGCCTTGCCTATCTGGTGGAGCTGACCGACGCCGTCGGTGCGACGCTCGCCGTGGAGCACCATGCCCGGCGGATCGCGCGCCTGTCCGCGGTGCGGCGCATCTTGCGGGCCAGTCAGCAGATCCAGAACGATTTCCAGATCGGCGACGATCCCGATGAATTCATCCAGCGCGCGGAAACGAACGTCTCGGAAGCGCTCAAGCACTCGGTGCGATCGTCGGCGCTCGGGCTGGATGAAATTGTCCCGGGCGTGTACCAGCAGATCATGGACGCGAAGAAGCGCGGCCGGGAAATTCTCGGAATTCCAACGGGCTTTCGTGACCTGGATCTGCTGACCCAGGGCATGCACCCGACCAACCTCATCGTGCTGGCGGCGCGACCGGCGATGGGCAAGACCGCGCTGGCCCTGAACATCGCGTTGGACGTGGCGTTGCGGCCGCGGCGGGAGCCGGATGCGCGCGGCAGTGAGCAGCACGGCGTGCTCGTGTTCTCCATGGAAATGGGTCGCGAAGAACTGGTGCAACGGCTGCTGTCGGCGCGGGCGCGCATTGAGCTGACGTCCTTGCGCAAAGGCATGCTTGGCCCGGACGATGAGGTGTCGCTCCGCGATGCCGCGGAGGAACTGTCGCGCGCGCGGTTCCTGATCGACGACACGCCCGGCTTGACGTCCAACGAGCTGCGGGCGCGGGCCAAGCTGGCGCAAATGCAAGGGCCGCTGGATCTCATCGTGGTCGACTATCTGCAATTGGCCAAGGGCACGAATCCGCGGCAGAGCCGTGAACAGGAAATCGGCGAAATTTCGCGGTCGTTGAAGGGCTTGGCCAAGGAGTTGCACTGCACCGTGCTCGCCTTGGCCCAGCTGAACCGCGGCGTGGAACAACGGCCGAACAAGCGGCCGATGATGTCCGATTTGCGCGAATCCGGCGCCATCGAACAGGACGCCGATCTCATCGCGTTCATCTACCGCGAGTTCGTCTACACCAAGGATCCGACGGTCGAGCACATGGCGGAGCTCATCATCGCCAAGCAGCGCGCTGGCTCGATTGGCGATTGCATGCTGCATTTTGAGGGCCGCTACACGCGGTTTTCAACCATGGATCAGCGCATTGGCGATGAATATTTGGGCAAGCGGCGCTTGGATTGAGCGTTTCGGCGGTCGGAACGGGCCCCGGGCTGCCAGGACGCGCGTAGCTGGCGGCGCTTGCCGGTCACGTTTGTTCAAGTTATTGAGCAGTTGCACACTGCCGGCCCTTGACCGCCGGGGTTGCAGCGCGCACGCTCGGCGCTAAGCAAGGGGACTCTGCGGGGAGTTCCTGAAATCAAGACGCTGGGGGAGGCGATCATGCGGCAACGGCTGTACAAGTTCCTGTTTGGACTGTCTTCTGCCGCCCTGCTGGCCACGGCCTGTTCAGCCGCGACCGAGACGGGAACGGACGATGGCGGTTCGCTGCCGGACGTCAAAACCCACGATGTGGTTCTCAAATTCGCTCAGGATAGTGCACCGATCGGCGACGATGCGGTCGACGACTCGATCGACAATTCAACCGATGCTTCAGGCGCCATGACCGACACCGCGGACGATGCGGCAGTGGATTCCTGGGAACTGGACACGGGCGCCGACGATGTCGTCGTCCCAGCAGACGTTGCTTGCCAGCCCGCCTGTGGCATTCACCTCTGTGGCGACGACGGCTGTGGCGGCAGTTGCGGCGCGTGCCCGGCGCAAAACATCTGCAGCGTGGGCAAATGCATCACGGATCCGACCCTTGGCTGCGCCGGCCTCAGCTTGCCCCCGAATTGGGCCGGCACGTTCAGCGGCGACATGACCTTCAGCATCTTGGGGCTCATTCCGACGAAGACCACGAGCAAAGGCAATTTGTCTTTCGCGATCAAGTGCCTGAACAGCAAGTTTCTGGTCAACGGCGCGATGTCCGGGACGGCGTCCAAGCTCAATCCGTTCACCTTGAAGATCTCCGGTACCTACGATCCCACGACCAAGAAAGTCGACGCCACGATGTCGGACGGCGACGTCACGGTCTTCCTCGTGGTCGAATACTTCTTCGGCGGCACGATCGGAGGCACGCTCGACGCCACCAACACCTTCTCCGGGACGTGGACGATGGCCACGACCAGCATGAAGTTGCTGGGCTCTGCTACGGCGGGGCAAATCGTGCCGCTCACGGGCAACGGCACCTGGACCGCGACTGGCGGACCCTGACGGCCGCGCCAAATCGTGGGCACCAACCGCTAGACGCGCCGTTTCGCGATGTGCAATTCCGCCCACTGCTTGTCATCGACGTCGCTCGGGCAGTCCGCCATCAGGTCGGTGGCCTTCTGCGTCTTCGGGAACGCGATCACATCGCGGAGGCTGGCGGAGTGGGTCAGCAGCATCATCAGCCGGTCCATGCCCAGCGCGATACCGCCGTGGGGCGGCGTGCCGAACTTGAGCGCGTCGAGGAAGAAGCCGAATTTCTGCTGCGCTTCCTCGTCCGTCAGCCCCAGCAGGCCAAAGACCTTCTGCTGCACGTCGGAGCGGTGAATCCGGATCGAACCGCCGCCCAACTCGATGCCGTTGACCACGAGGTCGTACGCTTGGGCCAGCACCGATCCCGGATCGGACTCCAGGTTGGCAAGCTGGTCCACGCGCGGGCTGGTGAACGGATGGTGCATCGCGTACCAGCGCTTCTCGTCTTCACCCCATTCGAACATCGGAAAGTCCGTGACCCACAGGAACGCCCACCGCTTCGGGTCGATGAGCCCCAGGCGCTCGCCCGCAACCAGGCGCAGGCGCGCGAGCGAGGCGTTCACCACGCTCGCTTTGTCCGCCAGGAACAGGATCAGCGAACCTTCCTTCGCGCCCAGCTGTGCGTTCAGTTCGCCGCGGAGGTCCTCGGAAATGCCTTTCGCGACCGGCCCCGTCCACTCGCCCGTTGCCGTGACGCGCGCCCACGCCACGCCCTTGGCGCCATGCGGTGCCGCTTCTTCCGGAAAAGTCTTGTCCAGATCCTTGCGCGAAAACGTCTCGCCGTTGGGAATATGCAGCGCCTTGACGATGCCGCCTTTGGCGATGGCATCGACGAACACGCGGAATTCCACGCGGTCTTTCAGCGTCGGCGTCAAATCCGTCAGCGGCAAGTCGAAGCGCAGGTCCGGCTTGTCGCAGCCGTACTTGTCCATCGCGTCCTGGAACGTCATACGGCGAATCGGCGTTGTCAGCTCGTAGCCCAGCATCTCGCGCCAAATCAGCTGCACGTAGCCTTCCATGACGGCGTAGATGTCCTCGGGCGTGACAAAGCTGAACTCCAGATCCAACTGCGTGAATTCCGGCTGGCGATCCGCGCGCAGATCCTCGTCGCGAAAACAGCGGCAAATCTGCATGTAGCGGTCCATGCCCGCGACCATGAACAGCTGCTTGAACGTCTGCGGCGACTGCGGCAGGGCGTAGAACTGGCCCGGATGCACGCGGCTCGGCACCAGGTAATCGCGCGCGCCTTCCGGCGTCGATTTCATCAGGATCGGCGTCTCGAGCTCAATGAAGCCCTGCTCGCCGGTGAAATACTGCCGCGTGATTTGGTAAGCCTTTGAACGCAACACGAAGTTGTTGTTCAGCTCCGGGCGCCGCAGGTCCAGATAGCGGTAGGTCAGCCGGGTATTCTCGTTGGTTTCAATGCCATCGCGGATCTCAAACGGCGGCGTCTGCGCTTCGGACAAAATCTCCAGTTCTTCCACGGCAATTTCGATCGCGCCGGTCGGAATTTTCGGATTGACGTTGTCGCCGCGCGAAATCACCGTGCCGCGCGCCGCGATGACCCACTCACTGCGTACCAGATTCGCCAGCCGGTGTGCTTCGGCATGTGGGGTCGGCTCACAGCGCAACTGCACGAAACCACTGCGATCGCGCAGATCGATGAACACGACGCCGCCGTGGTCGCGGTAGCTCTGGACCCAGCCAAAGACGACGACGGACTTGCCAACGGCGTCGGGCCGGAAACTGCCATTGACTTGACTGCGTTTGTGCTCACCGAGGATCGCCATGACAACCTTGCGCGTTTTGCGGCCACGTCGGCCAAGAATGCGCATGGTACGGGCCGCGCGTGGGCCTGACAACTCTGTCGCGGCCGTGTACAGTTGCCAGCGGGAGAGGCTGATGCCCCACGTTCGTCCGTTGCTGCTGGCCTATCTGTGCGCGTTGCTTGGCTTTGGGCTGAGCACGGCCGCATCGGCGCGTCCACCGCGGCCGACGCCGACGCCGCATCTCGCCGAGCCCGATACGCCGCTGCACACGCCGACGCCGCTGCCCATCGAGCGATTTACGCTGGACAATGGCCTGCGCGTCGTGGTCCAGACCGATGCGCGCGCACCGCTGGTGGCCGTGGGTGTGATGGCGCAGGTCGGTTCGCGCGATGAAACGCAGGGAAACTCCGGGCTGGCGCATTTTTTTGAGCACATGATGTTCCAGGGCTCGGCGCACGTCGCCAAGATGGAGCACATGAAGCAGATCGAGGCGCTGGGCGGGGAAGTGAACGCCAATACCTCGACGGATCGCACGTATTTTCATGAAGTGGTGCCCAAGCCAGCGCTGCAATTGGCGCTGTGGCTGGAGGCGGATCGGATGGCCGCGCTGCGCGTGGATCAGGAGCACGTCGACAACCAGCGGCAAGCGGTGCTGGAGGAGCGGCGCGAGCGGATCGAGAACAAGCCGTATGGATTGGCGCACTTGCGTCTGGATGAACTGGCGTTTCCGTCGTGGCCGCTGGGCCATTCGACCATCGGCGAGGTGGGCGATCTGCAACGGGCGCCGCTGGAAGCGTTCCAGGCGTTCTGGCGGACGTGGTACGCGCCGGAGAACCTCGTGCTCGTGCTGGTGGGCGACGTGACAGCTGCGGAAGCGCGCGCGGCGGCGGAGGCAACGCTGGGCAAAGTGCCGCGGCGCGGTGTCGTGGCGCACGCGACGTTCGTCGAGCCGGAGCAGAAGCAGCATGTCTACGCCCGGCATGACGAGCAACTGGCCAAAATGCCCGCGTTTCACTTGGCCTGGCGCGTGCCCGCGAGCCCGCACGACGACGCGTTGGCGCTGGACTTGCTGGCAGAGGTCCTGGGCGGCGGTCCGTCGAGTCGGCTGGACAAGCTGTTGACCCGCGATTTGCCGCTCGCGACCCAGTACATGGCGGGGACCGATGGCCGGCGCGACCTGGACTTGTTCCAGGTGTACGTGGAGATGGCAGCGACGGGGCTGCCGCCGCTGGAGGAAGCGAAGCGTCGGGTTCGGCTGGCGATCTTCGATATCGCCGCGCATGGCGTGACGGCCGTGGAATTGCGCCGCGCCCAGGAAACGTTCGTCGCTGGCTGGGTCTTTGGCCTGCAGTCGCTGGCACGCAAGGCCGAATTCCTCGCGCAATTTGAGCTGTTCGAAGGCGACGCGCAAAAGGCCAACACGTTGCTGGCGCGCTACCTGACCGTGCGGCCGGCGGACATCCAGCGCGTGGCACGCTCGCTGCTGACCTTTGATCGCGAGGTCGAGCTGGACGTGTTGCCGAAGGGGCATCCATTGCCCAAGGACGCGGGGCTCAAGCCCTCCTACGTGACCAAGGCCGAATACGATCTGACCGCCGATGATCGCAAGGCGGCCGCCGAAGCCGCACGTGTGGAACAAGCCAAGGCGGCGGCGGAAGCCAAAGCTGCGGCGGAAGCGCGTGCGGCGGTGGAGCGTCAAGCGGCCGCTGAAGCGCGCGCAGCGGCGGAAAAACAAGCGGTGGCCCAGCGGCTGCTCGCTGCGGAAGCCAGGGCGGCCGAAGAGGCCCGGATCGCGGCCGAGCGTCAGGCAGCCGTCGAAGCGAAGGCGAAAGAGGAAGCGAGACTCGCTGCGGAGCGAAAGGCCGCAGCGGAGGCCAAGGCGGCGGAAGGCGCGCGCATGGCCGCGGAGCGAAAGGCGGCGGCGGAAGCGAAGGCGAAGGACGACGCGCGCGTCACCGCCGAACGCAAAGCTGTGGCCGAGGCCAAGACTGCGGAAGCCGCAAGAGTCGCGGCCGAGCGCAAAGCCGCGGCCGACGCAGCAGCGGCTGAAGAGGCGCGGCTGGCTGTCGAGCGCAAGGCGTTGACCGACGCACGCACCCGGTTGGCAGCAGAGGCCGCGGCGGTCAAAAAGGCGGCGGCGCAGGGGGATCAGGCAACGACACGCGCTGCTGCGAAGGCGGCTGTGGCGGCACAGGAACTGGAGGCGAAACGCGTCGCGGCGGAAAGGAAGGCCGCGGCGGAAGAGAAAGCGACGGAAGCGAAGCGTGCTGCCGCGCAAGCCAAGGAAGCTGCCGCGGTGGCCAAGAAAGCGGCTGCGGACAAAGCTGCGGCTGAGAAAGCGGCCAAGGTTGCCGCGGCGGCCAAGGCTGCACGCCCGGTCACTTTGCCGGCCGCAGCGACGCCGGTTGCAGAACCGCCACCGGAAGAACATTCGGCGCAGGAAGAGGCAGCTGCAGCGGCGGCACGTGCGGCCATCGAAGCCAAGGCCGCGGCGCAAGCGCGTGCGGCGGCAGAGGCGAAGGCCGCGGCAGAGGCGCGCGCGGCGGCGGAGGCGCGTGCCGATGCCGAGCGGCGGGCGGCAGCGCAGGCGCGACTGGATGCGGAGAAGAAGGCGGAAGCGGAGGCACGGTCTGCGGCTGAGGCCAAAGCCGCAGCGGCGCGTGCAGAGGCGGAAGCGCGGGCGCCGAAGCCGGAGCCCGAGGCGAAGACGCTCGCGCCCAAGACCGACGGCGAGTACAAGGTCATGCCGGACGCGAAACCGGCGCCACCGCCGTCGGTCAAGCTGCCGTCCTCGTCGTCGGCAACGGATGAGAGCGATTTGGCGCCGATCAAACGCGTGAAGAAGAACCACGGAGGCAGTCGATGAGTCTGCCGCAACGCAATTCCCCTTGGTGCTTGGCGGTCTTGGCACTGGTGGCGGTCGCATGCAGCGCGCCCGTCGTGCAGACGGCCACGACGATCGGCGCGGATGGACTGCCGTCGGACTGGCCCGCGCGTCCTGAAGTGCAAGGGCCGATCGCCTCGCAGTGGCCGGCCGAGGACCGACTGTTGGTCGGTGGGCCGGAGCTTGGCAAAGGCGTTCAGGTGCATGTGGTGGCCCGGCACGACAGCCCGGCGGTCTTTCTGCGCTGGGTCATTCCCGGTGGACGCGCGCTGGAGATGACCGGCAAGGATGGCAAGATCACCGCGCGCTGGCCGGAGGGCACGGTGCAACTCGCCGCGGAGTTGGCGCCGATGGGCACGCGAGGCCTGCCGGGAACGGCGTTTGCCGCGCAGGTCGCCAACATCGGCGCGCAGATCGACGTGATCGCGCTGCCCGATGCGGTGGTCGTGGACGTCGATGTGCTCAGTCACCGCTTGCCCCAGGCGTTGGGCTTGCTCAACGAACTGCTGCTCACGCCGGAGTTGGACGGCGCCATGCTGGACGCACTGAAACAGCGGCACCATGCGGACCTCACCAACGAGGCGCAGGAGCCGGCCGCGGTCGCGGATCGCCTCGCGCGGCGGCTGATCTTTGGGCCGATGCATCCGTACGGTTCACTCGGCTTGACGCTGGAATCAGTCAGCAAGGTGACGCGCAAGAACGTGCAGGAAGCGGCGGCGAGCGCGTTCCGACTGGGTGGCAGTCATCTGGTCGCCGTCGGTGATGTCGATGCCCAGTCGTTGGCGATGGCGGTCCAGAAGGCGTTCGGCGCTGCGGTCGACCAGCCAGCCGCGGCTGTGTCCCTGCCTCTGCCAGCCAGCGAGGCGACCGCCCGTGGTTGTCACCTGATCGTCCTGCCCGACGCGAGCCAGACGGCGGTTGTGCTGGCGACCGACGCGCCCAGGCGGTCGGATGCGCTGTGGCCGGAATGGCAGGTTACCAATCAGGTGCTGGGCGGTTCGGCGTCCTCGCGGCTGTTCGATGCGCTGCGCGAAAAACGCGGCATTGGTTATGGTGCGTCGTCGCGACTGGAAGGCCGGTTGGTCGGCGGCGCGTGGCTGATTGCCGCCAATGTGCGTACGGACGCGACGCTTGAGGCGCTCGGCGTCATCCAGCAGGAAGTGGTCCGCATGCGCGCGGAGGCGCCGGGCGTTGTGGAACTGGAGGCGGCCAAGCGGTTTCTCGCCGGCCAATTCGCGCTGAGCCTGGCCGATGGCGACGAACTGGCGGACCAGCTGGCGGTCACGCCGCTCTACCACTTGGCGCCGGAGGCGCAGGCGCAGTACTTGGAGCAAGTTCAGGCACTTGTCGCAGATCGGCTGCCGCTCGTGGCGAGCCGCTGGCCGGATCTGGACGGCACCGTCGTCGTGCTGGCCGGCAACGTTGCAGCGCTGCGTCCGGCGATCGACGCGCGCTGTGGTCGGGTGGTCGAGCACGACGCGCAGGGCCGACTGCTGCGGGTCTTCGTAGGCAGCGACCGGGAGATGACCGACGCCGCGCGCGCCCACGCTTTTGCGCTCTGGAGCAAGACGCCGGAAGGTCTGGACGCGCTGACGCGCTACGTCACCAAGCAGAGCCACGCGGCGCACTTTCGGGCGCAGGCGCTGGCGGTGCTGGGTGCGTCGCCGTATGCGAACAAGGCGCTGGAAATCGGTCGGAAGGCTGCGGATTGGCCGGCTGTGGCGGGCGAGTTGGTGCAGTTGATGCTGGCGCAGTTGGGCGCGGGGACGCCGGAGCAGAACGCAGAATTGCGCGCGACGGTGCTGACGATGGCCGATGGGGTGACGGGGACCAACTCGCCGCCGGATCTCACGCCAGAAGCGGCGGCGGCGGCCAAGAAGCAATTGGCGAGCTGGGCGCTGGCGGGCATGGACGCCGCGCTGCCGCCAGAGGAACTCAAGGTCCGGTCGGAGCGGCTGGCTGCCGGCGATTTGGCGCGACTGAGCGCCGATGTGCCGGTCGATGTGCTGAGCCGCTGGGTTGCCGGCGACGTGCGGCGCCACGAAGCCGCGACGGCGTTGGTGAATCGCAACACACCCGAGGCGACCGAGGCGCTGGTGACAGGCTACCGGCAGTTCTTCAAGACTGGAGGCGCGCCGGACGCGGAGGACTTGCGTGTGGTCGGGCAATTGCGCTCGGCGGAAGGCGTGCTGCTTTTGCTGCACTTGCACGCCAATCTTGAGCACCAGGAAGCGGCCGCGATGCAAGTCGCGACGATGCAAACGATTCGCGACGGCGTTGCGCAGATGCCGCCCCAGCAATTGGCGGCGATGTTTGACCAGCTCGATCCCTTTCTGGAGACGATGCTGCGCACGCGCGACGCCGACGATCGCTGGTGGGCAGCGGAGTTGCTCGTGACTTACCGCGGATTGGACGGCCTGCGCCGGGTCCTGAGCGGTATGGCGGTCGACGATCACTACCAGAAACCGACGTGGCACACCGTCGACCCGAAGGTGGCGTTGGCGCACCTGGCTCGCGCGGTGATCGCGCCGATTGGCGCGCAGAAGCTGCAGCCGCTGCTGCTCGCGACGTTGGTGCGTAACCAGGCGATGGGCAAGGTGATCGCCGTGACGACGCTGAAAGCGCTGGCGGACGATGCGTCCGTGCAGGCGCTGAAAACGCTCGCGGATGAGACCGATGTGGCGCCGCTGTTGAATCTTCCGGGGCCCTTGTCCGTTCATGAGTTGGCGCTCGCCGCGGTGGACGTGTGCAAATACTTGGCGGAAGTCGACGCGTCGGAACATGCCGGCAAGTTGGACGCGGCGTCGGCGGAGAAACACCGTGCGGCGGCGTTTGCGACTTACGATCTGCTGGACAAGCGCCTGCGGGCAGAAGTGAATCGCGTGGTTTCTGGCGCGCCGCCGCCGGCTCCGGAGCCGGCCCCCGATGCTGCGGCGCCAGGTCCCAGTGCGCCGTGAGTGGCGCGAGGTTTCAATCGTCATGATGACCAAGCTTTTCCTGCTGTTCACACTGATTTGCGCGGTTCCGGTGTTCGCGGCCAACGACGAATCCAAGCCGCGGCACGTGCAGGCGGGTGCGCTGATGACGCTGCTGAAGGCGCCGCATCCGCAGATTCAAGGCCCCGCGCTGACGCGGATCGGCCCGGATGTGCCGGAACTCCTGGTCGAATATGCGACGTCGATTCAGCAGCCTGTGCAAGTGCGTCTGCGCGCGCTCTCCTGGCTGCAATGGTTCCCGTCGCCGCAGAGCAAGGCGGTGCTCAAGAGCACGCTGCAGGCCAGCAACGTGGATGTGCGCACGACCCGGGTGTGCCTGCGCGCGCTCGCGGTTGGCTTTGGCGCTGAAATGTTGCCAACGGAACGCGAGTACCTGGAACACAAGGATGTGCAGATTCGTGAGGCTGCGGCGTATGCGCTCGGCGACATCGAGGATCGCCGCGTACGTGACGTTTTGGTGGCGCACCTCGATCGGGAGCGCGACATCGCGGTGCGCGACGCTATCATGGCGTCGCTCAAACGCATCAGCGCGCGCGAGTCCGCCGATCCCGGCAAGCGAAGGCCCGTTCACTGACGACCGCCCTACACGGAGAGGATAGCATGGCAACCACTTCAGCCTTCAGGCCTGAAGGAACTTTCACCGCAATCGTGACGCCGATGAAGACCGACGACGCGCGGTCGCTTGACCTCGACGCGCTGGAGCGCCTCGTGGAGCAGCAGATCGCGGGCACCATTGATGGCATTGTCGCGTGCGGAACGACGGGCGAATCGGTGACGCTCTCGGACGAGGAATGGGCGACGGTCGTCCGATCGACAATCCGCTTTGCCCGCGGTCGCGTGCCGGTCATCGCCGGCACCGGTACCAACAGCACGCACAAGACGATCGCGCTGTCGCAGAAGGCCCAGGACATGGGCGCCGACGCGCTGCTCGTCGTGACGCCGTATTACAACAAGCCGTCTCAGGCTGGACTTCTCGCGCATTATCAAGCAGTTGCGGCGTCGGTGACGTTGCCCATCATTTTGTACAATGTGCCGGGGCGCACGGGCTGCAATCTGCAGGCGACGACCGTCGCGGAACTGGCGCAAGTGCCGAACATCGTGGCAGTCAAGGAAGCTGCGGGGTCGCTGGAGCAGGTGCTCGACCTGTGCCGACTGGTGCCGCCGGGCTTCTCCGTGCTCTCCGGCGAGGATGCCTTGTGCCTGCCGCTGTTCGCGGTGGGCGGTCACGGCGTCATTTCCGTGATGTCCAACCCAGCGCCCGCGCTCACAGCAGCGCTGTACCGCGATTTCCGCGCGGGGCGAATCGATGCCGCAACAAAGGGGCAGCAAGCGCTGCATCCGCTGATCAAGACGTTGTTTTCTGAGCCCAATCCGCAGCCTGCCAAGATGGCGATGCACCTGCTGGGCGTCATGAATCCGGATGTTCGTTTGCCCTTGGTCACCGCTTCGGCAGCCACCCGTGCCGCGCTGGAGCGCGACTTGCGGGCACTGGGGCTCTTGCCGGGATGAGGTGAAGATGCGCGCCGGCTTGACGGGCGCGGCCAATGCCGCTATTTCCCGAAAGTGGAATGCGTGACGACGTGACCCCATGGTCGCACGCGAGTTCGGGCCAGATCGCTCGACACGGACATGGCCGCAAGGCCAGAGGCAAGGAAGAGGCTCCGGCATGTTCAGAATCCTCGCTTACGGGGCCACACACGTGGGCCGCGAGCGAAAGAACAACGAGGATGCATTCCGGATTTCGCCAGAATCGGGGTTGTATTTGGTTTGCGACGGCATGGGCGGCCACGCGTCGGGGGAAATTGCCAGCCAAGTCGCCGCCGACGCGATGGTGCGTTTCGTCAGCCAGGACCTGCACCGCCCGGACTTGCGCTGGCCAATCGACACGCCCAGCGCGCTGCCGGAAGAATCGCGCATTCTCGACGCCGCCGTGCGCGTGGCCAACAGCGAGGTTTTTGCCGCCGCGTCGGCCAATCCGCTGCACAAAGGCATGGGCACGACCGTGGTGGCGGTGCTGGCAGGCCCGCATCGCTTGGGTCTGGTGCACGTCGGTGACAGCCGGATTTACCGCATGCGCGACGGTGAATTGACGCAATTGACTGAAGATCACAGCCTGCTCAACTTCTACATCCAAACCCGGCCGATGTCGGCGGATCAGATCAAGCAATTTGCCGGCAAGAACGTGATCGTCCGTGCCGTGGGCCTGCGCGATGTCGTCGAGCCGGATGTGCAGGTGCAGGACTACCACGCGGGCGATATCTACCTGCTGTGTACCGACGGCGTGATGGACATGGTCGACGACGCCGTGATTGCCGCGACGTTGGAGGACGGTGGCGATCAGCTGACACAGACGGCAGAACGGCTGATTGACCACGCGTTGAACGGCGGCGGCAAGGACAACATCACCGTCGTCCTGTTGCAGGTCGTCAAAGTGCCGGACGCGTCGCGGAGTCGTCTGTCCAACCGTGCGACGCTGCCGATGGACACCGACGAGTTGGTGGTCGCGCATGACGAACTCGAAGACACCAGTCCGGGATTTGACCTGCGCGGCGCGGATCCGTCCGACGCGGAGACGCTGACGGAAATTGAGGTGCGGCAGTCGACCGTGGTTCGCAACCACGCGCGGACGCAAGAAGTCGCGTATCGACCGTGGCAGCAGGCGGAGTTGAACGCGCCGCCGAAGCCGGGCGTGCCGCTTCCGTACCGTCGCGGTATCCCGTTGGCAGTGCAGGAGTCCAACGACCTGCCTGTCGACACCCAAGCGCCGACAGACCCGCATGGCTTGCCGCTGCCGCCGTCGGTGCGCGATTCGCAGCGACGGCCCGCGTTGGCGGATACGGCGAAACATCCCGTGCCGCGCGAGAGCCAGCAACTGCCGACCCTCGAAGCGATGCCAGCGCCGCCGCGCGTGGTCGTCGCGGTGGATGCCCCTGCGCCGCCCGTTCCCGACGAAGCGATCACGGTGGAATTGCCGCAGCCCGGGCGGGTCGCGCTCAACGTCTCGGGGCCTTCAGCCCTGCGCGTGCACGGCATGCCCTACCAGGCCGGTGGCGCCGACGTCGACGTCAGCATCCCGAGTCTGGCTGAAAACACAGACCGGGTGGACGGGGCAGCTCGTGCGGCTGAAGTGGCGGAAGCGCGTCGCACGGCTGACGACCCGGCGGGGCGGGACGAAGCCCGGCGCGTCGTGTTGAAGACGACCGCAGTGGGCAAACCGAATCCCAAAACGTCCAACGTCAGTGATCCGTCGGCCGCGTCGGCGCCGGCAGAACCGCCACCGGCGAACCAAAAGTCCTCGCCAACCATCTACATTCCTTCGACTCCGCCGCCCGCGCCCAATCCTCTGACCACTTTGGATGAGAATTCCGCACCGGAAGGTTTGCCCTTGGACGACGACGAGGAAGATTTCTGACCGTTGGATCGGGACTTGAAAGGTCCGCCGCGCTACCCCCCTTCCGCGCAGCGAACACAGTCGGCACCGCGAAAATTCTTGCGGCTTGAGCAGTTGATTTGCGAGACTGGGCCGTCTGGCCGGGCGGCACGGGTGCCCTGACCGGCAATGTCACTCCGGCGGGTGAGGGTGAAGGGGAGCAGAATGCACGAATTCACGGAACAGGCGCCGCAGGTTGGGCGCGGCCGGTTGCTGCTGGTGGTGGCGCTTCTGCTGGGCGCGTGCGGCAATACCAAGGCGGCGGGCGAGGATGCGACCGCGACGGGCGCGGACAGTGCGGTCGATTCGACGGTCACGTCTGACGGCAAGACGCCGGACGGCATCGTCGACACGGTGACCGCGGACAGCAACGGCGACGCCGTCACGCCGGGCGACGCGCTGTCCGATGGTGCGCCAAGCGATGGCGACAGCGTCACCGCCGATATCACCGGCATCTGCCCCGGCGGCGCCAACTGCCCGTGCACGCTCAACAGCGACTGCGACAACAACATTTGCCTGGAAGCGCCGGACGGCCACCGCTGCGGCATCGATTGCGGCGGCGGCGCGTGTCCCGGCGGGTTCTCGTGCACGCTGATCAACCAGAGCGGTGGCGACGCGCAGTACATCTGCGTGCCCAAATGGGGGCGCTTGTGCGAGCCGTGCGACAACTCCAAACTGTGCAGTTCCGCGCTGGGCAATGAAAAAGGCGTCTGCATCGCCTACGGCGGCCTGGAAGGCAGCTTCTGTGGCAGCTTCTGCGCCAGCGACGGCGAGTGCCCGACCGGCTACGGCTGCAAGGACGTGACCAGCATCGAGGGCAAATCTGCCAAACAATGTGCGCGTTTGCCGGACGGCGCTGCGCACATCCAGTGCCCGTGCGACGCCAACGCGACGACGCAGAAATTGGCCACGACGTGCAACGCAGCCGTTGCGACCGGCGGTTCGTGTCCGGGCGTGCGCTCTTGCACGGCGACGGGCTTGAGCGCGTGCACGGCCTCGCCATCGGCCACCGAACTGTGCGACGGCATCGACAACGACTGCAACGGGCTGACAGACGACGTGGTCTGCGACGACAAGAACCTCTGCACCGACGACGCCTGCCAACCCACCGAGCAGACCTGCACGCACGCACCCAACGCGCTGGTCTGCAGCGACGGCAACGCTTGCACCACCGGCGACAGCTGCGCGGTGGGCCTGTGCACCGGCGCGACGATCAGCTGCGACGACCAGAATCCGTGCACCTCGGACAGCTGCGACCCGAAGTTGGGCTGTCAGCACGAGAATCCCGCGATCCCGTGCAGCGACGGCAACGCCTGCACCGTCGGCGACACGTGCATCGACAGCAGCTGCGTACCCGGCAAGAAGGTCGATTGCGACGACAAAAACGCTTGCACGTCAGACAGCTGCGACCCGATCAGCGGTTTGTGCGTGCACGTCAAACTGAGCGACAACGCCTGCACGGATGGCGATTTTTGCACCAGCGGCGACACGTGCGTCATCGGCAAGTGCGTGGGCCAGGCGGTCAGCTGCGACGACAACAATCCGTGCACGTTGGACACTTGCGCCGCGGGCGTCGGCTGCGAACACGCCGCGCAAACCACCGGCTGCGACGATGGCAATCCGTGCACGGTCGGCGACAGCTGCATCGACACCGTGTGCATTTCCGGCGCGCAGAAGGACTGCAACGACCAAAACGGTTGCACGTCCGACAGCTGCGACACAACCAGCGGCAATTGCGTCAACAAACCGCTGAACGGCACGGCTTGCAACGACGGCAACGCCTGCACGGTCGCTGACGCTTGCACCGACACCACCTGCACCGGCAAGACCAAGAACTGCGACGACAGCAACACGTGCACGTCGGACAGCTGCGACCCCAAGACCGGCTGCACGTATAGCAATGTCCAGGGCAGCTGCGAGGACGGCAACGCGTGCACGCTGGGCGACGCGTGCGTGGGCAATGTCTGCACGCCGGGCATCGCGAAGAACTGCGACGACACGAACGCCTGCACCGCCGACAGCTGCGACGCGGCGACCGGCACATGCGGCCACACGGCGTTACCCGGCGCGACGTGCAACGATGGCAACGCGTGCACCGACTCGGACCAGTGCGGCGGCGGCAGCGCGGGGCCCACCGGCTGCGCGGGCGTGACCAAGTCTTGCGACGACAGCAACGTGTGCACGGACGACAGCTGCGACACGACGAGTGGCTGTCAGCACGTGGGCAATTCGAAATCGTGCGACGACGGCAACGCGTGCACCAGCGGCGACACCTGCGTCACGTTCTTTGGCATTTCCGGCTGCGCCGGCACCGCGATCAACGCCGCCACCGCGTGCGACGACAAGAACGCATGCACGACCGACGCCTGCTCGCCGACCAGCGGCTGCACCTACACGCCCAAGACCAACGCGCAGTGCGACGACTACAACCCCTGCACGCAAAACGACACGTGCAACGTGAACGGCGTCTGCGTATCCGGCCAGAACATTTGCGGCTGCACGCAGGACATCGAATGCCAGCAGCCGAACGCCAATCCATGTGCGGGCGTGCTGTACTGCGACAAGGCGGCGGCGCCGTACTACTGCAAGATCAAAGCGGGAACGGTCGTCAACTGCGACACGAGCCAGGATGGCCAGTGCAAGTCGACGGCGTGCGATGCGACGACGGGCAAGTGCGCGACGTCGGCGTTGGCGGATCAGAAGCCGTGCAATGCGGACGGCAGCGTGTGTACCGTGAATGACGCGTGCTTGGGCGGGGTGTGCACGGCGGGCGGTTCGGTGGACTGCAACGACAAGAACCCGTGCACCGACGACAGCTGTGACCCGGTCAAGAGCTGCGTCAACACTGCCAATGTGGCGCCGTGCGAAGACGGCAACGCCTGCACGATTGGCGATTCCTGCAACAACACGGTGTGTTTGCCCGGGGCAGCGACGGTCTGCAATGACGGCAACGCCTGCACGGCAGACAGCTGCGACAAGGTGACCGGAAAGTGTGTGTTTGACGGAACGCCATTCAACGCAACCGGTTGCGACGCGGATGGCAGCATTTGCACCCAAGCCGATTCGTGCCAAAACGGAACCTGCACGGCTGGCATACCACTGGTGTGCACGGACACGAACCCGTGCACCGACAACGTGTGCGATCCCGTTGCCGGCTGCAAATTTCCATTCAATGCCGCTAGTTGCAATGACAAGGACCTGTGCACCATCGGCGACACGTGCAGCAGCGGCATCTGTGCGGGAACCAAGACCAATTGTGTCGACAGCACGCTCTGCACGGACGATTCCTGCGACCCAGCGACAGGCGCCTGTGTGCACGCCACCGCCGCGCACGAAGGCTCGTCGTGCGCCGCCGAGGGCGACGGAAATGTGTGTACGCTCACGGACACGTGCGTGGCCGGGGTCTGCACCGGAAGCAACCTCAAGTCGTGCGATGACGGCGAGCAATGCACCACGGACTCGTGCGATCCGATCCTCGGCTGCCAGAACCCGAACGTGCCACTGAACACGCCCTGCAACGATGGCCTGCCATGCACCGCAGGTGACCGGTGCGTACCGGGCGGCAAGAGCTACACCTGCGTGCCGACCGGGACGCTGAACTGCGACGACAGCAAGCCGTGCACGTTGGATTCCTGCGTCAACGCCGGCACCGGGTGCCAGCATGACCCGATTGCGGCGGCGAACACGCCGAGCGGTGCCTGTAACGACAACAACCCGTGCACCTCGGATGCCTGCGACGGAACCGCTGGACTTTGCGTCAATTCGCCGCTTCCGGACACGTCGCAGCCCGCCACCTGCAATCTTGCCACCCAATGGTGCGTCGCCGGCAACTGCAAGACCAAGGGCTGTGGCGACGGCTACGTCAACGCCGCGACCGGCGAGACGTGCGAGGACGGCAACACCGCGAATTGTGACGGCTGCGAGAGCTGCCAGGCACGCTCGACGGTGGTCTTCAGCGGCGCTGGCAGCGGTACATCCGGCTTTGGCGCACCCAGCGTCGCGACGCCGTATTTGGCCATTGACGGGGACATGACCATCGAGGCCTGGATCAAGCCGGCCAACCTGACGACGACCCAGCCGATCGTCGCGCACGCCGCGCTTGGCGCGCAATTCCTGCAGACCTACGCTTTCATGGTGAATACTGCTGGCAATCTTGTCTTTCAGCACACGCCGTCCGCCGCTCTCGGGCAGGAACAGGTTCAGTCGGCGGCTACGGTGACCGCGAACGTCTGGACTCACGTGGCGGCCGTCGTCGCGGGCCAGCAAGTGCGCCTTTACATCAATGGCGCACCGGTGTTCACGAAAACGCTGGCCACGAAACGCCAAGCATCGCTGATTTCGACGTTCGTCGTCGGCCGGCGCACGCCCGACGATGCCTCGCTGGGCTTCAACGGCGCGATCGACGAACTGCACATTGCCGCCGCGCCGCTGTACGGTGCTGCATTCACGCCGCCGCGTCGCGTGGTGTTGAGCGCGGCCTCGCGCGGACTCTGGCGTTTCGACGAAGCGACCGGCAGTACGGCCGTCGATGCAGCCGGAACCGGCGCCGATTCGCTGGGCGTGATTCAGAAGCCAGCGTACAACCTGACGCTGACTGGCCACACGTGGACCCCAGACGCGTGCTACGGCGCGGTCGCCACCGCGGGCGTGTGCGGGGACGGCTTCGTCGCCAGCGCGAGCGGCAGCTTTCCGGGCACCGAGGAATGCGATCCGCTCGCCGACACGTGCAACAGCCCGAGCCAGGTGTGCCAGGATTGCCGATATCGCCGCCAACTGTCGCTGGGCGGCAGCGTGGCGGCCATCACGCAACCGTTCACGTCGTGGGCGGCGGACACGTTCTGTCCGACGTGTGAAACGACGGTCGAGATGTGGGCAAAATTGGATGTGGCCGCTCAGGACGCGTATTATGCGCTTTTTTCAGTCAGTTGCACCGCGCTGCAGCTCTACATCAGCAACGGAACGGTCTTCGTGGCTCGGCAGGGTGTGACTCAGTTCCCCTCGCCGCCGTCTGCAGCCACGGTCATTTCCACAGGGGTGTGGCATCACTACGCGCTTGAGCTCGGCTGGGCGACGTATGCGCCGCTGCGCTTGTACATTGACGGTGCGCTGGTCCTCGATGTGAAGCCAGCCTTATGGGATTACACCCAGCCGAATCCGGTCTCGACCTTGTCGTCGGAAGTGCTCGAAATTGGCGGCATGGCTGGCTACAACGCAACCACCGGGAATCCGCTGTGCGCGGCCAACGGCGACACGATTGATGCCGAGATCCCGTGGCCGGGCGAAATCGATGAAGTGCGGGTCTCCAGCGGTATGCGCTACGGCGGCAATTTCGTGCCTTCACGGCGCGCCTACCCGGACGCCAACACGCGCGCGCTGTGGCACATGGACGGCGCTACCTCGACGTTGCTCGACGACAGCGGCAAAGGCGTCACGACCACGAACACGTCGCCCACGACTTGCGACGATTACTACCAAGCGTCCAGTGCGGCGAAATGCGGCGATGGCACCTTGGCGCCTTGGGAATGGGACGACGGCTCGACCAAAGCGACCAACTTCCCTTCGAGCGTGGCGACGCCTGGCCTCACCTGCGGCCCGTACTGGAATGCCGATTGCAGCGGCATCACCTGGACCGATCCGGTGGCGCCGGCGTTGACGACCAACGCGATCACGTACCCCAGCTTGCCCTACCCAACGGCAACCGTGCCCGGTTCCGTGGCAGGACCGTGGACGTGGGAAGGCTGGGTCCGTTTGCCGGCGTTGCCTGCCAGCGGTAAGATCGGTACGATCGCAGCCATGGATAGTTCCCTGACCACCGCGTGCCCGCAGTCGCAGGCGCAAGCGTGGGCGATTCAGACGCAATCGGATGGCACCGATGCCTCGACAATTGGTCCCGGTACGGCCAGCGTTGCTCGTCAGGTCTGGAAAGCCGGCGTGTGGCAGCACTTTGCCTTGGAATACCATGGCGACAAGACCGGCTCGCTGTGGGTCGATGGCCAAAAGGCCCGTGATTTCACGGTCACGTCCACGGCGTGGAGCAGCAGTTGCAAGGTCCGCATCGGTGCCCGCGAAGGCGGCGCGGCCCAGACGAACCACATCAGCGGCCAGATGGCCTCGCTGCAAATGTCCACGGCCGTCCGCTACGGCGCGGCGTTCGACCCGCCGTGGACGCTCGCCAAAGACAACAACGGCACGTTCGCGAAAGACACCTACCTCCTCTGGGATTTTGCCAGCGCCGCAAGCGCCTCCTGCACGCCTGACCTTTGCGCCAACGGCGTGAATGCGAGCGGCACCGTGTCCGCGTGGATTGACATCGGCGGCGGTAGTTCCAGCTTCATCGCCTCCGGCCCCCACTGCGCCACTCAACCCAGCCCGTAACCCCCGCGGAGCCGCACCTCATGAAAATGCAGCCTGTTTCCCCGGATTTGCAGCCCAAGGTGGTGCAAGCGCTCCAGTCGCTGCTGCTGTTCAAAAACGTGGATGCGGAGACGCTCGCGTGGTTTGCCGGCCAGGGCGTGCTGTGTGCGTGTGGTCAGGACGAGGTGTTCGCCAAGCAAGGCGATCCGGCGGATGCTTGTCACGTGATTCTACGCGGTTCCGTGTCGCTGCGGCTGGTGCCGCCGGGGATGCAGGAGGCGTTTGAGATGGATCGGCCCAAGCAGGTCGAGCTCATCGGCGAAGTGGACGCGCTGCTGGGCCAGCCGCGGCGGCTGACGGCGGTGGCGTTGGAGCCACAGGTCTTGCTGTTCCAAATTCCCGCGCCGTTGCTCCAGGCGCTGTGCGAGCGTGCGCCCACGTTTGGCGTGGCGCTGGCGGTGGCGATGGCCAACCGCTCCGTGCATACCGAGCGCAAAGTGCCGCTGCCGCTCTACGATTTGGCGGCCAATCCGCCGACGCCGGACGTGGCGACGATGCTGCCGGTGCAGTTCATCCACCGTCAGCGCGTGCTGCCGCTGGGCAATCACGGTCAGCAGCTGGTGCTGGGTTTTGTCGACGATTTGACCTCGCTGTCCCTGCACGCCGCGCGCGCGTTCCTGCCCGGGCTGGACCTCTTGCCGATGCGCATCGACGCCGCGGCGTTCAACCACCTGCTGAAGTCGATGCCGGAGCTGGAGGAGATTCCCGTTCCGGTGGCGGCCGCGAGCGCGGAACCGGTCGCGGCGACGCCGATCGGTGGCCAGAACAAGTTGGTCGTCAAGACGCCGGTGGGCAAGCTGTCGGCGCCCAAGCTGGACCCGCTGTTGCGGCGGATGGTGGCGGAAGGCGCGTCGGACTTGCACCTGTCGGCCGAGCACAAGCCGCGGTTCCGCATGGACGGCGAGATGCGCGAGATTCCCGAAGCGCCGATGCTGACGGAAACCGCCGTGTGGGACCTGCTGTCGCCGGCGATGCTGGAGCGCAACCAGGCGCAGTTCCTGGCCGACAACGACACGGACTTTGCGTACGCCCTGAAGGACGTCGCACGTTTTCGCGTCAACGTCTTTCGCGATCACCACGGCATCGGCGCGGTGATGCGGCAGATTCCGCAGAAGATCCTGACGCTGGAGCAGTTGGGGCTGCCGCTCAGCGTACAGAAAATGTGTGATCACCCCAAAGGCCTGGTGCTGGTGACGGGGCCAACCGGTTCGGGCAAGTCGACGACGCTGGCTGCGATGATCGACTACATCAACCGCAACCGGCGGACGCACATCATCACGCTGGAAGATCCGATCGAGTTCGTGCACAACAGCCAAAAGGCGCTGGTCAACCAGCGGGAAGTGGGCCCGCACACGACGAGTTTTGCCCGAGCCTTGCGCGCGGCGCTGCGCGAGGATCCGGACATCGTGCTGGTCGGCGAATTGCGCGATCAGGAGACGATTCAGCTGGCGCTGGAAACGGCGAATACCGGTCACTTGGTGTTTGGCACGCTGCACACGTCGACGGCGATTTCCACGGTCGATCGCATCATCGACGTCTTTCCGCCCGAGCAGCAAAGCCAGATTCGCGCGGTGGTGTCCGAGGTGTTGAAGGGCGTGGTCGCGCAGACGCTGTGCAAGAAGAAGGGCGGCGGACGCATCGCGGCGCTGGAAGTGCTGGTCGGCAGTCACGCCGTGGCGAACCTGATCCGCGAGGCAAAGAACCACCAGATCATGAACATCATGATGACCGCCAAGGCGCAGGGCAACATGCTGCTGAACGAGCAGCTGGAGAAGCTCGTCAACGACGGCAAGATTGAGTACGACGAGGGCATCATGAAGGCGCTCGACAAGACCGATTTTGCCAAGCGATTTGGCAAGGATTATCACGAGAAGTAGCGGGTGGACGCGGCCTCAGCTCACATACCCATAAGGCACCGTTTCCCGGCTCACCACCTGCGCCCGCAGCCCGCGCGTCCGCAAAGCGTGGATGCTCGCGCGCAGCACTTCCGCGTGGGTGCCGCAGTCAAACCAGCTGCCATGCGGTTCGTAGAAGCGCACCGTTTCGCCCGCTGCCATTGCTGGCACCAGTCCGTGCGTGACAAGCCCTGACACTTTGCCGGCCGGCAGGTAGTCGAGGAGCCGCGTCGCGTAGACCGCCACGCCGGTATAGATCGCCCGAAACGTCGGATCGGTGCCCGTCGGCTGGTCGGCGATGTGGATGACCTGACCGTCGCGCAGCGTCTTCGCATCCGGCTGACAGCCGACATTGTGGAGCTCCGGCCGCCGGCCCATCCGGTGCACCGCCATCGTGGCGAGCGCATCGCGGCGGTGGGCAAAAACCAGCTTCTTCAGATCAAAATCGTGCCAGACATCGGAATTGACCAGCAGGAAGTGGTCGTCGTCGCCGCGCAGGAACGTTTCGGCGTTTTTCAGCCCGCCGCCCGTGCCCAGCACTTCGGGACGCTCGTCGAAATACGTGAGCTTGACGCCGTACGCGCTGCCGTCGCCGAGCCGCGCCGGGATTTGCTCGCCCAGATGAAACAGGTTGATGCCGATTTCCGTCACGCCTGCGTCACGCAGCTGCCGCACCGCGCGGACGATCAGCGGCTCGCCGGCTACATCCACCAAAGGCTTGGGCAATGTCTCGGTCAGGGGGCGCAGGCGCGTGCCCAATCCGGCGGCAAGAATGAAGGCGCGCATGACGAGCTCCCGCGGGCAGTGGCCCACGCCCAAGCGTAGCGGATGCCACAGCCGCGGCAAGGAAACGCGGGCCGATTGACTTCCCCGCCTCCCTCGTCTAGAACGCCGCCGGGCCCGAATCGCGCGTTTCGGCGCTCGCGCCCGCCCGTGCTTGAGGTCTGCATGTCGGAACCCATCGCTTTCTCCGCCGCCACCAACGCAAAAATCGCTGATCTGCTCGGGCGTTATCCGCGCAAGCAGGGTGCGCTTATCCCGACGCTCTATGTGGCGCAGGACGAGTTCGGCTGGCTCAAACCTGAAGTCATGCAACTCGTCGCGGACACGCTGGAATTGCCGCTCGCCTCGGTGCTGGCGACGGCGATGTTCTACACGATGCTGCACAAGAAGCCGGTCGGTCGCTTTCATGTGCAGATTTGCACCAATGTTTCCTGCTACTTGCTGGGTTCTGACGACCTGATGGCGGTCGCCCAGCAGGCGCTGGGTCTGGCGCCGGGCGAGTCGACGCCGGACGGTCTGTTCACGTTGGAGTCGGTGCAGTGCCTGTGCGCTTGCGATCGCGCGCCGACGCTGCAGATCAACAAGGAAGACTATTTCAAGGTCACGCCGGCCAAGTTGAAGGAACTGCTGGCGCAACTGCAAACCGAGGGCGTCAAGCTGGGCCCGCCGGTGGGCTGGCTGGCCGAACAACACCACGCGCACGCTTGAGGTCTTGAACATGTCCACCAAGCCAACCGCCTACACACCGCATCCGATGGAAAAGCGCGTGCTGTTGCGCGATCATCTGGGCGTCGACTTCACCAAGCTTGAAAACTACCTCGCGCACGGTGGCTTCAAGATGTGGCAGAAGGCCATGGAATTGGGCCGCGACGGCGTGCTGGCCGAAGTCAAAGCGTCCGGCCTGCGCGGCCGCGGCGGCGCGGGTTTCCCAACCGGCATGAAGTGGAGCTTCCTGCCCAAGGACGAGCGCCCGCGCTATCTCGTGGTGAACGCCGATGAAGGCGAGCCCGGCACCTTCAAGGACCGCTACTTCCTGGAATTGGACCCGTTCCGTCAGCTGGAAGGCATCCTGATTGCCGCGTACACCATCAACGCGCACGTCAGCTACATCTACATCCGCGGCGAGTATTGGAACTCCAAGGCCGTCACGGAAGACGCCATCGCCCAGCTCTACAAGGCCGGCTGGCTGGGCAAGAACATCCAAGGCAGCGGCTTTGACCTCGACGTCTACATGCAGACCGGCGCGGGCGCTTACATCTGCGGCGAAGAAACGGCGCTCATCGAGTCGATCGAAGGCAAGCCCGGCATGCCGCGCTTGAAGCCGCCGTTTCCGGCCAATATCGGCGTGTTCGGCATGCCGACCATCGTCAACAATACCGAGACGCTGTCGGCGGTTCCCGTCATCCTGGAAATGGGCGGCGAGGCCTGGGCCGCGCTCGGTACCCCCAAGAACGGTGGCACGAAGCTGGTTGGCGTCGCCGGTCACGTCAAGACGCCGGGCCTGTTCGAAGTGCCGATGGGCGCGTCCATGCGCGACGTCATCTACACGCTCGGCGGCGGCATCACGGACGACCGCGAAATCCTCGCCATCATCCCCGGCGGCAGTTCCTGCCCGTTCCTGACCAAGGACGAGATCGACGTCGCGATGGACTTTGACGGCCTGAAACCGGTCGGCTCCATGCTCGGCACCGCGTGCATCACCGTGATGGCGGAAGGCCTGACGGATTTGCTCGGCGTCATGCAGCGCGTCACCGCGTTCTACCAGCACGAGAGCTGCGGCCAGTGCACGCCCTGCCGTCAGGGCACCGGCTGGCTCAAAGCGATCGCCGACAAGATGGACGAAGGGCTGGGCGAGAGCGAGCACATCGACCTGCTGATTTCGGCGTGCGGCCAGATTGAAGGCAACACGATTTGCGCGCACGGCGAAGCGGCGGCTTGGCCGATCCGCTCGATCGCCACGAAATTCCGGCCGCAACTGGAAGCTGCGATTCGTCAACGGGCTGCCGCCCACGGCTATGTCGTCAAACCGGCTGCACAGCCCACGGCTGCCTAGTCGCCAAGGAGTTCAACAGATGACTGGCGAACAGATCATGTTCTATCTGCTGGGTGGTGGCGCGGTCGTGGCGTCGGCCGCGATGTTGCTGCCGCCGATGGGTCGCAACCCGATTCACTCGGCAATTTCGCTGATTGTGTCGTTCTTCTTCCTGGCCGGCCTGTACGCGCTGCTGTCGGCGCACATGCTGAGCGTGCTGCAGATCATCGTCTACGCCGGTGCGGTGATGGTGCTGTTCACGTTTGTCATCATGCTGCTGAACCTCGGCCCGGACGAGTTGCAGGACACGCGGATCACGCCGAGCCGCATCGCCGCGGGGATTCTCGCGCTGTTTGTCTTCGGCAAGTTGGCCACGGCGATCCAGTTGACGACAGCGGGTGCACAGGCGGTGGACCTCAATGACCCGGGCTTCGCGCAGTTTGGCACCGTGCCGGAAGTCGGTCGCATGATGTACACGACCTTCCTCGTGCCGTTTGAACTCGTGTCGGTGCTCTTGCTGGTCGCCGCGGTCGGTGCGGTCGTGCTGGCCAAGCGTTCGCTGAAGTATGTCGACCGGCCAGAACCGCCACCGGCCGGTTTTGAGCACGCTGCGCCCGAAAGCACGGAAGATGCCCACGCTCACGGTGGAGGCCACTGAAATGACTTCAATTCCTCTCGGTCACATCTTGCTCTTGGCGGCGCTGCTGTTTGGCATCGGCTTGGCCGGCGTCGTGACCCGCCGCAACGTCCTTGTCATGCTGATGTCCGTCGAAGTCATGATGAACGCGGTGAATCTCACGCTGGTGGGTTTCTCGCGCTACAACGGCTGGACCGAAGGTCACGTGCTGGCGTTCTTCATCATCGCGGTGGCGGCGGCGGAAGCGGCGGTTGGTTTGGCGATGGTGCTGGCGGTGTTCCGCCTGAAGCAGACGACCTACGTCGACGAACTTCGCTTGTTGAAACGGTAGATTCCCCAAGTAGCCCGGAGCACTCCCGTGGAAGTCAACAACTCGGCCATCTTGCCCCTCATCATCTTGCTGCCCCTTCTGGGCGGCATCGTGAACGGCCTGTTTGGCAAACATTTTTCGCGTCAGGTCTCGTATTTCATTGGCAATACGACGGTCCTGGCATCCTTCCTCCTGAGCGTGCAGGTCTTCCTGAACCTGCGCGGACTGGGCCAGGCGCACGCCGAACAAGCGTTGCGTTTCACGGTCTTTCAGTGGATCGGTGCGGGCAGCTACGGCTTTGATTTCGCGTTTCTGGCGGATCCGCTGTCGTCGATGATGCTGCTGGTCGTCACGGGCGTCGGCTTTCTGGTGCACCTGTACTCGACGGCGTACATGGACGATGATCCGGGTTATGCCCGCTATTTCGCCTACTTGAACCTGTTCGTCTTCTCGATGCTCGTGCTGGTCCTCGGCAAGAACCTCGCGATGCTGTTCATTGGCTGGGAAGGCGTCGGCGCGTGTTCGTACCTGCTCATCGGCTTCTGGTTCAAGGACATGGACAAGGCGGAAGCCGGTCAAAAAGCCTTTGTGGTCAATCGTATCGGCGATATCGGCTTTGTCATCGCGATTTTCCTGCTGCTGGCCTATGCCGGTGGCTCGGTGGACTACGATTCGCTGCGCACGCACTTTTCGGAAAGCATTCACGCCGTTGACCATCCGCCGACAATCACGCTGATTTGCCTGCTGCTCTTCGTCGGCGCGTGCGGCAAGTCGGCGCAGATTCCGCTCTACGTGTGGCTGCCGGACGCGATGGCGGGCCCGACACCCGTGTCCGCGCTCATCCATGCCGCGACGATGGTGACCGCTGGCGTGTACATGATGGCGCGCTTGAACTTCATGTTCGCACTGAGCCCCCACGCCATGACGGTCATCATGCTGGTCGGCGCGCTGACGGCGCTGATGGCGGCGTCCATCGGTCTGGTGCAGAACGATATCAAGAAAGTGCTCGCGTACTCGACGGTTTCGCAGCTTGGCTACATGGTCATGGCCGTGGGCGCGGGCGCGTTCGCGTCGGGCGTGTTCCACCTGTTCACGCACGCGTTCTTCAAGGCCTGTCTGTTCCTCGGCGCTGGCGCGGTCATCCACGCGATGCACCACGAGCAGGACATCCGCAATTACGGCGGCCTGCGCAAGAAGCTGCCGGTCATCCACGCGACGTTCCTGATTGCCTGCATCGCCATCGCCGGCCTGCCGCCCATGGCCGGCTTCTTCTCCAAGGACGCGATCCTGGCCGAGACCGTGGCGTTCCATCCGGCGACGGAGAAGCTGACGGAGTACTACGACGGCCAGTTCAAGCGCGCCGCTGTGATGCAACTCCGCGCCGAATCGAAGGATGGCATTGTTGACGAGGCAAAGATCGCGCCGGTGGAGAAGGAAGCCAAGGAGAAATACGTCAAGTCGGTGGAAAGCCTCGCGCCGCTGCGCAAAGTGGCGTTCGGTCTGGCGCTGCTCGCCGCGCTGATGACGGCGTTCTACATGTTCCGCCTGTATTTCATGACGTTCGCGGGCGAATACCGCGGCGATCACCACACCTGGGAGCACGCGCACGATTCGCCGTGGCCGATGGCGCTGCCGCTGATCCTGCTGAGCGGCTTGTCCGTGTGCGCCGGTTGGCTGGGCATGCCGTTCGCCGAGGGCAAGTTCAACCTGTTTGAGCACTGGCTCGACCCGGTGCTGGAACGCGGCAAGGAGCTGGTCGGCGGCCATCTGGAGCCGTCGGTGGAATACGGCTTGATGGCGCTGTCAACCGCGGTCGCTGCGTTCGGCGTCGCGCTGGCCTGGTCCTGGTACAAGGCGGGCCCGTCCACGCAAGCGGCGAACCTGTCGCAGTCGGTCAAGCCGGTCTACGACACGCTGCTCAACAAGTACTACGTGGACGAATTCTACTTCGCGGTGGTGGTCAAGCCACTCCGCTGGGTTTCGCAGGCGCTGTTCCACGCCGTGGATCGCGTGCTCATCGACTTGTGCATGGTGCGGCTGCCCGGCTACGCCTTGCTGGGACTTTCACAAGTGGGTCGTCTGGTGCAAACCGGCGACGTGCAGACGTATCTGGTCGGCGTGGTGGCAGGTGTTGCCGCGCTGGCGTGGTATCTCATCTAGCGTCGCGCTCACTCACTGCAAGGACTTTCGCAGATGGACACCTCGATAGCGCAAAACTGGCTGCAATTTCACAGCCTTTCCAGCTTCCCGCTGCTGACGCTGCTGTGCGGCATGCCGCTTGGTTTCGCGCTGCTCGCGCTGGCCATTCCGGACGAGCAGACTTGGGCGCACAAAGCCTGGTCTTTCGTCGGTTCGCTGGCGACGCTCGTCGTGGCGCTCGTCGTGCTCGGCGGCTTTGACCGCAACGCGGTGGGCTTCCAAATCGTCGACGACTACGCCTGGATCCCCAATTTCGGCGCGCGCTGGACCTTGGGCGTCGATGGCCTGAGCTTGCCACTGGTGCTGCTGACCGCGCTGCTGATGCCAATCATCTTCGCCGGCGCCTGGAGCGCCATCGACAAGCGCTGGAAGGAATTCAGCATCGCCATGCTGATCCTGGAAACCGGCATGTTGGGCTCGCTGCTCGCGGTCGACCTGCTCAGCTTCTACGTCTTCTGGGAAATCATGCTGGTGCCGATGTACCTCATCGTCGGCATCTGGGGCGGCAAGGATCGCATCTACGCCACGGTGAAGTTCTTTATCTACACCATGTTCGGCTCGCTGCTGATGCTGGTTGCAATCCTGTGGCTGTACCAGAAGTCCGGCGGTTCCTTCGCGCTGGCGCAGCTGGCCGACCTGCATCTGTCCGACAAAGAGCAGACCTGGCTGTTCGCGGCGTTTGCGCTGGCGTTCCTCATCAAAGTGCCGGTCTTCCCGTTCCACACGTGGTTGCCGGACGCGCACACGGAAGCGCCGACGCCCGGCTCTGTGGTGCTGGCCGGCGTCATGCTGAAACTCGGCACGTACGGCCTCCTGCGCTTCGCCATTCCGCTGTTCCCGTCGGCGATGGGCAAGTTCTCGCCGCTGCTGATGGCGCTGGCCGTCATCGGTATCGTGTTCGGCGCGTTGATGGCCTACGTGCAGACCGACGTCAAACGCCTGGTCGCCTATTCGTCCGTGAGCCACTTGGGCTTTGTCATGATGGGCATCGTGATTTTCAATGAGGAAGCGCTGCAGGGCGCCATCCTCCAGGGCGTCAACCACGGCATCTCCACCGGCGCGCTCTTCCTCCTGGTCGGCTACGTCTACGAACGCCGTCACACCCGCGAGATCGCCCAATTCGGCGGCATTGCAGCCAAGATGCCGGTCTACGCCGCGTTCTTCGTCTTCGTCACCATGTCTTCCATCGCGCTGCCGTTGACCAACGGCTTCGTCGGCGAGTTCCTCATCTTCGCCGGTTCGTTCAAGGAAGGCGTGCAGGCCGTCATCGCGCCGGTCGCTGAAGCCGGTCGCTGGCGCAACACGGTGCTGGTCGGCGGCGGCATCGCCAGTCTCGGCATCGTGCTCGGCGCGGTCTACATGCTCTCGATGGTGCGCCGCGTGTTCTTTGGCCAAATCACCGTCCCCGCGAACCAGGCGCTCCGCGATCTGACCTGGCGCGAAAAATCCATCATGGCGTCCCTCTGCGTGTTCATCCTGTGGATCGGCGTCTACCCAGCAAGTTGGCTGAATCTGTCCAAGACGACGGTCCACGCGATGGTCGAAGCCCATCGGCCGGCGATCCTGCAGGTGCGTGCGCCGCTGGATTACAAGCACGAGGCCCTTCGCCACGCCCACGCGGATCAGTAGGAGTTTGCAATGCTGCATGATTTGGCACTGATTTCGCCGCAGCTGATTCTGCTGGTCGCCGCGTTGTTCACGTTGGTCGCGGATCCGTTCCTGCCGACCGACATGTCCCGCAAATTCTGGGGCCTCTTTGGCGCCGGCATGTCGGCCTTGGCGATCGTCGCGTGCGCCGCGTTGTGGAAATTCGGTCCGTACGAGATGCACACGCCGGCGTTCAGCTACCACCTGTCGGCTTCCGGCCACGCGCTGTTCTTCACGGCCTTGGTGTCGATGTGCGCGATGATCACGCACCTGTCGAGCCCGCAATACCTGGTCGAGCAGGAGTCACACTACGGCGAATACTACGCGCTGCTGCACTTCGCCACGTTCGGCATGGCCATCATGGTGTCCGCTGAGAGCCTCCTGACGCTGTTCATCGGCCTGGAAATCATGTCCATGTCGATCTACGTGCTTGTCGCGTTCAAGCGCACGTCGCAGGCGTCCGTGGAAGCGGGCATGAAGTACTTCATCATGGGCTCGGTGGCCTCGGCGTTTCTGCTGTACGGCATCGCGTTCCTGTTTGGCCTGTCGGGCGGCACGAGCTTCATCGAGATTCAGCGCGCGCTGCTCTCGCCCAAGCCGGGTCAGGACCTGTGGCTGGGGCTGGCGGTCGTGCTGACCGGTGGCGCGTTCCTGTTCAAGATGGCGGCCGTGCCGCTGCACATGTGGACGCCGGATGTGTATGAAGGTGCGCCGACGCCGATCACTGGTTTCATGTCGAGCGCGGTCAAAGCCGCCGCCTTCGGTTCCTTCCTGAAATTCCTGTACGCCGGCCTGTCCGGCCCCGCGCTGGCGTCGCTGCACCTGCCGATTGGCGAAGTGCTGGGCGTATTTGCGGTGCTGACGATGACCGTCGGCAACATCCTCGCGCTCACGCAACGCAGCATCAAGCGCATGCTGGCCTATTCCGCGGTGGCGCACGCCGGCTACCTGCTGTTGGGCACGATTGCCACCATCGACGATCCGACGCTCGGCGGGCCGTTTCTCGCGCCGACGGGTGCCGTGCCGTTCTATCTGGTGGGCTACGCGCTGGCGTCGCTGGCGGGCTTTGCCGCACTGGCGAGCCTCGGCAAGGATGGCGAAGAGCTGACGACGGAAGGCCATCTGGCAGGTCTGTCCAAACGGCATTCCATCGCCGCGCTGGCGCTGACCGTATCCGTGCTGTCGCTCGCGGGCGTGCCACCGACGCTGGGCTTTTTCGGCAAGCTGCAAATCCTGCGCGACGTGCTGGCGGTGGACAACGGCAAGTACCTGCCGCACGTCATCATCCTGGTGCTGAACTCGGTGGTCAGCGCGTACTACTACCTGAAAGTGCCGGTGGCGATGTACATGCGCCCGGACACCAAGCTCGATCGCCAGTACGTCCGGGAACCGACGCTGACCTGGGCGATGGCGCTGCCGGCGCTGGCGTTGCTCGCGTTGGGCATCATGCCGGGCCGCGCGATGACCTGGGCGATTCGCTCGGAGCAGGCGATTCGCGCGGGCTCCGAGTCGGCCAACATCGCCCATTCCTACGCGGTTGTGAAAGGTGGCGGGCACGCGGCGGGTGTGGCGCTGGCCAAGCCGGAAGAGCCAGCGGTTCTGCCGACGCGCTAGCTTCCCGTCTTACAGCCGATACTCCAAGCCCAAAGCAAAATGCGGCCCCGCAAGCTGGTTCTCGCCGCCGACGACGCTCTGCGTGGTCGTGCCGTACACATTCTGGACCTGGGTATTGTACATCGCCGAAGTCCGCATGGACGTACCGCCGACGCCGGTCGTCAGGATCAGCGTCTGGTGGCTGCCGACGCCGCGCAGATAGGTCCGGACACCGAATTCGCCCGTCACGATGGTCGTCGAGCCGCCGCCCAAGCCGTACAAGTTGAGCGTGCGGGTGATCGGAATGTCGAGGACGCCGTCAAAGTAGCCGAAACGAAAGCCGTCGGAGATGACGGTCGTGTTGGTGACGCGCAAGCTCAGGCCGTCCACGGCGCCGAGGCGAAGGTACTGAACGAACGACGGGCCGGCCTTGGTGCAGCTCTTTTGCTGGCTGACGATGCCGTCGTTGCCGGGCACGGACACGTCAGCGACCGTGATGCCGGAATTCACGTCGCAACCGGACGCGTAGATGCTCGTGGCGCCCCAGGATTCGCGGTAGTAGCCGCCGCCGAGGCCAAATTCCGCGAAGTCGCTGGAATAGGCGAAGATCGCGTGGGCATTGAGGATATCGACGCCGTAGGGGACGGAAATCGCCACGGGGGAGATGCGCGCCTGAACGTGGAACCACTTGCCGTAGTAGCCCCATGCGAGGTCGGTCAGGCTGGCGATGTCGACCACGCCGATGTTGGCCATGGGCCGCAATGTGGCGCGAAACCAGTGGTCGTAGTTGCCGCGGGCGGGAAAGGAGCGGCTGACTTCGCGGCGGTGATCGTTCAATTCCACCGTGTCACCCGGCACGGCGACGTCGCCGCGGTTGAGTTCGGCGACCGCGCGCGTGCCTTCCACGCGAATGACTTCGACGACGGCGCTCGGCGCATTCGATGCCACTTCTTCCTCGACACCGGTGAACGGATTGAGCTTCAAATCCTTGCTCCGCGACCGCACCAGCAAAATATCTCCTGGCACGACGGCCGCGCCTTCCTCCAGTTCAATCAGCAGGTTGCCGCGCTTGGCTTCCAGAACCTTGCCCAAAGTGCTCTTCTTGACCGTCGCCGCCCCGGCACCAACGCCCGTGGGCCCGCCCCAACGCAGGGCAATGGGCGCACCGTCTTCGCCGAACAAGAACGCCCGCACGCTGTTGTCCTTGCCCACCGCCAGCAGCACGCCGTCGGCGAGTCGCAACTCAGCCACCGGCACGCCCACGTCGGTTTCGGATTTGCGTGTTGGCGCGTCGCGATGGGTGATGTCATAGGTCACCAGCTTGCCCGATCGCGTTGTGCCAACCAGCAATGCGCCGAGCAGGCGGTACGCCACGACATCGGCCGGCACCGCCAACTCCACCGCTGGTGTCGGGACGGCCGCCATTTGCGCGCTGACCGGAAGCGCCAGCACACTGATCAGAACGCCGAGAATCAAACCGCCCTGTCGCATGAAGACCTCCAAGGTCGGCATCATCCTGCGCTGTGCACCGGCCGTCAAACGCCGCGCCGCGTGTTGTTGCCGCGATTGTGACCCCGGGCGACGCCATCGCCCAAGCACCGTGTGGGTGATGCCGCGGAAATTCGCCTGCTTCACTTGCTTTGCCGCGCCGCTGCGCGCTACGATCGCGCGTCGCTGGGACAGCTGCTTGCGCCCACGCCGGGAGTTGGAATGAAGTCGCGTTGTGTGTCCTTTTTGGCCTGTCTGAGCGTTCTCATCGCAGTGCCCGCGTTTGCCGAATTGAAAGTCGGCGTGGTCGACATGCAGGCGGTGCTCAAAGGCACGACGGCGGGCAAGGCCGCGGCCAAGAAGTTCGAGGATGTGCGCGATCGCAAGAAAGCTTCGCTGGAAAAGCAGGGCAAGGATCTGCAGAAACGCGAGAAGGCGCTCGTTGAGAAACGCAACGAAATCATGCAGAAAATTCAGGAACTTCAGGGCAAGCCACCGGGCGATGAGCTCAAGCAGCGCGCGGCGGCACTGGAGGCGGAGGCCAAGAAGTTTGATCAGGATTCGATGGACTTCGAGATGGCCAAGCAGAAGGCGGTCGAAGAACTGGGGCACAAGGAAGCTGAGCTGCTCAAGCCCATCGAAACGCTGATGAAAACCAAGATCGATGCGATCGCCAAGGAGAGAGCGTTGAGCCTCGTGCTGAACAAGCAAGTGGCGGTCTTCGCGGCGGATACCTTGGATATCACGGCGGAAGTTATCAAACGGTGCGACACACCCTGAACGCTTTGACGCAGCACGCCTTGTGCGTCGCTGCAGCGCTGGCCGTCGTTGCGTCCGGTTGTCGGCGTGACGCGCAGCAGCCGTTGAACCGTCAAAACCTGTTTCCAGACGCCGGTGTGACGGCATTGGCCCCGCCGGCGAGTGCGGCAGGCACGTTGGCCCGCGCGGAACTCGTGCGTGAACGCGAGCCCAACGATCAGCCGGACGAGGCCCAGGCCGTTTCCAGCAACGCGCTGATTGAAGGCCTTTTGGCAGCTCCGGCTTTGCCGACAGCGAAGCCCGCCAAGGGCAAGAAGCCCAAGGCAACCGCGTATGCCGACGCGGATTGGTACCGGCTGGCCGCGACGCCGCCGGGGCAATTGGTGCAAATCGATCTGCGCGAAGGTCCGGACTGTGCTCAGCTGGAATTGTATGACGACACCGGCAGGACGCTGATCGCGCGGGCGCGGACGCGGGCGGGTGTGCGCCCGGTGCTGCCGTCGGTTGGCCCGGATGCCCACGCTTCCCTGGTGCGCGTGACGTGCGACGGCGACGGCGGCGGGCCGTACAAGCTGGCGATCTTCACACGGCCGACGCGGCCCGGCGAGGAACTGGAGCCCAACGGCATGCCGCGGCTGGTGAACCAAACGCTGGCTGCGGGAGAGTCGCTGCAGGGGACGCTCGCGCCCGAGGGCGATGTGGACATGTTTGCGCTGGATCTGGCGGCGGTGGGGAGCGTGGACGTTTGGGTGCTGAGCGTGACGCCGGTCCCGGGCGTGGTGATGGAATTGTCGCTGCTGGACCCGGGGACGCTGGAGCCCTTGCTGGTGCGCAAGTCGGCGAAGGACGGCGGGATCGTCGTGCCGGATCTCTCGCCGTCGCGTTTGCCCAAACGTGCCCTGATTCGACTGAAAGCGCTCACCGGGCAAGCGCCGGACCAGCCCTATGTGCTGACGCTGACGCCGCTGCTGCCGGCGGGATGTGCCAGGCAGGCGGATTGTCTGAATCGCCTGCCCGTGGAACGTGAACCGAACGAGACGCGCGCGACGGCGCAGCAGAGTCCCGCGGGCAAGCCGCTGAGCGGTTTTCTGGATAGCGCCGGCGACGTCGATGCGTTTGAGCTGAGCTGTCCGCCCGGTGCTGTCGTGCGGCTTGTCGTCACACCGCCGGCTGACGTCATCTTGCTGCTGCAGGTCGGCGACGGTCCTGACACCGTGCAGCTCGAAGGGACGAGCCCTGGCGCGCCGGTGATTGTCGCAGGCGTGTTGGCGTCGACGGGAAGGCTCGGCGTTGTGCTGCGCGCCAAAGGCGACGGGCTCAAACCGACCGAGCCGTGGCGTCTGGAGTCAAGTGTGACAAACGACCCGAATTTCGAGGTCGAGGCGGGCGACGAGGCGAAACTGCCGCTGTTGCTGACGCCGGAACACGCGCTGCTGGCCCAAAGCGTCGGGCCACAGTTCCCACACGGTGGCTGGCAACGCAGTGGTGCGCTGGTGCCTGCGGGCGACGTTGACGCTTTCGGTCTGGACTTGCGCGGTCGCGTGGGGCCGCAAGGGCTGGAGCTGCTCTGCGGCGGCGACGGTGCGCCTGGGCTCGGGTGTCAGGTACTTGACGCCAAAGGCCAGGAACTCGCGCATCTGGCGGCGGGCGACCCAGCCCAGCCGAGCCACATGCCACTCGCCGTGCTGCCTGGAGTCTATCGGATTGTCGTGGCGGCAGAGAAGCCGCGGTTGAGCGTTGTCCTCTACCGTGTGGCCGTGCGCGACGCGCCGGAGATGGCGCAGTTGCCCGCGTCAGGCACGCCAGCAGACGCACCCGTCTTCAGGCCGTAGGCGTCCAATCGTCGCGCCGCGCCCGGTCCAGCCACAGCGCGAGCTCTCGCTCAATCCGCGCCCGCGCCCGCCCTTCAAACGGCCGCGCCAGAAACGGAATGTCCATCTCGACGTCGATGGCGCCGGGCCGCAGGCGAATCCGCGGGTTCAGATGAAAGCCGCGGATGGAGAACGCTACGATCGCCTCGTCCGCACTCAGCCATTCCGGGGTGATGTGCGCGTGGGGAAAACGTCGCTGAAAGTCCGCCAGCGCCGCATTCGCCGCCTGCCGCGCAAGTTCCATCGACAAATCATGGGCAATCGTCTGTTTCACGTTACGTCCGGGCCAGTTCTTGCGCCTTCGCCTGCGCTTGCCGCAGCAAATCCGCCAGCGGCGCGTCCGCCCAACTCTGCACGACGGTTCCCGCCGGGTCCACCAACACGACCAGCGGCTCCGGTTCGCCATGCTGGCTCGTCGCGCCCAAACGTTGCGACGCGGCCAGCCCGTCGACATCAGGCGTCGTGACCACAAGCGGCAGTTCAGTCGGCGTCAAGCGCTGCAGTGCGGCGTGCGGGCCCGTGGCAATGGCCCAGTAGTGTCCGGCGTGCGCGGCTGGATCGAGCTTGCCTGTCGTCAACCTCAACGTCGGAAGCGGATCGCCGGGTCGCAGCAGAAGCGCCATACGGTGACCTCAGAACGCGTTGCCGATCGTGAATTCGAAGACCAGCGGCTGCTCACCCGGGCGCGGATTCAGCGGCACGCCCCACTCGAAGCGCAGCGGCCCGACCGGCGAGAACCAGCGAATGCCCCAGCCGATCGATTCGCGCATGTTGGCGAGCGTCACCGTTTCAGTCTCACCAAAGGCGTTGCCGATGTCGAAAAACAAGAGAGCGCGCAGGTTCATCGGTGCTTTCAGGATCGGCACTTCCAGTTCGTTGTTGAGGTACAACTCCTTGGTGCCGCCGTTGTGGAACGCCGAAAGCGTCGCGCCGGGGTCGGAACTCGTGGGGATGTAGATGGCCGGGCCGAGCGAATTGCGCACGAAGCCGCGGACGTTGTAGATACCGCCGATGAAGAAGCGTTCGAACAGCGGCACGGACTTGCCGGGAGGCGCCTGAATCCAGCCACCGACCAGGTTGAACTTGAGCACCGATTCCGCGGGCAGCGGCACGTAGCGGCGGATGCGACTGACGATGCGCAGGAATTCGTTGTCGGACCCGAGAGCGGGCAGGGCATATTCGGCGGTGTTCGTGATGAACCAACCGGTGTTCGGGAACATGCGGTCGTCGCGGCTGTCGTAGGACAGCGTGGCCTTGAGCGCAGACGTCAAGCCGGATGCAAAGAGCGACGCGATCGGCACGTCGGTGCGGCCGGAAAGTCCGCCGATTTGCGTCTGGGCCTGCTCGATCTGATAGCCACCTTCCAGGATGATGGTGTCCGTCAAACGATAGCCCCAGGACATCGAGCCGCCCTTGGAACGGCGGGTGAAATCGGTGTAGAGCTGGTCGTAGCGGAACAGGTCCGTGGAGAACGTGACCTTGGTGTCCATGAAGTACGGTTCAAAGAACGACGCCTGGAACATCGTGCGAATGGACGACAGCGAGCCCTGGATCGAGAAGCGCTGGCCGCGACCGAAGAAGTTGTCCTTGGAAATCTGCGCGGTAGCGATGAAGTTGTCGAGCGACGAGAAGCCCATGCCGACCTGGAACGTGCCGGTCGTGCGCTCCTTGACCTCCACGACGACATCCACCACTTGCGGCATCGCCGTTGGCTTGGTCTTGACCTCAACTTTTTCAAAATAGCCCAGCCGTTGAATGCGCGCCTGCGAGGTCTGCAGCTTCTCTTCGCTGTACAACTCGCCTTCGCCAATGGTCATTTCCCGCCGGACGACCTTGTCGCGCGTCGATCCGCCGCCGTGCACGGAGATCTGGCCAAAATAGACCTTCTTGCCCTTCTGGATGTGGTAGGTCCAGTCGACGGTCTTCTTGTCCGGATCCGGCACCGACTCATTCGACGCCGTCGCGTGGGCGTAGCCATAGTTCTTCTGGGCATTGGCCAGCATCTGGCCGTCCTGCTGGGCAAACTGATAGTTGAAGATTTCGCCTTCCTTCAACTGCAGCTTGGCTTTCAGCTTCTCGATCGGCTGTTCTTCCACGCTGTCGCCGGTGATCAACACCTTGCCGACCTTGAACTGCGGCCCTTCATGCACGCGAACGCTGATCGAGATGTAGCGCAAATCCGGCGACAGGCTGACCACGGGATCGTCGATTTTCGCCTGGATGTAGCCCTTGGTCAGGTACAGATACTGCATGATCTGCACGTCAGTCTCGAGGGTTTCCCGCTTGAAATTTCCAGACTTGGAGATCGCGCTGAGAATCGAGCCTTCCTGCGTTCGCAACACCGCTTTGATGTCCTTGTCGTCCACGCCTTCGTTGCCGAGGATGTCGATTTGCCGCACTTTGACTTCGGCGCGCTCCTGCACTTCAAAGATGACCTTGACCTGATTGTCCGGCATTGGCTCGATGCGGTGCCGCACGGTCGCCAGAAAATAGCCTTCCTCGACGTACAAATCCTTGATTTTCTGGACATTTGTCGCCGCGTCGTTCGGCGAATACAGGTTGTTCACCCGCAGGTCGACGACCTTCATGATGTCGTCGTTGCTCTGCGCGTCGTTGCCGACAAGCTCGATCGCCGCAATCGACGGGCGTTCCAGCACCTGGTAGCGCAGGATCACGCTGTGCGGCCCGGCCATTTTCAGGCCGACCTTCACGTCGTCGAACAGGCCCATGGTCCAGATGCGCCGCTGATCGTCCGCCACGCCAGTGGGATCGAGAGGCTGGCCGGCTTTGACACGGATCTGGTTCAGCACCGTTTGCTTGTCGACGCGTTCGATGCCGCCCAATTCCACGGCCGTGATGGTCATCGCCAGATCAGCTGGCTCCGCTTCCGCATCGGCTTCCGGATTCGCGAGGCTCAAGCCACCGGTCGCGCCGCCCAATGCGCCACGGCCAAATTCGCCCGGCTCATCCGCCGACGCGCGCAACGCGTACAGGCCCACGCAGGCGCACGCAAGGACGGCAAGTTGTCCAGCCAAACGGAACCGCGGGGTCATGCCTGCGCCTCCACTGCCTGGGGCGCGTCACCGTCCGTGCCGTCATCGGTCTGGATTTGGCCATCGGCCATGCGCAGCACCCGCGCCATCCGCCGCGCCAGTTCAGGATTGTGGCTGACGACCACAAAACTCGTGCCCGTTTCGCGGTTCAGCGCTTCCATCAGCGCGTGCATTTCTTCGGCCGTGCGGCCATCCAGGTTACCGGTGGGCTCGTCGGCCAGCACGACCCGCGGCTGCATGACCAACGCTCGCGCGAGCGCGACCCGCTGCTGCTCGCCACCCGACAGCTCGCCCGGGTGATGCGCCAGACGATCGCCCAGCCCCACGCGGTCGAGCAGCGTGCGCGCCCGCTCACGGGCATCGCGCTGGTTCTGACGGGCAATCAAGGTCGGCATCAGCACGTTTTCGAAGGCCGTTAGTTCTGGCAGCAAGTGGTGAAATTGAAAGACAAATCCGATGCTGCGATTGCGCCACGCCGCGACCTGTTCGTCCGATTTCAGGTCCAACTTTTCGCCGCCCCAGGTGATCGTCCCGGCGCTTGGCACGTCCAAAGCGCCCAGCAAGTGCAGCAGCGTCGATTTTCCCGAGCCGGAACGACCGACAATGCCAACCATATCACTGGGATAGAGATCCAGATCGACGCCGCGCAGCACTTCAATCCGCCGGCTGCCCAAATCAAACCAACGCCGCAGGCCGCGGGCCGAAATCAACGGCTCACGCGCAACAGTCACGTCATGTTCAGGCGTTACGTGCATCTTCTGGGTCCAATCAGCCATGCCTCAACCCCTCGAGTGGCGTGAAGCGGGCCGCACTTGTAGCAGGAAACACAGTAGCTACAAGGGACAGGGCAACTGCGGCGAGCGCCACGGCGGCGATTTCGGCCGGCTGGATGCTCACCGGCAGGGTGCGGACGTAGTAGGCCTCCGGCAATTGGATGCCCAGACGCTCGATCAGCAGGCAGGTGCCGACGCCCAAAATGGCGCCAGCGGTCGTGCCAATCAAGCCAATTGCGCCGCCCATCTGGACAAATGCCGAGCGGATGGTTGCGGCCGTCGCTCCCATGGCCCGCAGCATGCTGATGCCGTCGCGTTTTTGCAGAATCACCATCGTCAGCGCGGAAACGATCGAAAAACCGGCGACGAGGATGATCAGCGTGAGCACCAGAAAGACCACCAGACGTTCAAACGCCAGCGCCGAGAACAGCGAACGGTTCATCTCGCGCCAATCGATCGTCTCAATGTCTTTCGGCTGGCCAGCGTCGCGTAACGTCTGGCGGATCGCCGCCAGAACGGTGTCCGGATGTTCGGGATCGTCCATCCGGACCTCGAGCACATTGGCTTCCCCGTCCAGATTGAAGTAGCGCACCGACTCCGACAGCGTCACGTACGCGACTTTGCTGTCGGCTTCATACAGGCCTGTTTCAAAAGTGCCGGCGACGCGGAACGTGCGCACGCGCGGCCGCAGCCCCGTGGGACCAATATCGCCGTCTGGCGTCACCACTTCCACGCGATCGCCGAGCTCCACCTGCAGCGAACGCGCCAACTCCGTGCCAAGCAGGATGCCCGGCGCGACCGGCATGTCCATGCGCGTGGCGAGAAACGGCGGGTCGTCGGCGCCGCGCAGCGTCGGCGGCGGAGCCAGCGCAGTGTCGCGAGTCACGCCCGCCGGGATAATCAGCGGCTCCGGCAGCAATTCCGGCTTGGGCTGGTTTTTGCCCGAGCCGAGCATCCGGACGTTGCTGCCTGACGGCATCAGCAGGAGCCGCGGGTCGATCGGCTGCGGCGGCGACGGCTCGGCCGGACCTGGCGCGAGATGGAGCAGCGTGTCCATGTCGTGACCCGTGGCCGGCTTGGGCTCCGTCAGCACCGGCGGCGCAGCGGGCATATCCTCCGGTTCCGACGCGGCTTTGCGACCAAGTGCACGATCCGACGCCAGCGCAGTCGGCCGTTGGAGCAACGTCAACCCGCCGGTGACCAGCGTGCCGCCCAACTCGCGCTGCACTTCGGGCAACGCCGGATCGACACCGCGCACGGCGACAAAGTTGTTGACGTTGAACGCGGAGGACAAAATCGCATCGCCGCGCACCTGCGGACTCAGCGCCGCCACGCCTGGCAGTTTGCGCAGCCGTGCGGCCAGATCGGCGACGTGCTGCAGCGGCTGAACGCGTCCTGGGCGCTCGATGAGCGCGTGGGCATTGGCCACCAGCATCTTTTGCCGCAGGTCATGGGCAAAGCCGCCCATCACGGACAGCACGACGATCAGCGCCCAAACGCCGGCCGCCACGCCAACGATGGACACGAACACCGGCACGGACACTTTCGCCTGACCTTGCAGCACGAGGTAGCCGGCAACCAGCGCCAGCGGCAAGGCCAGTGAAAACAGCGGAATTTGCACCGGGCGCAGCGCCAGCCCGAGCACCAACACGAGGATGGCCAGCCCGGCGACGATGAGGCCGCGTTGCTGCAACCGCTCGGCGCGGCCGACCTCGCCGCCGATGCGCAGACCGCCGACCAGCGATGCGACGAGGAAGCCGAACAACACCGCGAGTGGCTCGACGCGTTGCAACACGACCGGCACGCGCGCCAGCACGCAGGCGACGACGAGGCCCGCGGCCAGCACCAGCGCGAACGGCACAGAGCGCACCATCCGCCACGGCAGCGCCGCGCAGGTCAGCAGAACAATGTGTAAACCCAGCCAGCCCAGGGCGTTGCGCAGGACGAGCCAGGGCAGAGTCGGCTCGCCGGATTGCTGAAACAGCAGCGCACCGCCAGCCGCCAATGCGGCCAGCGCGAGAATTTCGAGCCCCTGGCGCCACGTCGACGGGTTCGCATCGCGCTGCGCGTCGACTTGTTGCAGGTAAAGCTGCCACACGCGCACAGGCAGGGGCGCCCGCAGGCGCGGCGCGCGCAGGAACGACCACGCCACGAACGTGCTCGCGCGGTTGCGCCACGGCAGCGTCGCCAGTCGGACCAGGCCCAAGCCAACCACGGAGAAGATGGCCGCCACAGCGATGGCCGCGATGATCACGCCCAGCAGTTGCACCACGAGCCAGGTTTGAAATCCGATCTGTGCGTCGCCCGAGCGTACAAGCGCTTCAGGCACAGCCACGATCGCCGCGAGCAGGACGCCGGTCAAGAGGCGCCGAAGGTGGTGCAACTAGGCCCCCGGCGTGTCGCCGGAATCCGGCTTCTGGCCGATTTCCGGCCGCATGTGCGGGAACAGAATCACTTCGCGGATGTTCTCGCTGTCGGTCAGCAGCATCACCAGGCGATCCACGCCGATGCCGCAGCCGGCCGTCGGCGGCAGGCCGTACTCCAGCGCGCGGATGTAGTCGAGGTCCATTTCCATGGTTTCCTCGTCGCCTTTTGCCTTCTGCAGCAACTGCATCTCAAAGCGCTCGTGCTGATCGACCGGATCGTTCAGCTCAGAGAACGCGTTGGAAATCTCGATGCCGCCGATGAACAGCTCAAAGCGATCGACAAAATCCGGCTGCGCGTCATTGCGGCGCGCGAGCGGCGACGTCTCGGCGGGATATTCCATCACAAACGTCGGCTGGATGAGGTGCGGCTCGGCCACGGCTTCAAACAGCTCCACTTGGACCTTGCCCAGCGACGCGTGGTCATCGATGTGCACGCCCAGAGCTTCGGCCCGTTGGCGCAGCGCCGACTCATCGGCAATTTGCGCATCGTTCAGGCCGCCCCACAGCTTCAGGCCATCGCGGATGCGCACCCGCCGGAACGGCGCATTCAGCTCGATCATCCGCGGCGAACCATCGGCATTCAGGCCCCACGGCACGGACGTCGCCCCGGTGATCGTCACCGCCAATTCCGCAATCAGCGTTTCGACTTCCACCATCAGGTCTTCGTACGTCGCGTACGCCCGGTAGAATTCCAGCATCGTGAATTCCGGGTTGTGGCGAACGCTCAGGCCTTCATTGCGGAAATTGCGGTTGATTTCATAGACGCGCTCGATACCGCCCACCACCAGCCGCTTCAGGTACAGCTCCGGGGCAATCCGCAGGTACAGCGGCATGTCCAGCGCGTTGTGATGCGTGCGGAACGGCCGGGCCGCGGCGCCGCCCAGAATCGGGTGCATCATCGGCGTTTCGACTTCGACATAACCGCGGCTGTCCAGGAACGTGCGGATGCCTTGCAGCACTTTGGCGCGGCGGCGGAACACCTCGCGTACCTCGTCGTTGACGATCAAATCGACGTAGCGCTGGCGATGCCGCGTCTCCTTGTCGCTCAGGCCGTGCCACTTGTCCGGCAGCGGCCGCACGGCCTTGGTCAGGATGCGCAGCGCGGGCTGATCATTCGCCGCGAGGTGCAAGCTCGGCTCCGACGTCTTGGTGCGGAAGAACCGCCCCTGGCCACCGACAAAATCGCCGATGTCCAGCCGTGGACCGTCCCACGCGGCGCCTTCGGTCGGCTTGAACAGCGCGTCGAACGTGTCCGGATCGGCGTCGCGCGAGAAGAAGAACTGGAACGTTGCGCCATCCTGATTGCGTCGCTCCAAGCCCGCGGCCTCGCGCAGGTCATCGTCGCGCTTGCGGCACGCTGGCAAATCCACGGCACAGCGGTCCTGGATGCGCAGGAACGCCACTTTGCCTTTGACGTTGATGGCGATCACGCGACCCGCCATGCGCGTCCACGGCACCGGCAACTTCAGCGCGCCGTCCAGGGTCACGGCCTCATCGGTCTCGGCAAGGGCAGAAAACGGCGACAGGCGGCGCACATCGGCGGCAAACCAGGCATAAGCATCAGCCGATGTCGCGGTCGGGACAAAGTCGTTCGGGTAGGGAATTTGTCCGGATGCACGCGTGGCAGCGATCTTGGCCAACCGCTGGCGCATCAGTTCGTTTCGTTCAAGCATGAGTCATTCCGTTTGCGCAAAGCAGGCCGAGTCGAGCCGCGAGCGCGCCCGCAGCCGCCCGACCGAGCGTACGTTGACGTACGCGACCGAGGGCGGCGAGGACGTAAGCCGCGGATCGGCCGGCATGCGCGGCGCAAACAGTCGGGGCGACAGGATTTGAACCTGCGACTCCTAGACCCCCAGTCTAGTGCGCTACCAGGCTGCGCTACGCCCCGAGACGCGCAGGGGAAGCCCACGCGAGGGGCGGAGTTGTAGCACAGCGTGCCACTTCCCGCAAGGCTGTTCCACTGGCCGCAGGTGCCGTATCCTCGGCAGGTGACGACGCCCGCCGACCACCATCGCCTGCGAATCTGGCTGCCCGCGGGCGCCGTCGTTTTCCTGCTGGCGCTTCTGGTGACTTGGCGGCGGATCGATGACCCCGACGCGTTTTGGCACCTGAAGATCGGGGCCTTGGCGCTTCAGCACGGGCCATTCCTGCCGCAGGACCCGCTGTCGTGGTCGTTTCAAGGCAAACCGTGGCTCGGCAAGGATGTGCTGGCCGACCTGCTGCTGGCGGGCAGCGCGCTGGGCGGGCATGCGTTCGCGGGGCTCGCGACTTTCCTTGCTGGGATCCTGGTGTTGGGCGCAACGGGATTTGCATCCAGCGTGGCGCCGCCGACCTGGCTGCTGGCCGCGGGGCTGTGGCTGTCGGCGGTGGAAGTGACGGCGACGCCGCGCTCGCGCATCTTTTCGACTGCGCTGCTGCCCGTGTTGCTGGCGGCGATCGAACGGGCGCGGAAGTCTCCGGAGAAACACTGGATTCTACCTGGACTGGTGGCGGGCTTGGGGCTGCTACTGCACCGCGGTGGGGTCGTCAGTTTGGCGATTCTGGCAGTGGCGGTGCTGGCGGAAGGGCTGGAACACCAACGGTGGCGACATCCGCTGGTCGCGCTGGCGCTGGCGCTCGGGCTCGCGCTCCTGCACCCGGATGGTCCGCGCGTGTGGGCGACGGTGCTGCACGTGGCGGGCAGCGATGCGTATCGCCAGTACATTTCCGAATTCCAACCTCTGTCGATTCAGCAAGCTTGGGACGCGTTTCCGATGACGGTGATGTTGACGCTGCTCGCGTTGCCGGTCGTGATTCCGTCGTTGCAGCCGCGCGGCAACCCGGATCTGCGGTGGCGCGGCGTGGTGCTGTTGATCACGTTGCTCGTCGCGGGTCGTTCGCCGCGGGGGATGCCGCTGCTGGCGGGTGCGGCGACGTGGGCGCTGCTGCCGATGTTGGACCGCCTACTCGGTCTGGTCCGGCGCTCCTGGCTGCGCGGTGTGCTGGCCTGCGCGGTTGGGCTGTTGGCGGTGCATGGAAATGCGACGCGGCCGTTCGGCGTGGGCATCAACGAGCGCACCGTCCCAGTGGCTGCGGCGCGTTTTGCCGGCGGCAAGCTTGGACGACGGGTGGCCAATCCGCTCCACATGGGAGGCTATCTGATGTTCGCCGGCATCGCGCCGTTCATCGACGGTCGCAACGATCAGCTTTATCCCGATGATTTCTTTCTGCAAAATGCCCATGCAGCCAGCGATCCGGTCGCATTCGCCGTCCTGCACCAGACCTACCAGTTTGACTGGGTCCTGGCGGCCAACCCGGGACCTGGAGAGGCGTTCACGTTCCTGGCGCGCGATCCCAAGTGGCAGCTGGCGTTCTGGAGCGAACCGGCGGCGATTTACTTGCCGCGCGAGTCGACCCCGCTGGTTGCGCCGTATCGGCATTTTGACCCGGTGGATCCGGTGGGCAGTGTGCAGCGCGCGACGGCCAATCCGCAGACGGCCGATGCGATGGGTCACGAACTGGAACGGCTGGTGCTGGATGACCCCGAGGGCATTCCGGCGCGGATCTGGCAGGTCATGCACCTGCACCTGCGCGGCCCGGCCTTTCGCCAGAAACGCGACGCAGCGCTGGCCTCGCTCGTCGTTGCCCACCGCGACGCGCCTGAAGTCTTGAAATTGCTGGAAATTCTCAAAATTCGTTTGCCATGATTGTTGCGCCACGCGAACAGTCCTGTTCAGCGGATCGGACTGGCGACGCTGGCGGGACAGTCCTACCTTGACTGAGCGGTCGAAGGCGAATCGCGGAGCGGTAAGGTCATGGCACAGCAGGAAGACAACCAACTGACGCGGCGGACGGTGTTGGCGGCGGGTCTGGCGGGCGCCGCGGGGCTGACGCTGGCGGCGTTGCCGGAAACAGCCGAGGCCGCGCTGGCGAAGGCGACGCGCATGCCGGTGGCGTTCCTGCCGCATGGCGGAGGACCTTGGCCGTTTGTGGAAATGGGCATGAACAAAGCGGAGTTGAACGGACTGGCCGGGTACCTGAAGTCCGTCGTGACGCTGCCCAAGGTCACGCCCAAGGCGCTGCTGGTCATTTCCGCGCACTGGGAAGAGGCGGTGCCCACGGTGATGACGGCGACGCACCCGCCCATGCTTTACGATTACTATGGTTTTCCCGCCGAGTCGTACAAGATCACATGGCCCGCGCCGGGCGATCCGCACTTGGCGATGCGCGTGCAAGCGCTGCTGGAAATCGGCGGATTTGCTTCGGCCGCGGATGCCACACGCGGCTTTGACCACGGCACGTTTGTGCCGCTCAAGCTGACGTATCCCGACGCGCAGATTCCAACGGTGCAATTGTCGCTGAAGCGCGGCTTGGATCCAGCCGAGCACTTGGCGATCGGCCGCGCGCTCGCACCGTTGCGCGACGAAGGCGTATTCATCGTCGGCAGCGGCATGACCTATCACAACATGCGCGGCTTCGGGAATCCGACCGCGGTGCCGGCGTCGGAGGCTTTTGACGCCTGGTTGCGCGAAACTGCAGGCCTCGACGCGCACACGCGTGACGAACGCCTGACGGGCTGGACGAAAGCGCCGGCGGCACGGCTGGTGCATCCCCGCGAGGAGCACCTGCTGCCGCTGATGGTGATTGCGGGTGCGGCTGGCGCGGACCGCGGCCACGTCGCGTACAACGGCACCATGATGGGCGTACGACTTAGTGCATACCATTTCGCCTGATCCTGCGGTGATACCAGCGGTTGTGTCGAAATAGGTTGCTTTTGGTCCGATATAAACTAGCCTCAGGGCTTGCTCATGCGGTTGAGCAGTCCCGAGTAGCGGAATATTTCGAAAAATTGGAGACCCCCGTGCGCTTTTTTCATCGAGGCTTTGCCTCCTGTTGTCCTATGCAATCTGCCGGCCTTTGCCTGACGCTGCTTCTGGCAGCTGGCTGCGGTACGACGGCCACCAGCAACTCCGGCGACACCATTGACTTGGACGGCATTGACCAAAACGACGTCGACCTGGATGGCGTCGACATCGACCAGGACACGCTGAGCAAGCTGGACATCAAGTCGGACACCATCAGCGCCGACGCCGATGCGCAGGACAGCCAGGGGACCGACGCGGCGGGCACCGATGCGAGTGGCACGGACGCCATCTCCCCCGATGCAGACACGGCGCAGGGCACCGATGCGGTGGACACGGCCAGCGGCTGCACCGCGACCGCGGACTGTGACGACAAGAACCCGTGCACGGACGACACGTGCGGCGGCAACGGCGTGTGCAGCCACAGCAACAACGACGTCGGCTGTGATGACGGCAACGCGTGCACGGTCGAGGACGCCTGCGCGTCCGGGAAGTGCACGGGCGCGGCGAAGAACTGCGCGGACGAAAACGTCTGCACCAGCGACTCGTGCGACCAGGCGATCGGCTGCGTGCACCTGGCCAACGACGTGACGTGCAACGACGGCATCGCCTGCACGCTGGCGGACACGTGCACGCAGACCGCGTGCGTCGGCATCCCGAACGCCGCGACCTGCGCGGACGGCAACGAGTGCACGACCGATAGCTGCGATGTCGCCAGCGGCAACTGCGTCAACCTCAACAACGACGCGACGTGCACGGACAACGACGCTTGCACGACCGGCGACGTCTGCAAGGACGGCGGTTGCACGGCGACGATCACCGATTGCAACGACAACAACGTCTGCACGAGCGACGCCTGCAACACGGACTCCGGCGCATGCACGCACAACCCGACGGAAGGCAGTTGCGACGACGGCAACATCTGTACCACCGGCGACTACTGCTCCGGTGAAGGCATTTGCGTCGGCGACGGAGACCTCAACTGCAATGACGACAACGCGTGCACTGCCGACAGCTGCAACTCGGGTATCACGAGCAAGTTCGTCAAGATAGGCTGCATCCACGCACCACTCACCGACACGGCGTGCTCGGATGGCAATGCCTGCACGATCGGCGACTGGTGCATGGAGGGCGCGTGCCTGGCCGGCGATCCGACCAACTGCAACGACGACAACACATGCACGGACGACAGCTGCAACGCTGACACGGGCGCTTGCGTGAACCTCGCCAACGCGGTGACGTGCAACGACGGCGACCCGTGCACGTTGGCCGACACCTGCACCGAGACGATGTGCAAGGGCACGCCGAATAGCTGCGGCCAGGCGGGCTTCGAGCAAGGCTCGTCGTGCTCATTCAGTTACTGCGACTACACCGACGGTTCGTGCAAGACGAGCAGCTACGGCGCTGTCTGGGGCGGCACGTTCAAGACCATGGCGGGCTGGAAGCTGCAGGGCGAGTGGCAGATTGGCCTCGCGGCTGCGTCGACCGACCAGGCTTTTGGCAACTCGGATCCGAGCAGCGACGACGACGGCGACGGCTATCTCGCCGGCACCGCCATTGGCCTGAGCATCAGCCCGACGCCGCATGACTGGTACTATTTGACCAGCCCGGTCATTGACCTGTCGATGTATGCGACGTCCACGTACCTCGATTACACGACGAATTGGGCCTACGATCACTCGATGATTTTCGAGTTCAGCTGGTGGGCGAACCTGGCCGAAGTGGGCGAGACGGCCAAACTGGAGTTCTCGGGCGACGGCAAGACCTGGGTCACCGTGGGCGACACGCTCCTCAACGTCCAGATGGCGTCGTGGAAGTATGCCTACCAGTGGCCGTACACCGGCACCAACAACGGCAACGAGATCATCCCCAAGGCGCTGTTGACCAAGTCGTTCCAGTTCCGCATCGGCTACAAGGTCGATTCCGTCGACGCGCTGATTCCGCTTGTCTCCGGCATCAGCATCGACCGGCCGGAAATCTGGGTCGGCACTTGCTGGGATTAGCCTGACGGCTACCGGCCGCGCAGCTCGGGCACGCCGGGCTGCGCGGGCCGGTGCGCTTCACCGTCCAAGATCCACGTCGTATGGCGCAACATGTCGTACGTCAGCGGCTGGCCACAGACGTCGGCGGCGTCCACAATCGGGTGATACGCCACTTCACCCGCCCGCCGCGTCTGCAGGTGCAAGTCCAGCTTCCCTGGTTTGTCGACGTTGTGCGCGCAGATCCCACGGGTCGCGCTCGCATACACCAGCGGATCGCACAGCACGCGGTTGGACAGCAGCGCCACGCGCAACGGCACGGCCTGGCCCGAGTGGCCAGTCGCATCGCGCGGCGTCAGCCACGCCTGGCATTCCAGCGGTGCATCAAACATGTGCAGCGCCCACAAGCGGCCTTCACCGGTCAGCAAGACGTCACCTGGAAACGCCAGCGGCACAAATTGCAGGGCGGAAAAGGCGCCAACCGTCACCCATGCCGGCCAACGCGGCAGCAGCGCGCTGGGCGGCGGAATCGCCCGACACAACGGCAGCAGCGCCAGAATCAGCACCATCAGCGCGGGGTAGTAGAAACTCACCACGGGCACGGACACCGCGTGGAAGAGCAGGAGTTGGCCCATCGTCAGCCAGAACAGCCAGTTCTGCCGGGCCAGCAGGCCAAAGATCAGCACCAGCTCCAGAATCACGACGTAGTAGCACGCCGGCGCCAACAGCGCGGTCGGGAGCGGCAAGCGGCCGTACAGACCGCTGCCATTGAGCCATTGCGGCGTCAGCTTGAGAATGCCTGCCCAGAAATAGATGGCGAGGATCAGCCACGTCAGCACGCGACGCTTGTTGGGAATCAGCAGGAACGCCGCGACCAGCCAAGCGGTCATCATGTGCTGGTTCAGACGCAGGCGGTAGTCGAGCGCGACGACCGCGAGCTTCGCCACCGCAAGCAGCGCCAGCGCCCACCAGGCCAACGTTGTGCGCCGGAAGACAAACAGTGCCGCGACGGCGAGTGAGCCCAGACCGAGGAGCCAAAGCCCAGTCTGGACCTGCTGCGCCGCAAAGACATGAGCCGAGGCACAGTCTTCCAGGAACGGCCAGCAAATCGCCGGCCAGTTCTGCGGCGCGAGGATTTCAGCGAGCGGTTGCGACAGGCCCCAGTGGAGCGCTGTCAGGCCATGTGCCAGGGCCAGAAGCGCGCCAAAAAGCTGAAGCGCGCGGTCGTCGTCGATTTCCCGAATGCGCCACATCGCGTCTCTCGCACGCGTTCGGCCCGCCGTATCGAGTCTGGACTGCGCCGAAATACCGGTCAAGCGGATCCGCAGCGCCGGGCGTTGCGCGTGGCTGGCAGTTCGGCGCGAATGTCGCCACACTCTGCGGGCTGGACGCCGAGACAGGTCGGCAACCTGCTGCCACCGCTGGCGCGTCCGTCTGGACTGCAACGGAACTTGTCCATGCCTTTTGTTCACCGTGCCCGCAGCATTTGCCTGCTCCTGGCGACCGGAGCGACTTTCGCCTGTGGTCATCCGCAAGTCATCCCGCAAGGCGCCGCGACGGGTGGACTGCCGCAAGCTGCGACGGCGACGGACGACCCGTACCTGTGGCTTGAAGACGTGGAAGGGGCACAGGCGCTCGCTTTTGTCCGCGATGCCAACGACAAGTCGCTGACGGAATTGCAGGCGCGCCCGGAGTACCGGCCGTTGTACGACCGACTGCTCGCGATGCTGGATTCCAGGGACCGGATTCCGTATGTCGCGCAACACCTCGATTCTTTGTACAACTTTTGGCGCGACGACCAGCACGTGCGCGGCATTTGGCGGCGTACGAACTGGGCCGAGTACCGCAAGGCGCAGCCACATTGGCAGACGGTGCTCGATGTCGACCAATTGGCCAAGGACGAAGGCGAGAATTGGGTCTGGGCCGGCGCCACCTGCCTCTTTCCGGACTACAACCGCTGCCTGATCCGCATGTCGCGCGGTGGTGGCGATGCGGCGGTTGTGCGCGAATTTGACGTCAAGGCGCGGCAATTTGTTCCGAACGGTTTTGTCCTGCCGGCCGCCAAGAGCGACGTGCAGTGGATCGATGCCGATCACGTCTTCGTGGCCACGGATTTCGGCCCAGGCTCGCTGACGCAATCTGGCTATCCGCGCGTCGTCAAGATATGGCAGCGCGGCACGCAGCTGTCGGCGGCGAAGACGCTGTTTGAAGGCCAGCCATCGGACGTTGAAGTCAGCGCACAGCACAATTTTCGTCCCGGTTTTGAGCGCGACTTTGTCACGCGTTCGCTGACCTTCTGGACCCACGAATTGTTCCTGCGCGCTGGCGACAAACTGTTGAAGATCGACAAGCCGGACGATGCGAATGCCGAGATCGACGGCCAGATGCTCTACCTCACGCTGCGCACGCCCTGGACGGTCGGTGGCAAGACGTGGCCGGCGGGTGCCCTGCTCGCCGCCGATTTTGTTCGCTATCAGGCGGGCGAGCGGCAGTTTGACCTCTTGTTTGAACCGACGCCGCGGACGTCGCTGGCAGGCTGGACGGCGACGCGGCACAACGTGCTGCTGACCGTGCTGGACAACGTCAAGACGCGGATCTTTGAACTCACGCATGTGACCGGCACCTGGCGGCGGCGCGAAGTGAAACTGCCGGGCGTGGGCACAGCCAGCGTCGCGGCCCTGGACCCGTACGCTTCGGACGACTATTTCCTGAACTTCACCGATTTCCTGACGCCGGCGACCGAACTCCTCGCCAAGCCGGGCACGGATCAGCACGAACGGCTCAAGCAGCAGCCGGCGTTCTTCGCGACCAACGGGCTTCACGTCGAGCAGCTTGCGGCGACGTCGAAAGATGGCACGCAGATTCCGTATTTTGTCGTCGCGCGTGAGAACCTGACCCGTGACGGCGGCAATCCGACGCTGCTGTATGGCTATGGCGGCTTTGAAGTGCCTTTGCAGCCTGGCTATTCGGGTGGCATGGGCCTGTCCTGGCTGGAGCGCGGCGGTGTCTACGTGCTGGCCAACATCCGCGGCGGCGGCGAATTCGGCCCGACGTGGCATCAAGCGGCGGTCAAGGAGAATCGCCAGCGTGCGTTCGACGATTTTGCCGCGGTGGCCGCGGATCTCATCGCCCGCAAGATCACCTCGCCGCAACACTTGGCGATCCACGGCGGTTCCAACGGCGGGCTGCTCGTCGGCACCGTTGCGGTGCAGCGCCCCGAGCTGTTCAAGGCGGTGGTCTGCCAGGTGCCGCTGCTGGACATGCAGCGCTACCACAAGCTGCTGGCCGGTGCGTCGTGGATGGGCGAGTACGGTGACCCGGACAAGCCTGACGAATGGCGTTACCTGTCGCGCTATTCGCCGTACCAAAATGTCCAGAAGGACCGCACCTATCCGCGCATCCTGTTCCTGACGTCCACGCGCGACGACCGCGTGCACCCGGGCCACGCGCGCAAGATGTACGCGAAAATGCGGGATCAGGGCCACGACGTGCTGTATTTTGAGAACACCGAAGGCGGCCACGGTGGCGCGGCGAACAATCCGCAGCTGGCGAAGATGTCGGCGCTGATCTATGCGTTTTTGTGGAAGGAACTGCGGTAGACACGCAGACCGAGTGCGAGATCAATCCGCGGCGGCGATCCAGCGCGGCACGCAGCAGGTCTGACCGGCCGGCTCTGGTGCTCAACGAACGTCAGGATGTTTCGCTGCTATTTCGCCAGATTCAACAGTTCACCCAGGTCCGGCAGCAGCAGCAGTTCGACGCGCCGGTTGCGTTTCTTACCGTCGTCCGTGTCGTTGCTCGCCACCGGCATGTGCGGACCGTAGCCACCCGCGCTGAGATTCTTTGCCGGCACGCCATCGGCCACCAGCGTTTCGACGACGGAAACGGCACGCGCCACCGACAGCCGCCAGTTCAACGCATCCGCGCCAGTCGTGTCCGTATGGCCCGCGACCTGAAAACGCCGATCGGACAGTCCTTGCAGCGCCGCGGCCAATTCCGCCAGCACCGGCTTCGCTTCCGGCTTCAAGTCGCTTTTGCCCGTGTCAAACAGGATGTCGCTCTGCAGCTCGATGATCAAAAAGCCGCGCGCAACGTTGACTTTCAGCTTGCCCGAGTCCACCAACTTCTGAAGCTTCTGCCGCACGGCCTGAATGTTGCTCTCGATCCGCGACAGCCGGTCCTGCACGATCTTCAGGTCCGCGCCTTGGCGCTCGCCATCGGCCTTCAGCCGCGCGTTCTCCTTCTGCAGCGCATCGCGCGCCGCCGTCAGCTCCAGCTTGGCCTTCTTCAGCAAATCCGAATCAATCTGGCATTGCGCAAGATCCCGCGAGCAGTTGCCGCCGATCTTGGACATCTTCTCCAGCTTCTGGTCGCACCCCTTGAAGGAATCCGTTACCGCCATTTTGTCGCGAATGCACGTCGACAACTCGTCATTCTTCGCCTTGTAGCGCGCCTCACACGCGTCCAACTGCGTGCTCAGGCTGGCCTTCTGCGTCTCCAGTGTATCCTGCTGCACGCGCATCGCGGTCAGATCCTTGTCATACGCCTCGCGCGACACGGCAAAATTGCAGCCGGTGGTCAGCACACTCAGCGCCAGCAGGACGCCCATGAGAATCACATTTTGCTGCTTCATCCTTGATCTCCTTGTCCATTTGTCCATGCGTCACAACTCGCGCGATCGCCCCAGCGACAACAACACGATGACGAACGCCACCAATCCCTGCGCCGCACACATCACGGCATACCACAACATCGGCGCCCGCCAGTCCGTCGCGACCAGTGCGTGCGGCAGCGTCACGGTGAAAAGCACCCACGCGGTAATCCCGTACGCTGAAACCAGCGCGCGGTTCAGGCTCCTTTCGTGGCGAAGCGCACGCTGTTCCGCCCCCGGATCGCGCACATTCAACGTCAGTTCGCCGGTCTTGAGCCGCCGCAACACGCCGCGGATTTCGCCCGGCAGGACGCGCAGCAGGCCGCTGTAGTCGTGGAAGATGCGGTAGAGCTTGCGTGTGTGCGCCTTGGGGTCGAGCATCCGCCGCGCGTACAGCTCGACGAGATGCGGCCGCAATTCTTCCAGCGGGTTGAAGGCGGGGTAGATTTCCTGGGCAATGCCTTCCACGGTGGAAATCGACTTGCCGATCAGGATCAGCTCCACGGGCAGGCGCACGTGGTAGCGCACGACCGCTTCAAAGATTTCGGCGATGAACACGCCAATGTCCAGCTGCGCCAACGTGCGGCCGTTGTAGCGCGCCATGATGTCGGCGATTTCCCCTTGCATCGCACGGACATTCACGGTGTCGTCGACCAGGCCCAGATCGATGAACTGCGTGACCAGCATCTCCGTGTCCGACAGCAGCAGCGCGACCATGAAGCTGAGCAGATCGTCGATGGTGTCGCGATCGACCGCGCCCATCATGCCAAAATCGATGAGCGCGATGCGGCCGTCCGGCAGGATGAAGAAGTTGCCGGGATGCGGGTCGGCGTGGAAGAAGCCGTGCTCGAAGATCGAGCGGATGATGATTTCCGTGCCGGATTTCGCGATGACTTCGCCAGAAATCCCGTGCTCTTCGAGCTTGGCGAGGTTGTTGACTTTGAAGCCGTCGATGAACTCCATCGTCAAGACGCGTTTGGTCGAGAGCTCCGGGTACGTGATCGGCAGATGCAAACGCGGATCGTCGGCAAAATTGCGGCGGAAACGTTCGATGTTGTCGAGTTCACTCAGGAAATCTGTCTCACGTTTCAGGCCACGGGCAAACTGGTCGATCGCGTCCACAGGTCGGAACGCCGCGGCTTCCGGCACGCGCTCCTCGATCAGCCGCGCCATCATCGCCAGCAAATCGAGGTCCGTGCGAATCGTGTACTCCAGGCCGGGTCGTTGCACTTTCACGACGACTGCCTGACCGTCCAACAACGCCGCGCGGTGCACCTGACCGATGGAGGCGGCGGCAATCGGTTTCTCGTCAAAGCGGCTGTAGAGCTCCGTCAGCGGCTTGCCCAAGTCCGCTTCGACGATCTGCTTCACGTCGGCAAAACCGAACGGCGCGACGTCGTCCTGCAGCTTGCGCAGCTCGAAAATCAGCGACATTGGAATCAGGTCCGGCCGCGTCGCCGCCACCTGACCGAGCTTCACGAACGTTGGGCCCAGCTCTTCGCAGCAGTGCCGGACGCGCAATTCCCAAGTCAGCGCCTCCAGCGCGGTATTTTCGGACTCCGTCAGAGCCATGCCGCGCGTCGTCGGACTGGCGTATTTGTCCAGTCCCGCCCGCACGAGCCAGTGGCCAAAACCATGCCGCGCAAGCACAGCGAGCACTTGCCGGAGCCGAGCCAAATTGCGGGCGTATTGCGGCAGTTTGAGCAGTTGGCCAATCGCGCTCATCGCTCCTCCTCATTTTTGGGGACGATGCGGGTGCGTGACGCCGTCGCTTCGGATGCGGCTTTTGCCACCTCTGCGCGCGCGGCTTCTGCCGCCTTCTGCGCCGCCTCAAGCGCCGCACGGCCAACGCCCGTAAATGCGTCGCGCACATCCGGCCAGCGGACAAGCAACTCCCGCGTCGCCACCGTCACCACGTCGGCGTACGGCGCACCTTCGGCCTCGGCCTTCTGCAGGTTGGCCGTCAATTCCGCACGCAGCTTGGCGGCTTGTTCAGGCTTCAGGGCGCCCGCGCGCTCGATCGGTGCGAAAATCGCGTCGACTTTGCTGGCCAGCAATTGTTTGGCGATCAGGCCCGCCACGCCGCGTTCAAACGCCTTGCGCCACATGAAAGTCTCCGCAATCACAACGAGCAGCGCTTGATGCGCCACAAGTTGTTGTTGTTGGCATCGAGGTACACCGAACACGGCGTCGGCAATTCGCGCTCGCGGTTGGCGACGAAGTAGTCATAGCCGACTTCGCCTTGCATTTCGCGAAAATCGACCAGTTGGAAGCATTTGGATTCATCGAGGTAGAGATGGGCCTGCCGCCGCATCCGCGACCAGCTGCCTTCCTGCCAGGCCCGCAGCGCCGCAGGTGTCCGTTCACTGGAATGCAGGACCTTCTGGAACGCCAGCCAACCGCGCTCTTCATCTGGGTCGGACGCCGCGCGCAGCGCCTGGGCGATCACCCATTCTGCGCTCTCATCCTCGGGCGCGCAGACGTGAACGCCGAAAAGCCGCATCCGCGCTTTGTCGATGGTATCGCAGCCGGACAGCAGGGGCAGGGCGGAAAAACTGAACCCGCAGGCTACGATGGCGGACAACCGCATGTGCGTGCTCCCTGGGCGGCAACGCGCCGTGGAGGCAGAGTAGCCCCGACGTCGGGGCCTGTCGACTTCTGGGCATGTTTGCAGCCCGGCTCAGGAAGACCTACACTCTTGCGCCCGCGCCCCGCGGGTTTGGAAGGCACATGACGATTCACCGCAAAACTGCCGCCGATGCGCGTCCCGCCGTTGGCCGCGACACCGATGCTTGGTGCTCGCGTTGTAACATGGCGCTTGAACACACGATTATCGCGATGGTCGGGCTGGAGATCGTCCGCGTCAAGTGCACGACGTGCAATTCTGAGCACAAGTACAAGTCGGCCAAGGAAGTCGCGGAAGCGCCCGCCAAGGCGAGCAAGGCCAAGGCCGTCGCGAGCAGCAACGCCCGCCCGCGTTCCGCCGTCAGCGCACCGCCGCCCAGCAACGCCAGCCGCCTTTTGTGGACCCGCTCCATGGGCGACCGCGACCGCGCCAAGGCCCTGCCGTACACGCCCGCCCTGGTTGCAACGCCGGGCAGCCTCATTGACCACAAGCAGTTCGGCTACGGCATCGTGGACGCGGCCATCGACGGCAAGTCCCGCGTGCTGTTTGAAGATGGCTACAAAGTGCTGGTCACCGGTCGATAGCGGCACAACTGGGCATTTTTCACGCCAGACCGAAATCGTTGGCCGCATCGGCAAACTCTGGTAAGTTTCCGTCTGGCCTCGTGGACGGTGAACTGTGACCGATCTTGAGCTCCGGAACCTGTTCTCCTTCACGATGGGCATCGGCGTGCTCGCGGGTGGAGCATGGGCCATCAAGCGCTGGATTGGCGGCAGCAAGGCCGAGAAACCCGCGCCGAATCCGCTGCGGCCTCTCGATCCCATCGCGGAAGCGACCCAGGCGGGCAACTTTGTCAAAGCCGCGCGGTTGTCCATGGACGCCGGTGATTGGCGCACCGCGGCGGAGCATTTCATCGAGTCAGGTCGGCCGCTGGACGCCGCGCGCGCGCTGCGCAAGGGCGAGTCGTGGCTGGAAGCGGCGCAACAGTTCGAGAAAGGTCGGGATTTCGTCAACGCGACGCAGTGCTATCTGAAGGCGTCGAAGAAGGCCGATGCGCTGCGCGTGATGGAGCAGACCGAGGACCTGCAACAAGCGGCGGATCTGGCGGATCAAATCGGCGACCTGCGCAAGGGAGCGCAACTCTACCAGCGGCTCGGCAAAGTGGCGGAAGCCGCGGATCGCTTTGCTCGGGCGGGTGACAACGTCAAGGCGGGTACGCTGCGGGCGGAGCAGGCGGAGCACAACGAGCAGTGGCGCGAGGCGGCGCAGGGCTGGGCGCTGGCGCAGCAGTGGGACCGCGCGCTGGCGAGCTACGACCGCGTCGGCGATGACGTGGGCGCGGCGCAGTTGCTCCAACGCTTGGGCAAGATTGAGGCTGCGGCCGATCGCCTGGCGCGTGCCGGTGCCTTTGCGGAGTCGGCGGCGCTGTACGAGCAGCAGGGCCTGTTTCGCAAAGCTGCGATGTCGCATCAGAAGGCCGGTGATACCGAGAGGGCGATTCGCTGTTTGACGCTGGAAGGCGACAAGGTCGCGGTCATCAAGCTGCGGCAGGCGATGGGCCAGACGGATGAAGCGCTGCGTGTGGCGCAGGCCGTGAGCCCGACGGATGCGGCGTACATCGAGGCGGCGCAGATTGTCGCCATCATCCACATCAACCGCGGCGAATCGGCGGCGGCGGCGCGGGCGCTGCTGGTCCTGCTGGACGCACCGCTGGCGCCGGCGATCAAGGTCGCGACCGGTCGGCGCGCGGCGGAGCTGTTCCTCGAACTGCGCGACGCGGTCCACGGCCGGCAGGTGCTGGACAAGCTGGCCGGGCTGATTCAGCGCGGATCCGATGAGGAGCGCTGGGTGCTGGCGATCCAGAAGCAATTTGCCGACGTGCCGGTCGAGGACGTGCGGCCGACGCCGGCCATTTTGGCGCATACCAGTTCGTCGACGCCGACGATTGCCATGAACCTGGCCAACGCGGAGAACACGGAGAGCTTTGAGGAAGTGGCGGTCAGCGAGCAGACGGCGATTTATCCGGGTGGCAAGGGCGATGGGCGCTTGGGCTCCAACGAGATTCCGCTGACGACGGATGGCTGGCCGCAGGGCGTGCCGCAGGGTCTTGCCGATCGCTACGGCGAGCTGGAACGCCTGGGGCAGGGCGGCAACGGCGTGGTGTTCCGCGCGACGGACAAGCTGCTGGGCCGGCAGGTCGTGCTGAAGTTCATGATTCAGGGGACGATGCCGTCCGAGACGGCGCGCAAGTACTTTTTGCGGGAAGTGAAGCTGTCGGCGAGCCTGAACCACCCGAATATTGTGCACATTTACGACATGGGCAACACCGACGACGTGCTGTGGTATGCGATGGAGTTCGTCGACGGCGTGCCGCTGACGGCGCACCTGGCGCTGGGCCAGCCGATTCGCGACATCGTGTTCTTGATGAGCGTGGTCGATCAGCTGTGCGCGGCGCTGGACCACGCGCACGCCCAGGGGCTTGTGCACCGCGACATCAAGCCGGACAACGTGCTGGTGGCCAACGACGGTACGGTGAAACTGCTGGATTTTGGCCTGGCCCGGGCGATGGACGAAGGCTTTGGCGAGCAATCCGTGCTGGCCGGCACGCCGTACTACATGGCGCCGGAGCAGCTGGACGGCTCGGCGGTGGACCACCGCGCGGACATCTACGCGCTCGGCGTGGTGCTGTTCCGCATGTTCACCGGGCACCTGCCGTTCGCCGACGGCAATATCTTCGTCGCCCACGCCGTGGAACCGGTGCCGGATCCGCGCAAGTTCAACCGCGACCTGCCAGCAGATGCCGTGGCGGTGGTGATGAAGGCGATGGCCAAGAAAGCAGCTGACCGCTACTCGAACTGCCGGCAGATTGCCCTGGACGTGCACGAGGCGCTGTTCGGGCATATCCGGCCGGGGTAGTTACCCATCCACCGCAACCGCCAGCCCACGCGCCGCCAGCCGCTCCGTCGCCCGCTGCAGATCCTGGGCCGTCGGCGGCACCAGCGCCGGCAGTCCGGGCGTCAGGTCCAGCGCTGCGTACTTGTCCACGTACAGCCGGTGATACGGCACGAGCCGCAGGTCCGCCGCGCCGTGCCCAAGCAGGAAATCCGCGGTCCGCTCCAGATTCTCCGCGTCGTCGTTGATGCCCGGCAGCAGCGGCATGCGGAATTGCACCGTCGCGCCTTGGTCCCGCAGAAACCGCGCGTTGCCGTGGATGCGCTCGGTTCCAGCACCGGTGAGCTGCTTGTGCCGGGCGCTGTTCATGTGCTTCAGGTCAAACTGGAACAGGTCCACCAGGTCGAGCACGGCGGCGAGGTGCGCTTGCGAGACCGCGCCGGAGGTCTGCACGCAGGTGTGCAGCCCGTGACGCTTGGCAGCCGTCAGCAGGGCCTGCACCGGCGCGATGTGTAGCAGCGGCTCGCCCCCGGACACCGTCAAGCCACCGCCGCTCACGGTGTAGTAGTCGAGATCCTTCAGGACTTCTGCCATCACCGCGTCGGGCCGCAGCACCGTGGCGTGCTCGCCGCGAAAGGCCTCGGGATTCTGGCACCAGCCACAGCGCAGCGCGCAACCGGCGAGAAAGACCGTCGTGCGGATGCCGGGGCCGTCGTAAATGGAGAAGCGCTGGATGTCGAAGACGCGAAAGGCGTCGGACTCGCTCACGTGCTGGTCTCGAATTCGGTGCGGCCGATGATGTCGTCCTGGATACGGCGGCCCAGGCGGGTGAAGTACGCGGAGTAGCCGGAGACGCGGACGATGAGGTCGGCGTAATCCTGCGGCCGCGCCTGGGCAGCGCGCAAGGTGGCTGAATCGACCGCGTTGAACTGCACGTGGAAGCCGCCTTTGTGGAAGTACGCATGCACCAAATGCGCCACGCTCTCGATACCCTTCTCCGACTTCAGCACGCCGACCGGCAGGCGCATGTTCAGCGAATTGCCGTAGCCGATATGCGTGTGATCGATGCGCGCCAGCGAGTTGAGCGTCGCCGTCGGACCGCGGCGTTCAGCGCCATTGCTGGGCGACATGCTGTTCGACAGCGGCTCGCCGGCCATGCGGCCATCGGGCGTCGCCGGTTCCAGCGCGCCTTCGTAGACGTTCAGGCCGTAGGAAATCAGGCTGGCCTTGAAGTGACCGCCGCAAGCCGTCTTGCGTGCCGATACCATGGCGCAAAACCGTGCGACGAGTTCGCGGGCCAGTTCGTCGACCGGATGCAAATCGTTGCCAAAGCGCGGGCCGGTCAACAAGCGCTTGCGCAACGCCGCGCGGCCGCGGAAGTTGCTGGCGAGCGCGTCGCGCAATTCGGCCATGGTCACCGACTTCTCTTCGTAGACGAACGTGCGGATGGCGGCCAACGAATCCACGACTGTGCCCAAGCCGCCGCCGCCGACCGCGCCGAAATTGTAGGTCGCGCCGCCCTGGGTCATGTCCTCGGCATGGTGGATGCAGCCGTCGATGGTGCTGGAAATCAAGGGGTTGTGGAAGTTCTCCGCCCAGATCGTGTCGCGCAAATTCGTCGCGTCGGTGACCCAGCCGACCAGCGATTCCAGTTGGGTGTAGAAAGCGGCGAGAAACGCGGCGAACGTGCCCATCCGGGTCGGATCGCCGGTGTCCTTGCCGTCCTGGTTGCCAAAAAAGCTGGTCTTGCCGCGGTTGAAGACCATGTCCAGCGCCGTGGGAAAATAGACCTTGGAACCGCCGGTGGCGCCGTACGTGTCGCCGTTGCCGCTGGGTTCGACGCAGCCGACGAGGCAATATTCGCGGGCATCTTCCAAGCGATAGCCGTCGCGGACCATCGCCTGGATCGCGGTTTCATCGTTCAGAAAGGCCGGCGAATTCGTCTCGCGGTGAATCGCCACCACCTGCCGCACAAAATCCTTGGGGCTGTGCTTGGAGACGCGAAACGATGCCGTCGTCGCGAGGTTGGTGTTCGTAATGGCTTCCATGAACAGCATCGTCAGCGCGTTCGTCGCGTCTTCGCCATCGGCCCCCACGCCGCCCAGCGTGATGTTCTCCACGTCCGAGCCCAGGTGATTCAGGCGCACGCCACCGATATTCGGCCAAATGATCACGTTGTTGTTCAGCTTGATGATGAACTCTTCCACCAAGCGCAAGGCGTGCGCGCGGGTCAGCGTCCCGCCGGCGAGATCCGCTTGGTAGTAGGGAAACAGCAGTTGATCGACGCGCCCCGGCGTGATGCCGCTGCCCGCGCCGTAGCTGATAATGGCGGCGTTCTGGGTGAACCAGATGGCCTGCAACGCCTCGGCGAAGGTCTGTGGCGGCAGCCAGGGTACGCGGGTGCAGATGTCGGCGATGGCATCCAACTCCGCGCGTCGTTCAGGATCGGACGTCGCACCGACTTGTGCGAGTGCTGCGACCGCGAAACGTTCGGAAAACGCGCGCATCGCTTCGCAACTCAGCTCCACGCTGTCGAGGAATGCCCGCTCCGCGTCGGTCTTTGCGCTCTTTCGGCGGGCCCGCGCCGCCGCATCAATGCCGGAAAAGCCGAGGCGAAGCACGTTCTTGTGACCCAGCACGATGTGCGCCTGGGTATCCGTGCAGCGTCCCCGTCCTTTCAAATTGTCGCCCGAGCCTGCGCGCACCGCCCGGAGCAGGCGCGGCAGGCGTGCCACCAAGTCCAGATGATCGCCCTCGTCCTCTTGTTCCACCACCAGCCGCACCAGCGCGCCCACGCCGAACGTGCGGAGCTTGCGGCGAATTTCGCGCGGCGAGACGTTCAATGGGCTGGACAACCCATGCCGTTGAAAGGCGGCAATCTTGGCGTCGCGCACCGTCTTACCCTGCCAATACGGAATGATTTCGTCGCGCAACACCCGCTCATCCGAGGGCGAAATGCGGTAGCCGAACTCCTTCAGCTCCTCCATCAAGTGCCCAAAGATAAACGTGAAATCGCCGCGTTCCGGAGCGATCGGCGGGGCGATCAGCTGCGACGACCGGTTGCCGACGAGCAGTTCGTCCGGTTCGATGCGCACGGTCATCTTCTCGAAGACGCGCTGCATCGCCCGGGCCGCCCGAAGCGAAGGGTGCAGGCCGGCACTTTCGCGGTGCGATTCCGTGTAGTACCGGGCGCGCTCCATGCATAGCCAGTGCTCGGCGCCGAGGAGCGCAGCTTTGTGCGCGGCATTCTTGGGGTGCAAGGCGCTCATGACAGGGCTCCTGCGTCCGTGCTCATCCGGCTTTCGAGTTCCACGAACAGGAGCCGGACCATGCGACGGACGTGCAGCTTGCGCGCTTCCAGCGCCTCGTCGGTAAACGGATCGACGCCACTGAGCTGATGCAGCACGCGACCGTATGTGAAGTACGTGACGACCATGCCGTAGACACTCGTCAGCACGTGGAGCAATTCCTGCGCGGTCACGGCGTTGGGCGTCAGCTCGGCAAACCACGTGGTCGCGAGTTGGAAAACCGGAAGCGTACCTTGCACGATGCGGTCCACATGGCGGCCGCTGGCGACTTCGCGCTGAACGATGCTGCAGAACGTGCGATTCTGGGCGAGGAAGTCGGCGTAGGCGTCGAGGACGTCTTCGACCTGCTCCACCAGCGTCGGGCGCTGACCGAAGGCGGTCAGCAATTTCACGGTGAGTCGCTCGTAGTAGCCGTCGAGCAGGACGCCGAGCAGATCTTCCTTGGCGTGAAAGTGATAATGAATCAAAGCTTTGTTCACGCCCGAACGCTCAGCGATGTCGCGCGTCGACGTGGCGTCAAAACCGCGTTCCCCGAACAGTGCGTCGGTGGCGGCAAGAATCCTGGCTTTTGTCCGATCTGGTTGCATCGCAGTGGGCCCTCTTGGGCACTCGGTTTAGGCGATCGCCCAAGTCGCGTCAACAGCGAATTCAAAAAGTCGGCATCGCGGCCTGGTTTCGCGAAAAGTTTGTCACTCGTAGACGAACCAGAGCGGGCCTGGGAACAGCCAGGACAGCGCGGATTGCTGCCGGTCGCGCCAGTTTTCCCAATTGTGGCCGTCGCGCGCTTCGTCGTACCGCACTTCCAGGCCGTGCGATTGCAGGAACGGCACCATCGAGCGGTTTTCGTAAATCAGCGACTCGTACGTGCCACAGGACATGTAGACTTTCTCCGCGGGCCGCCCGGGATTTTCACGAAACGCGTTGACGAACTCGACGACGCGGTCAAAAGCCGGGCCGCGCTTGTTCTCGCCGATGTCGGTGAACGCGAACGAGCCGCTTTGCAACAGCAATTTGCCGAAGACGCCGGGATAGCGCCACGCCGTCGAGAGACTCGCCACGCCGCCAAAACTCGCACCCATCAGGCATCGCTGCGCTGGCGTGCCGAAAACCGGATAGTTGCGCTCCATGAACGGTAGCACTTGCTCGACGATGTACGCCGCGTGGTGCGGGTCATTCGGGTATTCGTCCATGCGGTTCTTGGGATGCGTCAAGGCGACGATCAGCGGCGCAACCTCCAGCCGGTGAATGAGGTTGTCCAGCACGGTCTTCAGCCGGGCGTAGCGCAGATAATCGCCGCCATCGTGAACAATCAGCAGCGGATAGCGCCGCGTTTCACGGTAGCGCGCCGGCAGGTACACGGTCAGCGGCCGCGGCCCGCCAAACGCGGTGTTGTTCAGAATCAGCTCGTGCAGTGAGCCTTGCCGGGCATCCGGATCGTGCTGGCACCAGTCCGGCACTTCGTACCCTTCGGCCTGACACACGGAATTGGCGCCAAAGGGATCGTGGGCGATGTTCGGGTTCAGCGGATCGCGGATCCATTGGCTGTGGCCGTTGCGGACGACATCGAACTTGTACTCGAAGCGCGAGCCGCGCGGCAGATCGATGGTCAAGTGCCAGAGATCCGAGTGCGCCAGCCGGTGAAAACGCTGCGCGCTCGCCAAGCCAAAGACCCAGTGGCGCAAATGCACCGCGTCCGCGACACCGCGCCAGACAAATGTCACCTGCAGTCCTTCGATGAGCGGAAAGCGGTGGCTGGTCAGGAACGTGTCGATCGCCCGGCTGTCGAGTCCCGCCTGCCGCGCCAGCTTGTGAATGGCCGGAATCATGCGACCTCCGGACTGGCGGGAACAGCGCGGCCGTCGCGGCGAATGCAGCGTGTGCCATCGGTGAACTGCCAGCTGCGACCGTCCAAACGGCCGCGGTTGCCGGGGTCGAGACAGATGCAGTCGGCGGGTGCAAAACGGCGAGAGAACAGCGCCATCCGCACTTCATCCTCCAACTTCAGACGCGATGTCGCGTGCGGCAGAGCCACGACGCCGGGTGCCAGACCGAGACCGACGTCCAGCACTTCCGGGTTGCCGGCGCCTTCCGGCGGGCGATCGTGAAACAGGATGATGCGGTCCGTCAGCACCATCGCGCCCGCCGACCACGCCAAAATCGGCTTGGCCGTCATGCCGCTCGCCACGTCCATCAGGCGCATCCGGCCGATCAAGGTCGAGACGTGGCCACCGGCGATCGCCACCGCGTCGCATTCATCCAGAATTCCTTGAACTTCTGCGCGATGTTGCGCCAACGCGCGCCGTTCGCCCGGCAATTCCTGCGTCTCAAATGCTTCATGGACGTCGCGAATCCGCCGCAAATGGTGTGCGTCCAGCGAACGCAATTGTTCAATCGTATCTTCGCGTTCCGGCTCAAGCAGCTCGGGCGAGCCTTGGCGTGCCATCAGCACCGAGGCCGCGGCCATCAGGTGATCCAGGCGCATCCGGTAGATGTCCTGCAACTGGCGCAGCTTGTCCTGACGGTGGCGATGCGCTGAGAATAACGGGCGATCTTGGGCAAAGACATCATCGGTCCGCGCGTGCAGGCGCAGATTCACGCAGCGATTGCCCAGCGCGACCGACAGTTCGTCGTCCTCGGCTTCGCGCTCCTGCCAGCCCGCGGTGATGGTCGCGATTCTCCCGGAAAGTCCAAGTAAATTCAATTCTTCCGTGACGGTCACGACGTGCCTTTGCGGTCCCAAAATCACGACTCTGTGCATGCTTCTCCTCAACGCCCGTCGCGCCCGCGTCGCCGACCTGTGCGTTCTTTGGCCGCCGCGCGAGACTGTGCCAGACTCAGCGCCGGAGGGCACCTCGTCTTTGCGGAGTTCACATGCATGTCATTCTCGTCGCGCCACATTTTCCTGCCAATCAGCGGCAATTCGCCCGTGCGCTCAAGTCCGTCGGCGCCTTCGTCACGGGCATCGGTGAAGCTGCGCCGCAGCATCTCGACAGCGAATTGCGTTCCTGGTTAGGTGCTTACGAACAAGTGCCATCCGTGTGCGACGATGACGCCATGCTGCACGCGGTGCGCAGAATCCAAGCGCGCGGCTGGGTGGACCGGTTGGAAACGACGGTCGAAGCGCACATCCTCACGGCGGCAAGGGTGCGCGAACGCACGGGAATTCCTGGCCTCACGGTGCAACAGGCGATTTTGTGCCGCGACAAACCGACGATGAAGGACTTTCTGCGCGAGAAAGGCATCGCGACGGCCGCGTCTGGAGCTGCGTCGACTGCCGCGGAAGTGCTTGAATTTGCTGCACGTATCGGCTATCCGATCATCCTCAAACCACGTGCGGGCGCGGGCGCGCAGGACACGATCAAGGTCGACGGACCGGGTGATCTGCCTGGCGCGGCGAAAACCATGCAACTCAATCGTGGCGGTTCGGTCGCGATGGAGGAGTTCATCGAAGGTCATGAAGGCTTCTACGACACCCTGACGATCGACGGCGTGGTGCAGCACGACTTCATTTCCCACTATTATCCCAACGTGTTGGATGCGATGCGCACGCGCGCGGTCTCGCCGTACATCATCACGACGAATCGGATGAGCGCGCCGGGCTACAACGAAGTGAAGCAGATGGGCAAGGACGTGATCACGGCGATGGGGCTGGGCACGACGGCGACGCACATGGAGTGGTTCTTTGGGCCAAAAGGCCTGAAATTCGGCGAAATTGGCGCGCGCCCGCCGGGTGTCTGCACGTGGGATTTGTACAGCGCGGCCAATGGCATCGACCTGTACCGCGAGTGGGCGGCGGCGATCAGCCATGGCCGGGTGTTCGACAAGCCGAGCCGCCAGTATTCCGCGGGATTGATCGCGCTGCGTCCCGAACGGGATGGCCACATCATCGGCTATGAAGGCGCAGACATGCTGCAAAAACAGTTGGGCCAGTGGGTGATCGACGCGTACCTGCCGCCGACGGGCACACGCACACAGCCGGTCGAGGCGGGCTACATGGCCAACGCTTGGGTGCGGATGCGGCACCCCGACTATGACACGCTGCGGGAAATGCTCGAGTACGTGGGGCGCACGTTGCGGGTGTTGGCACGCTGAGGATCGCAGATGAAAGTTGTCTTTATTTCTCCACATTTCCCATACGAAATGCCGCGTTTCACGCGTGGCTTGGCGGAAGTTGGCGCGCAAGTCTACGGCCTGGGCGATTTGCCGCTGGAGCAGATCCCGGCGGAGACCAAGCGCTGGCTGACGGACTACATCTGGGTGCCGAGCCTGAGCGACGAGGAGAGCGTTGTGCGCCACGCGATGTCGGCGCTGCGGCGGTTGCAGCCGGATCGCATTGAATGTCTGTGGGAAATCGGCGTGGAACTCGCGGCGCGTTTGCGCGCTGAACTCGGCGTGCCCGGCTTGAGCCCGGAGGACGCGCGGGATTTTCGCGACAAGGACCGCATGAAGGCGCGGCTGGCCAAGGCCGGGCTGCGCGTGCCCAAGCATTACCGGATGTCGTCGCTGCCGGACCTGCTGCAGGCGGTCAGCTACATCGGTTTTCCGCTCATCATCAAGCCGATCGACGGCGCCGGCACGCGTGACACGTTCAAGCTGAGCTGCGACGCGGATGTGCAGGAAATCCTGCCTCGCATCAAGCACTTGCCGGAGATGATTGCTGAAGAGTTCATCGAGGGCGATGAGTTCACCTTTGATACCGTGTGCATCGACGGGACGCCGGCGTTCGAGTCGATTGCGCAATATCACCCGAATCCGCTGCAATCGCGGACGCAGGAATGGATTAGCCCGGCGCAGATTGTCCTGCGCGATCCGCATGTTCCGCAGATGGCGGACGCTGTGAAATTTGGCCGCGACGTGCTGCGCGCGATGGGCATGGGCACCGGTTTTACCCACATGGAGTGGTTCCGCAAGCCGAACGGCGAAGTCGTTTTTGGCGAAATTGCCGCGCGAGCGCCGGGCGGTCGGCTGGTCGACCAGATGAATTATGCAAATGATTTCAACGTCTATCGCGAATGGGCTCGCGCGGTTTGCTGGCACACGTTTGAGCAAACACCGCAGCGACGCTACCACGTGGCCGCGGTCTTCAAGCGCGCGCAGGGTCAGGGGCGCATCACGCGGATCGAGGGCCTGCAGGAAGTGAAGCAGGAACTTGGCGCGGCGTTGGTTGTCGAGGAATTGCTGCCGATTGGCGCGCCGCGTCGCGATTGGCGCCAGACGCTGCTCAGCGACGGCGTGCTGATTGCCCGCCATCCGGACCACGACACGCTGCTGCGGCTGATGGGCCGGCTGGTGACGGGCGTGCGGATGTTTGCGGAGTAGGCGCTGGGTCAGACGTGAGCGTCCCGAACGCCAATCCCATCACTTCCCCGTCCCCGTCCCGTCCTCGGCCATCCGCACGCAGACCCCGCCTTCCGCCGCGCACCGGTCCTCGACCACGCATGCCCGCGCCTTCTTGCAGTCCTTGTCCTTCATCGCGCCGCAGCTCAAGTCCATCCGCACGCTGGGGTCCAGCGCGGCTTTGAACGCGTGACCGACCGTGTCGAGCACCGTCTCCCGCACCGAGCACGCGCCTTCCTTTTCGCACTGCTCCGACCGGCGGCAATCTGCGCTGCTGGCCACCACGCACCAGCCGTTGCGCGGCGTGCAGCGGCCTTCCGCGGCGCACGAGTCGTTGCCCACGCAGTCTTTCTTCTCCTTGGCCAGGCACCGGTCGCCGATGACGCTGCAGAATCCCCAGGTTTTGCAGTGCGTCGATTTCTCGCAGTCGCTGTCGCGCCCCACGATGCACTTGCCGCCCTGCGAGACGCAGCGGCCGTCGATCCGGCAGTCCACCGAGCGCTCGCAGTCGAGGTGGTCGCCGACGACGCATTGGCCGCCGATCGCCGTGCAGCGGCCGAACTGGTGGCAAAGCGGCGTGCCCTGGCAGTCGCGCTCGGAGACGGCGCGGCACACCCCTTTGACCTCGGTGCACAGGCCCTCGTTCAGGCATTGCGGCTGGTTGCTGCACCACACGTCGCCGGTGGTGACGCACACGCCGTTCAACGCCCGGCACGCGCCGCCGTCCTTGCAAACCGCGGCTTGGCGGCAGTCGGCGTCGCTCAAGGCGCGGCAGGTGTCGGTGTCCAAGCTGCACAAGCCCTCGTGGCTGCACGCGTACGACGGCGGGCAGTCGTCCTTGCCGGCGATGCAGTGGCCGAGCTTGTCTATGGTGCAGCGGCCGTAGACCAGGCATTGGTTGCCGCAGTGGACCAGGCCGTTGGCTTCGGTCGCGTGGCCGCCAAACGTGCAAAGCCCCATGTCGGCACGGCATTGGCCGTTGTCGCGGCAGCCGAGCGACTTGCTGCAGTCGGCGTCGTCCTTGGCTTTGCATGCTAAGCGCGCGGCGGTGCACAAGCCGTGTTCGCCGCACACCTTGGACGATTCGCAATCGCGGTCCGTTTCCGCCACGCAGTGCTGGCCCCAGGCGGTGCACAAGCCGTCGACGACGCATTCGTGGCGCGTGCGGCAGCCTTCCGGGTTGCTGCACTGGTTGCCTTGGCAAACCAACTCGCCGCGACAATCGCTGCGTTTGGTGCATGGCGCGCCGACGTCGCCGTAGCCGAAGCAGCCGGTGGTGGTCAGGACGCAGAGGACGATGGCAAGGCGACACGGCATGGGACCGCCGTTCTATCCGGGGCTGGCCTTGGCGGCAAGCGTCCATGCGCAGCGCCCCGTCGGCCAAAGTCTAAAGTTTTGTGTGCAAGCGTCCGATAGGCCGTGCGTTCCCTTGACTCGCCTTCGGCCAACCATACGGTGAAAACCGGTACAGGTTGTGCCCATCTGCCGCAAGGAATCCCGTGACGCATACCACCCGCCGTGAATTTGTCCGCATCATGGCCTACACCGGCGCCGCAACGCCGCTCTTCGCCGCTGGCTGCGCCTCATCCGGCCAGCCCACCAACGACGTCGCCGCCGGCAACATCAGCGCCATTCCAGTGGGCACGCTCCGCGCCATCTCCAGCGACCCTGTGGCCATCGGCCGCGACGGCGCGGGCTTGTACGCCATGAGCACGCTCTGCACCCACGCCCAGTGCGACATGCGCTCGAACGGCAGCGTGGCGTCGGACGGCATGTCCTGCGCGTGCCACCGCAGCAAGTTCGACGTCAACGGCACACCGACGGGCGGCCCGGCGCAATCGACGCTGCCGCACTTTGCCGTCTCGCTTGGTTCAGATGGCGCCGTGACCATTCACCAGTCGCAAACCGTCTCCTCGGGCACGCGCACCGCCGCTGCCTGACCGCCTCTTGCCGTGACCGCTGCGGGCGTTTACCCTCGCCGCCATGGCCTGGAAACACCACCGCCGCCTGCTTTCCGTGCTCGCCGTGGGCCTCGCCGCCTTCTTCGTCGCCTGGAGCGTCGGCCGCACGGCGTTCTTCACGACGGTCGAGGGCAAGACCTGGGATTGGCGCGTGCGCAACCTGTCGCCGCAGACGCCGCCGGGGCCGTCGGTGCTGGTGCTGATCGACGAAGCGACGCTCAAGTGGTTCAAGAATACGTACCAAATCCGCTGGCCGCTGCCGCGCGACAGCTATTGTCCCGTGCTGGCGTTCCTGCATCACGCGGGCGCCAAGGCCGTGGTCTTCGACATCCAGTTCGCCGAGCCCGACGCCGAGTTTGACGACGCGCTCGCGCAGTGCCTGGCGGACAATGGCCGCGCCGTGCTGTCGTGGCAATGTCAGGGTGATGCACCAGGGCCGCTGCCGTGGACGCTGCCGTTCGTCGGTCAACTGGCCAACCCGCCTGAGCCGTGCAATCCCGTGGCGCCGATGCCGAACCTCGTGCACGCCGCGCGCATGGGTGGGCGGGTGGATCTTCAACCCGACGCCGACGGTGTGCTGCGGCAGGTGACGCCGCTGGTTCGCGTCGCCGGGCAATCGGGCCAGGTGATGCCGACGCTGGCCGTCGCGGCGCTGTCGCTGGACGCGACGCCGACGGTAACGAACGGCCAGTTGCGGGTGGGCCACATCGCGCTGCCGCTCGGCCCTGATGGCAAGCTGCTGGTGCGGTGGCAGCCGCCCGGCCAGGAGGTGCCGCAGGTGTCGTTCAAGTCGGTCTACGCCGCGGGGCAGCTGCTGGCCGACGGCAAGCCGCCGGAGCTGGACGCGCGGCAGTTCCGCGACAAGATCGTCATCCTTGCGGCGAGCGCAGCGGCGACGTTTGAAATGCGCGTGACGCCGGTTCGCGAGGTCGACCTGGGGGCGCACGTGCACGCCGCGGTCATCGATGCGCTGAGTACCGGTGCAGGCGCCTGGCGCTGGCCGGAGGCGTGGAATTTGCTGGCGACGGCACTGCTCGCGTTGCTGGTCGCGGCGCTGACGGTCCTGCCGACGCGGTTGTGGCAACAGGCGCTCGGTTCGCTCGTGGCGATGGCGGGGTGGCTGGCGATCGTGGCCGGGTCGTTTGCCCACAGCGCGGTGTGGATCGGCGTCGTCACGCCAGCGATGGCGATTGTCGTCGCGTCGTCGCTGGGCACGGCGCTGAACTACGCGCTGGAAGGTCGCGAGCGGGCAAAAATCCGCCACGCTTTTGCCCACTACCTGGCGCCGGAGTACGTCGAAGTGCTGGTGCGCGATCCGAGTCGCTTGCGTCTCGGCGGCGATCGTCGCGAAATTACGGCGTTCTTCTCGGACATCCAGGGCTTCACGACGATCTCGGAGAAGCTGGACCCCGCGGCGCTCGTTTCGCTGCTCAACGAATGCCTGTCAGCGATGACGGAAATCATCCTGCAAGAGGGCGGTATCATCGACAAGTACATCGGCGACGCCATCGTGGCGATCTTCGGCGCGCCGCTCGACCAGCCCGATCACGCGACCCGCGCTGTGCGGGCGGCGCTGCGTTGTCAGGCGAAGTTGGTCGAATTGCGGCAAAGCTGGGCGGCGCGGGGCTTGCCGGAACTGCGGATGCGCATCGGCCTGAACTCCGGGACGGCGGTCGTGGGCAATATGGGCTCGCAGCAGCGTTTTGACTACACGATGATGGGCGACACGGTGAACCTGGCGTCGCGACTGGAGAGTGCGGCGAGCGTGTACGGGCTGTACATCCTGATCGGCGAGGAGACGGCGAAGCGTGTGCAGGACGCGGCGATCGTGCGCGAGTTGGACCTGCTGCGCGTCAAGGGCAAGAAGCTGCCGGTGATGGTGGCGACGCCGCTGGCCATGCGCGCGGCGCCAGGCGATGCGCTGGAGCTGACGACGGCCTCGGCCGAAGCGCTGGCGGCCTACCGGCGGCGGGATTTCGCCCGGGCGCGCGCGGCGTTCACGGCGATCCTTCAACGCTGGCCCGACGACGGCCCGGCGCAGGTATTCCTCCAGCGCATTGCCGCATTCGAGCGCCAGCCGCCGCCCGAAGCGTGGGACGCCGTGCACGAGCTGACGAGCAAGTAGCTGCCGATGTGAGGTTGCCGTCGCACGCCGTTGACCGTAGAGTGTCGCAGGCTTCGGGTGCCTTGCACCCTTGGAGAGAACTCCCATGTCTTCCTGCTTCACGCGATCCCCGCGCTGGATCTGGCACGCGGCCGCAGCCTCGCTCGTCATCGCGTCGGTGGCCTGGGCGGCGCACACCGTCTATGTCAACACCCGGTATGCCAGCTTGCGCAACGGCAAGTCGTCGACCAACGCTGTCATCGAAAAGCTCAGTCTCGGCCAGCCGTTGGACGTGCTTGCCGACGAAGGCGCATTCCTGCAGGTCAAGCTCGCCAACGGCAAAACCGGCTACATCGCCCGCAGTTGGACCGCGGATCAGCAGCCCACAGCGGACGGCTTGAGCGCGCAACTCGGTCAGGCGGCCCGCAGCAGTACATCGGGCGGCGTCAGCTACACCGCCGGCGCGCGCGGCTTGAGCGCCGAAGCGGAAGCCTTTGCGACCAGCATGGGCTTGGGCGACGCGGCGGAAGCGGTCAAGAAGATGGAAAAATCTGGCGTGAGCGACGCTGCGGTCGAAGCATTCCTGAAAGAGGGCAAGCTTGCTGACTGGCGCGAGGTGAAGCCATGAACGCCAAGCGAATTCTGCTGAGCGCGGCCGTTTTGACGCTTGCCGGCTGCACGTTCCTGACTGCGGCTGGCCTGAACTTGGACGTCGATCAGGCCAAGTCGGCGCTGGTGACCGGCGCGGTCAAGGCTGGCGCGGCGCAATTGCCCATTGGTCTGGAAGAAGAGCGCGCCTATGGTGGCGCGATTGCTGTGAAGATTGTCCAGAAATACGGCGGTTTGGATGAAGAGCCCAAACGTTTGCAGTACGTCCTGCGGGTCGGTCAGGCGGTCGCCGCGTATTCAGCGCGGCCGGCGTTGGACTACCACTTTGCCGTGCTGAATTCCGATTCCGTTCAGGCGCTTTCGGCGCCTGGTGGCTACGTGTTCGTTACCCGCGGCGCGCTGAAGAAGATGCACTCGGAAGCGCAACTGGCTGGCGTGTTGGCCCATGAAGTCGCGCACATCGCCGCCAAGCACGCGCTGGGTATCATCCAGAACGTCAAGTCGCGTCAGGCGATGACCGATGCGGCGGCGGATGCGTGGAAGGGCGCGGCGGCGTTCCAGGGTGTGATTGGCAAGTTCCTGGACGACTATCTGGAGCAGGGACTGCCGCAGGATACAGAGTTCGAGGCGGATCGCCTGGGCACGGAGACGCTCGCGCGCGTGGGCTGGGCGCCGGCCGGTCTGCGCGATTTCCTCAAGACGCTGGCTGCCGACGAAGCGAGTGCTACCGGGGACGCGTTCTACAAGACGCATCCAAAGACCGCGGATCGCGTGACAAAGCTCGACGTCCAGGTCTCGGGTTTGGGAGACGGCGTGACCAACGAAGCGCGGTTCCAGGCAGCGATTCCCTAGTGCGGGCGTACGGCAGCTGCAAGGCGACGGTGGGTGAATGGTAGCGTCGCTGATGGCCTTGCTGATGACGGTTGTGGCGCCCGCCGTGGCGACGCCCGCGCCGGAACTTCCGCAAGTGCCGTTCGCCGCGTGGACCGTGCCGGGACTCGTGTACCTGCGCCATCAGCCCAAGGTGCCGTCGGAATTGGCCGGGGCGTTGCGGCGCGGCGATCTCGTGCAAGTGTTGGAAATTGTTCCGGCCGTGGACGGAAAACCGGCGTGGGCGATCATCAATGGCGGCGCGGCGGTGCCGCTGTCCGCTCTGCGACCGATGGGCGAGCGTCCCAACGATGCACAGGTGGAAGCGTCCGACGCGAAATTTGTCTACGCCCGCGTCAAGACAGTCAAAGCGCCGCTTTACAGTGCGGCAGACGAGCACGCGGCCGTTCGCAAGCGGGAAAAAGCCACGTATCTGCTGGCCTTTGTGCCCGATGAACCCTTGCTCGCCAAAGGCTGGCTGCGCCACGCGTCGGGTGGATTCATGCGGCTCCGCGATGTGACCCTGCTGACCGCTTCGCTCTTTGCCGGCGAACCCAAGCCGACCTTGCCGCTGGCCTTCATCCGCCGCAAGACGCGGCTGCAGACGGCGGACAAAGCCGCGCCGGCGACGTTTCTCAAGCGTTATGACCGCGCGCCGGTGTTGGCGGAATCATCGGGTCGCGTGACGGTTCAAGGCGGCACGCTGTCCCGGCAGTTCGTCCGCGTGGCGTATCCGCACAAGCGGCCGGCGGAAATTCCCAAGAAAGCCAAGTGGCTGCGCTTGGATTTGGCGGAGCAGACGCTGGTCGCCTTTGAGGGCGATACGCCGGTATTCGCGACGCTGGTCTCGGCGGGCCGTGAGCCGCATCACACCGAGAAGGGCGTCTTTCGCATCTACGCCAAGACGGTGCACAGCACGATGCGGGGTACGGGCTGGGCCGACTACGTCGCCGAGGAAGTGCCGTGGGTAATGCACTTCTTCCAAGGTCAGGCGCTGCACGGCGCGTATTGGCACGACCAGTTTGGGATCGAAAAATCGCATGGCTGCATCAATTTGTCGCCGGCCGACGCCAAGTGGATCTTTGAGTGGATGCCGCCCGCGCTGCCGGACGGCTGGCATACGCTGCTGCCGGGCGTCACGGATGTCGCGGTGTACATCGACATCGATCGCGGTGGCGACCGTCCGCATCCGGCGCCGGAGCCCAACGCGCCGAAATCTGGGTATCAGTGGACGATTGATCATCAGGGCGCCAAGAAAGTGCCGCTCAACGGCGAGTAACCGCGGCAACGTCCGCACCGGGAGTTCGTGATGTGGCGAGTGGCAATGCTGGGTTTGTTGGCGGTGGCTTGCGGCACGCCCGCGGTGCAAACGGCGGATGATGCGGTGACCGCGGACAGCGAAGCCGTCGATGCGGCGCAGGATGTGACGGCGGGAACGCCTTCGCCGGTGAGCGTGGTCCTGCACCAAGACACCGGGACGTTTGACGTGCTGCGGTCGGGCAAGCCGCTGTTCCTCGGTGTGACGGCGGATGTCAGCTACCGTGACGCGAAAGGCAGCGCGCAGGTGCTGAGCATGCGCGGGCCGTGCGACCACCAGATGCCGGCTCCGGATACGCTGACCTGCCTGGGCGATGGCCTGCTGTTGACGCTGAAGCTCACGACGCCGGCGGACGCGCAGCACCTCCTGGCGGCGATGACGGTGACGAACCAGCGCACGGAAGGGGTGACCATCGACAAGCTCACGCCGTTGTTGATGCAGGCGAGCGACGGGGCGGCACTGCAGATGACCAGTGATCCCAAGGATATTCGCGTGCTGGAAAATGGCCGGATGATCGTGCTGGACACCTCGGTCATGCTCGCGCACGGCGACGGCGATCGCCCTGGGCTGGCGGACATCCTGCCGCTGGACCTGCGCGGCAATTCGCTCGCCAACTGGAATCACATCGTCGCGGATCCGGCGCATCCGGAGCGCAGCCTCGTGGCGGGCTGGCTGACGTTTGAGCTGTGCATGCCGACGCTGGGCATCGGCATGGATGCGGCAGCGAAGCCCGATGCGACGGGTGTGCGGCCGTTCACGACCTATGCCGCGGAGAACCGCTACCTCTTCGATGGCAAGCCGCTGGCGCCGGGCGCGACGATGGCCTCGGAACTGCTGTGGCTGGAACCGTTCCCGGCCGATCCGCTGGCGTCCGTCGAGCAGTACGTGCTGGACGTGGCGAAGCAAAATGGCGTCGTGCCATGGACGAAGCGCGGGCCGGGCCATCCGGTGCCGTCGGGTTGGAATTCCTGGTCGGGCGGCGGCGGTACGGGCGGCCATGGTGCCGACATCACGGAACAACTGATTCTCGATTCGCTGGACATCTACCGCCGCGAATTCGGCTCATTCGGCACCAATTTCTTTCAAGTCGACGACGGTTGGCAGGTCAATCACGGTGACTGGACGTTCCGCGCGGATACGTTCCCACACGGCGGCAAGTGGCTGGCGGATCAAATCGTCGCTGCGGGCTTTTTGCCCGGGCTGTGGTTCTCGCCCTTCCTCGTCGATCTGGATTCGCAGGTCATGAAGGACCATCCGGACTGGCTGCAGCCGAAAGTGCCGGTCGTGCCGGACTTTCTCATCCAGGGCAAGAACACGCTCGACACGTCGAATCCGGCGATGCAGGACTGGGCGCGCAACGTCGGCAAGAACCTGCGTGGGCTCGGCTTTGAATGGCTGAAGGTCGATTTCAGCTACTGGGCGATCCTCGGTGAGCACACGCACGATCCGAGCCTGACGCACATCGAGGCCTGGCGGCAGGCGTGGAAAGCGCTGCGCGAGGGCATGGACAACGGCAACACGTTTGTCTGCGGCATTGGCGCAATGGGCTTGAATACCGGGCGCGTGGAAGCGATGCGGCTGACGGCGGACAACGGCCCGGAGTGGGATGAAGGCGACCCGGATGACATGCTCGGCGTGCCGCGGGCGTTCCTGCCGACGATTCGCGCCGGCACCCGCCGCTGGTTTTACCAAAACCGCGTGTGGCAAAATCACGACGACCTGATCTTCTTTCGCGCCTGGCCGGATGTGGCCAAGAAGCCGCTGACCTTTGGCGAAGGCCGCGCTTTTGCGACGTGGATCGGCCTGATGTCGAGCATCGTGAAGATCGGCGACAAGCTGACGGAAATGGCGACGCACCCGGCGTGGATCGACGTGGTGCGGCGGCTGACGCCGATTTGGCCCGAAGGCGCGCGGCCTGTGGACGTACTGGTCAAGGACGAACCGGAGATGTTTGAGCAGCAGATCGACGCGCCCGCGGGCCAGTGGACGAACCTCGGGCTGTGCAACTGGGGCAAGAACCGCGACCACAGCACGGCGATTCCGCTGGATTTGCCGGACGGCCAGACGCGCACCTACACGGTGCATTGCCCGGGCGATCAGCCCTGCGCCGCGTACGAGTTCTGGTCGGAGACTTACCTGGGCGAGCACACGCAGCCGTTCCAGGTGACGGTGGCGCCGCATGATTGCCAAGTACTGGCGCTGCGGCCGCTGACCACGCATCCGCAATTGGTGGGCGACAATCGCCATGTGACGCAGGGCGCGGCTGACCTGGGACCGATTGTGTGGGATGCCACCAAGAAGGTACTCAGCACCTCGCTCGTGGTCGCAGTGGGCTCGCCAACGGTGCCGTGGGCGTATCACTTGGCCTACCGCGTGGCGCCGGGCTTCGACTGTCCGTCGGCGGCGATCGACGGCTTGGATGTCCCGGTCGTCCTGCAGCAAGCAGGTATCGCCGATGTGGTATTCTCCTTCCCCGCGGCGATGGCTGGCAAGACTGCGAATGTGCACTTGTTGTGTCAGGCGAAATGACAGCAACGGAGGCAGCGCGTGAACCTGTTCTGGCAGCGTCTTGTTCTGGGCATGGGTTGCGTCGTCGTGGTGGCGTGTCAAAGCGCGCAAGCGACTCCAGGCCAGACCGCTGACCCAAGTTGCAGCACGCCAGATGGCGCCGGAGCGCTTTCAACCTGCCTGACGCCACACCAGACGTCGCAGTATTACGTCCAGCAAGGCAACCTGTACTTTGATGCGTTGGATCGGAGCATGCCGCCCGAGAACGTACCGACCTATTCTGAGCTCGTGGCGCGCTGGGAATGGCCGCCGTGGCTGTCCGCGGCCACGGTAAACCACCCACCGAGGGCCGAGTTCGGCCATCGGGATGGGGCCGGAATTCGGCCACGAACTAGGTACCACCCGCTGGCGTGAATCGGCCCGTAATGTCATGGACTTCTCCCGGAAACGCTG
>CAIYBN010000141.1 GCA_903924465.1 uncultured Myxococcales bacterium | reverse complement strand
GCCTTGGTCGTGATAGGCAGAAACTCGGGCTCTTTTTCGGAGAGCACGGTCAGGTCCTCGTTCACCTTCTCCAGATCCGCGGCGTATTCGCGCCTGGTCTCGGACCTGGCCACCGCTTCGTCTTCGCCTTCGAACAGTTCCTTCGCCGTGTCGCGCCAGGCGCCGAAGTGGTATTCGTCAAACACGACGAGGTCCCAGTTGATCGCGTGAATCCATTCGTTCTTGGCCTTGATGTTGCCAACGTCGTCGCGGCCGAGGAGGTCCTGGAACGAACCGAAATACACGAACGGCTTGCGGCCAGCGAGCAGGCTAGGATCGCCGCCGGCCTGCCGTGACAGGTACTCCCAGCTGTCAAAGTCGATGTGCGATTCCAAGTCGGTTTGCCACGCATCTTCGACCGCCGGCTTGAACGTGACCACCAGCACCCGCTTGGCACCGAGCTTGCGCGCAAGTTGGTAGGTCGCGAAGGTCTTGCCGAAGCGCATCTTGGCGTTCCAGAGGAAGCGCGGCACGGCGTGCATATCTTCTCGCCAGATCGAGTGGAAGTAGGCGTGGGTCTTGTCGACCGCAGCGGCCTGCTCAGGGCGCATCTTGAACGTTTCAGCGTGCAGGCCACTGAACTTCTTGCCCAAGCGCAGTTCCGTGATCACGGTCCGCACATCGGCGAGCGTGCAGCGCATCCATTCGCCTTGGGCGCGCGGGAAGCCTTTGGCAATGAGCGCAGTGTGGACGTTGCGATCGGTGATAATCGTACCGTCGTCGCGCTCAGCGGACTCGTCCAGCTCGATCTTGAAGTTCTGGATGGCGGCAGTCTTCAGCTGCTCAGCGACGCGCTGCTTTACGCCACGGGTGGTTTGGCCCACTTTGAGAAGTTCAGCGTGTGCGCTGTCGGCGATGGAATAGGCGTAAATGCGCGGACGTACCAACGGCTTGGTCTGGAGCAGTTGCTCAATCGATCTAGCCATCGACTTCCACCTCCATCGGCCGAATGGTCGACTCGACGAAAACAATCTCGTCCTGCGTGAGCCCGTACTTGGCGTAGAGCGCCGTGTCATCCCACCGGCGCGAGAAATCCTGCAGTGGGACAAACGCGTAAGCCGAACGCGGAAGGTCCTGGGCCGACGACCGAGTTGCAATCAGGAAGCGAAAAAACCTTGAGGTTACATAGGAAAAGCAGTTTTCGGCCTCGCGTTTCGTGTCGTAGCAGCCGAGCAAAACGTACGTTTCGGTCACAACCGACTTCGGCGGCAGCAAGCCGGAGAGCGACAAGACACGGCGCATGCCATTGCGATCGACTTGGCCGGCATGTTCGGAGGATGACTTCGAGGTAAACACCTTCCACTTGTCGATCAGGTCGAGCCCGACGGTGATTGACGACCTGGGCGCATAGCTCTTGCCGCCACTCTGGAGGACCAGGACATCCGATTCCTGCTGTTTCGACTCTTGGCCGCGATAGAAGGTACGGAGACCAAAAGGCTTCTGCGAGCTGACTTGTTTGTCGAAGCGACAGCCATCCGGAAGGCCTATTTCCGTCGATCCGGTCTCCACAAGCATGACCTTGTGGAGAATCGAAATGCTTTCGTTGTGCCGAACGAATACATCCGCACCGGGTTCAAGCAGCGGACGGACGACCGAATGAGGGTTGTTGGCCAATCGGTGCGATACGACCTCGCATTCACCCGGATTGTCTCGGTCCCAAAGGAAGTAGCAGATCCCGCCGGCGACGTCGACGCCTTGAAAGACGGTCCGACTGTCCGGGTAGTCGACCAATTTGCGGAGTCGATCGTCGGTCAACATTTCCTTGCGAAAGTCGTCGAGGCCCCGGCCGCCAAAGAACCACCGCGCCGGTATGACCATGCTCAGCAGACGCGGATTCAGGTTCTTCGCCTGCTGAACGAACTTGTTGTAGATCGGCACCGCACTGGCACCGAATCCTCCGTCGTCGAGTTGGTATGGGGGGTTGCCGATGATGACGTCGAACTGCATGTCGCCTCCAAAAATTTGAGCCAGCCGCGCATTAACATCGTCCGCGTGAATCAACGCATAGCCGTGTGTCTCCAGGT
>CAIYBN010000140.1 GCA_903924465.1 uncultured Myxococcales bacterium | reverse complement strand
CAACTTGACTAATGTTCACAACGAGACTCAGCATAGATTCCAGCACTCCCGCAAACTTGTTCATACACACCCCCAGCAGCATCACGCCGCGGGGCAGATTCTAGGTCTGGACGGTTGTAGAGGTCAACCGGTAAGGCAGGTGTCAAGAAGCACAATGGCGCGATTGAAGTGTTCAGTCAGCTGGGTGTAGGAACGACGTTCCGAATCTACCTGCCACTCGTCACTTTGCGGCAAACTGGTGACGCCGATGACGCGGTGCCCACGCTACCCCGCGGCGACGAGACACTTCTGCTGGTTGAGGACGACAGAGTCGTGCGCAAGCTTCTGAAGAAAATGCTGACGAATTACGGCTATACCGTTCTGGAGGCCGGCGACGGCGATCAGGCGATAGCGCTGTTTCGCGCGAATCCGGCGGCTGTCGATTTGGTCATTTCCGACTTCATCATGCCGGGCAAGAATGGCAAAGAGGTGAGCGACGTTTTGCGCACGATCCGACCAAACATCAAAGTTCTGTTTATTAGCGGCTACGCGGACGATGTGCTGATCAGCCGGGGCATTTCAAGCCACCAGCTCCACTACCTGACGAAACCGGTGAACCCTGAGGCGCTGCTGGTCAAGGTGCGCGCCGTCCTGGATGGTCACGAGTGATGTCTGCCACCTCGCCCGCGCCCGAGTCGAGCCAATTCAGCGCATTCAGTCCACGGTAATCGACTTGCTCACATTCTTTGGCACGTCCGGATGCACGCCGTGGTCCGCCACGCCCAGCCGATCCAGCCACGCCGCCTTCTTCAAGCTCATCTGCAGCGCCAGCCGTTGCAGCACCACGGTTGCCGAAAACGCCACCATGAGCGCGTCATCGGTCCGTGGCAGCACGATGTACGCCCACCGGTAGTCCGGATTGTCGACCGGCGCCTTGGACACCGCCAGCCGCAGGTCCGCGCTTTCCTCAGCAATCATCACGGTAAACGCGCCGCGAATTTTGTGCGTGTTGATCTGCGAAACCGTCAAATTGACGTCGCGTTCGTCCGGCCCAGTCAGGTACAGCAGCGGATAGTCGGTGCGCAGGCCGGCGATCAGCTCAGCCGGTTTGACGTGCGCGTCGAAGATCGCCTGTTCGGCCAGCGACAGCGCAAATTGCGGTGCCGTGGGGGCAAACACCGCATCCGTCGCCGCTTGAATCAACCGCTGCGCACTCGCATCGCCCAGGCCTTTGGCCGCGACTTGCTTGAGCAAATCGCTCTGCACTTGCCCCAGTGCGCGCAGCAGCGTGTGCACCTGCGTCGGCCCGAGAATCGTGTTGAAACCGAGAATCGTGTTTGGCCCGTGCTTGAACTCGGACCCTTCAAAGCCTTCCGCGTGATTCAGCACCACCTCGCGGATCTTCAGCGCGCCTTCCCGCGCCAGCGCCGTCAAGCGAATCGCCAAAAGGTGCAGGCTCGGTCGCAGGAACAGCAACTGCGCAGCCTCTTCAACCGCTTGCTTCGTGCTGTCAAAAGTCGTGCGGATGAGCGCCGGCAGCTCAGGCAACTTCTGCCGCCGCAGTTCCAGATCCTCGCGCCAATTCTTCAGCCCGGGCAGATGGTTCGCCGCGTTCATGACGCGTCGCTCGCCGAGCCGCAGGGCGAGGCAGTAGAACACCGCCATTTGATTCATGAAACTCTTGGTCGCCGCCACCGCAATTTCCGGTCCACAGCGCAGCGGCAGGACGATATCGCTCTTTTCCTCGGCCAGCGTCGAGTTGACGTTGTTGACCAGGGCAATGCGCTTGATGTCGCGGCCTGACGCGATGACGTCGTTCAAAATATCAATCAAATCCTTCGTTTCGCCGCTCTGGCTCACCGACACAATCAGGTCGCCGTCGCGCAGCGTGTGCGAGACGCGTTCGCGGAACTCGCCGGGCAGGAGCGGCACCAGGTCGATGCGCGCGAGTTCATTGAAGAAGATCGCCGCCGCGCGTGCGGCATTGTAGGAACTACCGCAGCAGGCCACGAGAATCCGCCCGCCGCGCTTCTCCGCGTCCTGGCACGCCTCGACAAAGCCGAGCACTGCGTCGTGAAACTCGCGAATTTCCTCGTGTTCCAGCAGCACGTCGCACAGCCGCACCGCCAGCAGCTCCGCCGGCCCGCGGGTCATGCCCAGCAGATCCGTGCACAGTCCAGCTTCCGACGACACCAGCCGCTCGGCCAGTTGCTCGGCCGTCGCGTTGATGCCGTCCTGGCGCACGTTGTCCGGAACGCTGGCCAGCAGGCGCTGAAAATCCGCGCCGTCGACCAGCGCGTGGAACGCCGCGCGGATGCTTTCGTCCGTGTAGCCATCGCGCACACTCTCGATGCCGCTGCGAATGCGCGCTACCGTTTCCTGCCCCAGCGCTTCGATGTACGGCCGGAGCACCTGCGCCGCTTCACTGCCGCCCATGAACAGGCGAATCACGCTGCGGCAGGTTTCTTCCTGAGCAAAAATCTCCTGTTCCATGAAAGTGCCGAAGCCTGGCAGGAGCGCGGTGTCCTTGGCGCGCAGGCGGCTGCGCACGGGCGTGCGCTCGATCGCGTCACCCGCGCGGGCGAGCAGGGGCCCGCCAGGCGTGGCGACGTTGTGATCGCGGAGTGCGTAGAACTGGTGACTTTTTCCGTCGAACTCGATGAACTCGCCTTCGATGATGGGCACAACGACGCGGGTAAACTTCAACACGCTCGACAGATCCGACGATGCGAGCGTGAACCGGCCGCCGATGTCGTCGCGGCCGATGCCAAAATAGAGGCTGGAGCCGTTTTTGATGGCCCAGGCGCAGCGGCTGATGGGGTCGATGATGACCGCGGCGAAGCTGCCTTCGAGGCGTTTGCCGGCGCGGACGATGGCCTTGCGCATGGCCGCGCGGCGGGCGTCGCTGTCGCGGGTGGCGTTGAAACCGCCGATTTCCAGAGCGAATTCGTGCTCGATGGTGTGCACGACCATCTCGCCGTCATTGTCCGAAAGCACCTTGTGGCCTTCGCCGGTCAGCCACGCCTTGAGCGCGTCGCAGTTCGTGACGTTGCCGTTGTGCGCGCCGTACAGGTTGATTTTGCAGCCCACGACGTGCGGCTGCGCGTTGGCTTCCGTGACCGCGCCGAACGTGGCCCAGCGGACCTGGCCGGCAAAGAGCTGGCCTGGCTGGTCGACAATGCCGAGGCTGTGCACGAGCGCGGACGGCGCGCCGACGCCCTTCATCAGCTTGACCGATTCGCCGTGCCCCTGGATCGCGCCGCCGGTGGAGTCGTAGCCGCGGTATTCCAGAGAACGCAAGAGTTCCGCGCCCATGCGGCCCAAATCCGCGCGATAGTGTTCGCAAACCAAGCCAATGACGCCGCACATGGGAACTCCGGGGCCGGAGCAAGCGGGCCCGGCGCGGCGGCGGATTGTGGAGGAAGATGGGCGGATGCGGAAGGGGCGCGGTGTGACGATTCGGCCAAGTCACGGTCGATCCGGGGAAGTTCAATCCCGCTCTCTTGCGACGCGAGTCCAGTAAGCTGCGAGCGTGGCCGAACGCGTCGGCGCAGACGGACCGGCCACACCGCCGGTCAGCGCGACGCCGGCTTCAATTTCCCGTCAAAGAACTGATACAGCCCCAAGCTCACACCCGGACAAAACGTCCGCGTCCCGGCGCAGCCACCCGGCAGGGGCAGCGCCGCATCGATCCGCAGACCGGAATCCACCATCCACGGGAACAGGATCCGCAAACCCGCGCCCGCGGCGAGCATTGGCTGGACTCCACCGGTTTCGCGCGCCGCCACGCCGCCATCGATGAAGACCGCGGGCATCAGCGAGACCCAAGTGGAATCCAGTGCGATGAAACGGCTTTCCAGGTTCGTGAACGCATAGCGCGGCGTGCGCGAAAAGTTGTCGATGTAGCCGCGCACCTGCTCCAGGCCGCCGAGGTAGAAACGCAGTTGCTTGGGCGCGTCGCCTTGCAGGCCAGCTTGCACACGGCCAGCGAAATTCCAGCGTTCACCGACCATCAGGAAGCCATTGGTTTCCATCCAGATTTGACCGAAGTTGCCGGCGAGGGTCACCGTGGATGGTTCCGCCGAAACGTAGGAGGCGCGCAGTTCGACCGACGCGCCATTCTGGCGAATGCGCACGGTGTCGACGCGGCCGATGCGCGCGGAGAGTTCATACGCGAACGCCCAAGCCGAAGGTGGATTGTCGCCGGCGTCGCTGCCGTCGGGCGGGATGAACGTGGTGCGCATCATGTCGATGCGGCCACCCAAGCGCAGTTGGTCGCGCCAACTCATCCATGCGAACTCGCTGGCGAAACGCAAGCGGCGGTCGCCAAAGTCGCCGCGTGGGCGGACGAGCTGGTCGGCGATGATCATCCAGTCAAAGCGTTTGCCGACGAGGCGCGGGTCGCGCAGCCAGGCCTGGAAGCCATTGAAAGCGTTGAAACGCTGGTACTGCGCGCCTGCTTCGAGGAACTGCCCGGCGATGTTGGAATCGGTCGCGCCGATGCGGAACCAGCCGACGCCGCCGCCCATGCCAAAAGCGAGCAGTGGATTGAGCGTCCAGCGTTCGGACACGGCGATGACCGCGATAACCTTGCCGTGGCGCTTGACCACGTCGGCGTGGATGTCGCCGATGATGCCGAGGTTCCATAGGCGGGTGATGGCGAAATCCCAGGTCTTCTGATCGACGCGATCGCCGCGGCCGAACGGCAATTCGCGCAGCACAATGGCCAGCTTCGTCCGGTGCAGGCCGGTGACCTGGATGATGTCAATCACGGCCGGCAACGTCACCGCCGTGGTCGCGTGCGCGGGCAACTCGACCGATTGGCCATGCGCAGGGCGCGCGAGACACAACGCCGCGACGAGCAGCAGCGGCGCGGCAGGCAGGAGCCGGTGGCGATGGCGAACGAGAAGAACCGTAGAGCCGTTGTTTGTCGCGTCCGCCAAGAACGGGTAGCGAGCGATGGGGAATCCAAACCTCCCCCAGCAAGTTAGCTTGCCGGACGGGTTTCGCCAGCAAGTGCGGCCGCGGCGGGTCGAAATACTGGAAAATCAGACCCAAAATGCCAACTTGACTGAGGATCCGCGGCAGTCCAGACTGCCCGACGCCCGGTGATTGGGGCGTGCGCGCGTGTGCACAGGAGATGCTTTGGCTGCGAAGGGCGTGAAGCGGCAGACGATTTGGCGGGCGCTGTGCGTGCACCTGGTGCGCTGGCTGCCGCTGGTGGCGCTGTTTCTCGCGATGCCGGCGTGGAGCCAAGGCGTGGACCAGAATTGGTCGCTTGGCGCCGGTCAGGAACCGGCGGTGCTGCAGTGGTTGGGGCCGCTGACCGAAGGCGCCGTGGTGCTGCCGCCGTGGCGCGTCGCGGACGTGGCGATTTCCGCGGATCGCGTGCGTCTGCGCATGCACGATGGCTCCAGTGCGCCGGGTTGGTGGCTGACGTTGACGGTCGCTGGTGCGACGCCGCAGCTCCAGGCGCACAGCTTGCCCGAGGCGCCGACCACGCTCGTGCAAGAAGCGACGAAGCTGGCGGGGCAACTCGCCTTGCCGGGGCCGTGGCGGTCGCAGCACCCGAAAGCGCCGATCGTGCCCGCCGCGTCCGCGTCTGGCCTGCATTTCAGTGTCGCCGCCCGTCCGGTCCTGACCGCTTGGCAAACGCTGCGCGAAAACAATCGCCTGGAGATCCTGGTTCTCTGGCTGGCCTTGATCCTGGCGGCCGCGCTCGCGTTGTCCCGCTGGTTGCAAACGCACCGGCCGACGCTGCCGCAGATGCTCGGAATGGCCGCGCTGCTGGTGCTCGCGCTCATCGTGCGTTTGCTCTGGGCGCCGCAGACGCTGCTGCATGAGTTCTACCACGCCGCGAACACCACCATTTTTCTGACGGACCCCAGTTTGCCGAGCGTGCATGGCGAAGCACTTTCCGCGCCGGCGCTGCTGCTCCATTTGCTCAACCACCGCGATATCGAGAACTTGTTCAAGCTGGACCTGCTGGGCTCGGTGCTCTCCGTGCCGCTGCTGATGGCGCTGGATGCCGCGCTGTTCGGCTGGCGACCGTCGGTGTGGCTGACCGGGCTGCTGCTCGCCTTGCTGCCGATGCACGTGCGCTATTCCGCCTGCGAAGAAAGCTGGTCCTGGGGACTTGTGCTGCTGTGCGGCAGCGTGGTGGCGTGGCACGCGTGGCTCGCGCGGCCGTCCTGGTTGCATCTGACGGTGTGTGCGCTGAGCTTGGTGCTCGCCACGCAAATGCGCCCGGAGTGGCTACTGGCTCCGGTCGCGCTGGCGGCATTCTGGTTGCTCTCCGGCCAGTCCATTTTGCGGCGGCGCCAGCTGTGGGTGTTTCTGCTGCCGGTGGCGGCCTTCTTCCTCGCGCACCTGCTGGCGAACGCGGGCGCGTCTGGTCACCGACCGTCCCGACCGAATTTTGCCCACTACGCGCTGCTCGCCGATGGGATGACGTCGCCGGCCCTCCTCGCTCTCGGACTGCTGGGTACGGTGTGGGCGCTGCGTCACGGTTTGTGGCGGCCGACGCTCTGGGTCCTGGGCGTTCACGGTGCGCTGACCGCTGTTGAACTCAGCTTTTTTGCCAATGTCGGCGCTTACGTGGAACGCGTGCAAATCGTTCCCGTCGCCTTGGTGTTGCCGCTGGCGGCGCGCGCGGCGGACGCGTTGGCCACCTGGTTCTCGGTGCGGCTGGCGGCCACGGCCGTTGCCCTGGTCGCCGTTGCCCAGTTCGCGACCCGCCTGCCGGTAGTGACCCGGCTTTCCGCTTCTCAGGACGAGTGGGAGTTTCTGGAGGAGACGGCGCCCGCGCTGCCCCAGCATTTCAGCCTGCTGGCGCTGAGCCCAACGGCGGCGTTCGGTGGCTATCCGGAATTGCCGCTCGTGCGGGCCCACCGCTCGGCCGAATGGCTCGACCTCATTGCGGCGCATCAGCACAACGCCTGGCCGCCGCCGTCCGCGGATTTGGTTGTCTATCTCGGCATGAGCTGCTGGATGGAAATCGCGGACAGCGCAGGCAACATGCAGTCCGTCATCGACGCCTGTCGCGCCGCGCGCCTGCACTATGCGCTGTCGCCTCTGGTCGAACGGAATTTGTTGCCCAGGCCGGATCCGCCGGCCCATCATCTGCCACCCGGTCCAAACGGCTACCTGATTGGCTACTACCGCGCGGAACGTTTGCGCGCCGCGCGGTAAGTTGGCTCATTCACTTTGACAACGCGGTCGACCGGGGCTATGGGACCGGTCGCGGTCGTGACCGCTTCGACCGCCGAAACCAGGAGTTTGCATGAAACGGATTCTCTTGAGCCTGCTCGCGCTCGTCGTGCTGGTCATCGCGATCTTTGCCGGCCTCATCGCGTCGGCGTTTGTCGGCAAGTCGGACATCGCGCCCGGCGTCGTGGACGGCTTTGTCCACGTGGTCAAGGACGGCTTCGTGACCGCGGATATTCTCGACGTCGGCGACGGCAAGGTTGCGCTGATCGACGCAGGCGACGACAAGAAGGGCACGGCGATCCTGGCGGAATTGGCGGCGATGAAACTGGATGCCCACGCCGTGACGGCCATCTTCCTGACCCACGGGCACCGCGATCACCTGGCCGCGGCGCCGCTGTTTGCGGACGCCAAAGTGTACGCGCTGGCGGCGGATATTCCGCTCGCTGAAGGGCGCGCGGGCGGGCACGGGCTGATTTCCCAGTTCATGCCCATCAAGCCGACCGGTGTGCACGTGACGCGCGGGCTGGCCGACGGCGAAGTCGTGCAAGTTGGCAACCGCGCAGTGCACGTCTTCTCGATTCCCGGCCACACGCCTGGCAGCGCGGCGTATTGGGTGGATGGCGACCTGTTCCTCGGCGACAGCGCGGGCGCGACCACGGACGGCAAGGTCCAGCCGGCGCCCAAGGTGTTTACGGACGATCCGGCGCAGAATCGCCAAACGCTCAAGGATCTGGTCGGCAAATTGCTGGCGCAGCATCTGGACGTAAAGACGCTGATTTTCGCCCATACCGGCCGGCTGGACGGGCTCCAGCCGCTGATGACGCTGAACGCGGAGAAGTGAATGACGGACGCGACGCCTCCGGCGGATCCACACGTGGCGAGCGCGGTTGATGTGCCGACAGCCCGGCGTCAAGAGAAGCGTCAAACGCGTATCGAGACGTCGCCGCGGTTTCACGACGGCCGTTTTCACAACACGGTGTCCACGCAGGTGCTGCCCAGTGGTCCGAACCTCGCGATGCTGGGGGATTTTCTGTTCGGCCAGAAGAAGCGCATGCCTGGCGCGACGATTCCCGTGCTCACCGATACCCGCGAGCGTCTCGCCGGTGCGCCGGATGGCGGCCTCCGCTTGACCTGGCTGAGTCACGCCACTGTGCTGATTGAAATCGACGGTTTGCGCCTGCTGACCGATCCGGTCTGGGGCATGCGCGCGAGTCCCGTGTCGTTCGCCGGTCCGCAGCGCTTCCATCCGATGCCGCTGCAGCTCTCGGAGCTCGGGCGTATCGACGCGATTTTGCTGAGTCATGACCACTACGACCACCTCTGCGCGGAGACCTGGCGGCGTCTGGTCCAAGGTGCGGCGCCGGGCTGGAGCGGCAAGGTGCTGACGCCACTGGGCGTGGGCGCGCACCTGGAAGCGCTGGGCGTGCCGTCCGCAGGCATTGTCGAGCTGGACTGGCACGAAGGGTACAAGATCGCCGACCTGGAGATCGTGGCGGTGCCCGCGCGGCATTTCTCAGGTCGCGGCGCGCTCGATCGCAACCGCACCCTGTGGGCGGGGTTTGCGCTGCTGGGGCCGAAGCACCGTGTGTTTTTCTCAGGCGATACCGGGCCGACGCCCGAACACCGCGACATCGCCGCGTCGCTGGGCCCGTTTGACGTGGTGCTGTTCGAAATTGGCGCGTGGAATCAAGCCTGGGCGGACTTTCACTTGGGTCCGGAAGGCGCGTTCGCGGCATTCAGCCAGATGTCCGCCCGCGCGTTTCTGCCGATCCACTGGGGCACCTTCGACCTCGGCCTGCATCCGTGGGCGGAACCGGCGGAGACACTGTTCCTTCGCGCCCAGACGGAGCAAGCGGAAGTCTGGCAGCCGCGCCCGGGCGAGCCGATTGTGTTTGGCCCGCGCGCGGGCGTGCGCGTGGATCCGTGGTGGCGGGCGGTCGGGTAGGGTCAGTTGCAGACACCCTCAATCTTGCTGACGCCAATGCCGGCGTAGTAACAACTGTCCCAATTCACCGCTCCAGAGATCGTCAACGTAACGGTGACCGAGCCGCCGGCCCAGTTCGTTGGCAGCGGCGCTTTCGCGGTCTTGGGACCGGCTGAATCCTGGCTCGTCCCGAAGGGGCCAAGTGCAAACGAGCCGCCGGTGGACAAGGACACGGTGAGCGTGATGCTCGTGTCGGTTGCGGTGGGCGAGCAACTATTGTCCGTGCAACTGCAGCCGGTCACGTTGTTGAACGTCGACACGTCGACTTGGACGAACTTATAGCCCGCCGGGACGGTCAGCGCCTTGGACGACGCGCCTCCGCCGCTCTTGTAGCCGGAACTTGGATCGTTCGCATAAACGAGCGCCCAAAGTGCGCCCCACGCGTTGTTGGAGCCACCGTCCACCCAGCCGTTGCCGAGGCTCCAACCGTGCCCGCCCTTTTTGTCCGTGAAGTCTTGAAGGACCGAAGAACCTGAACAAGCCGGCGCCGTACACGTCTCATCCGTCACGCCATTGCAGTTCTCATCGATCCCGTTGGGCGCGCTCGCGGCGCCGCAAAGTTCTGTTGCGAGCGGACTGATCGCCGCGTTGCCGTCGTTGCAGTCGAGGTTGTTCGTCACATAGCCGGCTGGCTGCGTGCACGCGACCTTGGGCACCAACGGGCTGCCGAACGTGTCGCCGTCCGCGTCCTGGTAGTAGGTTGTCGTCACCCCTTCGTCGATTTGGCCGTTGCAGTTGTTGTCCACGCCGTCGCAGACCTCGGTGGCGCCGGGATGGATGGCGGCGTTGCTGTCGTTGCAGTCGCCGCCGACCAGGACGTAGCCCGCGGGTTGACTGCACGCCTTTTGCGTCGTGCCGGAGCCGAAGCCGTCCGTGTCGTTGTCCAAATAGTAGGTGGTCGTGACGCCCTCGTCGATCGCGCCGTTGCAGTTGTCATCCAAGCCGTTGCAGACCTCCGCCGCGCCCGGGTGCACGTACGCGCGCGTGTCGTCGCAGTCGGTGTGGTCGCTGACGTAGCCGGCCGGCGCGCTGCAGGCCTGGATCAACTGGCTGGTATCGCCGTACTTGTCGCCGTCAAAGTCCAGATAGAAGTTCAGCTTCACGCCTTCGTCGGTCTGGCCGTTGCAGTTGTCGTCCACGCCGTTGCAGACCTCCGTGGCGCCAGGATGCGTGCTGGCCACGGCGTCGTTGCAGTCGCCGGAGACCGCGACGTAGCCGACCGGCTGGCTGCACGCGGTGCTGACGACGCTGGACCCATAGCTGTCGCCATCGCTGTCCTGGTACCACGTCTGGCCCACGCCCTCGTCGATGACGCCGTTGCAGTTGTCGTCCAGGCTATTGCACACCTCGAGCGCGCCCGGATGGACGGACGCGCGCGTGTCGTCGCAGTCGGTGTGGTCGCTGACGTAGCCGGCCGGTTGGCTGCACGCGGTGCTGGTCACGCTGGAGCCGAAGCCGTCGCCATCCGCGTCTTGATACCACGTCTGGCCGACGCCTTCGTCGGTCACGCCGTTGCAGTTGTCGTCGATGCCGTTGCAGACCTCGGTCGCGCCCGGATGCACGCTCGCCTTGGAGCCATCGCAATCCGTGTTGTCCGTGACGTAGCCCGGCGGCGCGCTGCACGCCGCGACGGAAACGGCCGGTGCGCCGTAGCCGTCTTTGTCCGCGTCGACGTAGAACAGAGTCGTCACACCTTCGTCGATCTCGCCGTTGCAATTGTCGTCCGCGCCGTTGCAGACCTCGGTCGCGCCGGGGAAGACCGTCTTCGCGGTGTCGTCGCAGTCGCCGGCCAGGAGCGCGGTGTACACGCCCGCCGCGGCACATTGGCACTTGGCGCCCGCGCTGGTCAGGCCATAGCCATCGCCGTCGCCGTCCAGGTAGTAGTTGCTGCAGCCTTCTGAGTTGAGCGGATCCACGACGCCGTCGCAGTCATCGTCCAGGCCGTTGCACACTTCGCTCGCCTTGGGATGGATCTTGGCGTTCGTGTCGTCGCAGTCGCCCGATTTCTTCACGGTGTTCACGCCATCCGCGGCGCACAGGCAATGCCCGCTGACGTTGGCGCCGTAGCCGTCGCCGTCCACGTCCGGGTAGTACTGCACGCAGCTCGTGGCGCCTTCTTCGTCGGTCACGCCGTTGCAGTTGTCGTCGACGCCGTTGCAGGCTTCCGTCGCGCCGGGGTGGATGGCGGCGTTGCTGTCGTCGCAATCGCCGCTGGTCGTCGCGGTCCACAAGCCGGTCGCCTTGCACAAGCAGCTGCTCGCGCCCGTGCCCGCGCCGTCGCCATCGCTGTCGGTGTAGAACGGCGTGCAGCCGCTGATGGCCACGCCGTCCGTCACGCCGTCGCAGTCGTTGTCCAAGCCGTCGCAAATCTCCGCCGCGCCGGGGTGCACAGCGGCGTTGTTGTCGTTGCAATCGCCCGCCACCGTGACGTAGCCGGCCGGTTTGGCGCACGACGATTGCGTGACCTTGCCGTTGCCAAAGCCGTCGCCGTCGCTGTCCAGGTAGAACGTCGTGCTGGCGTTGTCGTCGGTCACGCCGTTGCAATCGTCGTCCACGCCGTTGCCGCAAATTTCCGGCGCGTTGGGATGCACGTTCGGGTCGTTGTCGTTGCAGTCCTTGGTGCCGAACTTGCAGACGACAGGCGAACCGACAATCACCATCGCAGCGTCGCAGTAGCCGTCGCCGTCGTCGTCGCAGCCTTCGTCGGTCAAACCGTTGCAGTTGTCGTCGATGTCGTTGCAGATTTCCTTCGCGCCGGGATGGACCGCCTTCGCATCGTCGTCGCAGTCGCCGTTGGTCGTGGCGGTGGCCAGGCCGATGGGTCCGCACAGGCACTGGCTCGCGCCCACGCCCGCGCCGTCGCCGTCGCCGTCTTTCCAATATTGCACGCAATCCGCCGAGTCGCTGCCGTCGGTGAGACCGTCGCAGTTGTCGTCCTTGCCATTGCACACTTCCTGCGCGGGCGTGGCGGCCGAGCACGCCGTCAAACCGCTCAGTGCGCATTTGCGCGTACCGGAGCAACTGCCAAAGCTGTTCTTTTGCGCGCATGTCGTCGCCGCGCCGTCGAAGATCGATTTCTGCGAGCACGAACACATCCCGCTCAACCGCACGCACTGCTGGCCCGCGCCTGTTTCGCCCTGCACGGCTTGGCAACTGTAGCCGCCGGGGCAGTCGGCGTCCTTGCTGCATGCGCCGCCGCAGAAGCTGCCGTCCGTACCGGCACTGACGCACAACGCGCCGGCGTTGATGGCGCCGCACTCGGCGTCGGTATTGCATGGACGGCACAAGGCGATGAACTGCGCGAGGCAGACGTAGCTGGAGTCCGAGCTGCCGGAAATCTGTGCGCAGTGAAAGCCGGTCGGGCAGCAGCTGAGGCAGGTTTGGCTGCAAATCTTGCCGTTGGGCGAGTCGACGCAGTAGCCGGAGTCGCAATCCGTGTTGCCGCTGCACGAGGCGCCGGATGCGCCGGGCGTGGGATTGGCGGGGAATTCGCAGCCGGTCGTGGCGACTGTGTCGCTGCTGGCGTCCAACGCGCTGTCGGGCGTCGCGTCGGTGGTGCCGGTGGCATCGATGCCGGTCGCCACATCGCTCGCGCCGGAATCGCTGAGTCCGCCCGAATCGTCCGGGCTGCTGTCCACCGGTCCGACATCGCCGCTGCTGGTCGCCGCGTCTTTCTTGCCGAACTGGACGTCGCTGCCGAACACGATGTCGGTGTAGGCGCCGCTCGCGCCGTCGTCGACGGGTTTGGCGTTGCTGCACGCGACGAACGTCAGGCAGATCCAGTGCAACCAAACACATCTACGCATGAATCCTGCCATTGCCAAGGTGCCGCCCCGGGCCGAGCGATGGAACACTGTAGCGATCCTGCCGGCCAACGGCAACGAGATTTCCGACCCGGCGGCGGCGCAGTCGCGAAATGGCGAGCGGGCAGGGCGGCGCAGCTCAGTTGTCTGGGTGGACTTTGGCTCGGGCAGTCGCGCCGGAAGTGGGACGTTTGATGCGTCGCGGCGTTGGCTCCACGATCTCCACGGGTTCCTCCGGCGTGTCACAGCCGACAATGACCCGGGCGCCGCGGATCAACCGCATTCGCGCGGCCATGTCGCGGATCACCCGTTCCACCTCGGTGCGTTGGCCCGGTGGAAAGGCGACCGCCAGCGTCATCAAGCCACCTTCGTCGCCCGCGCGCACGTCCTCGTTGCGCAGCGCATCCGCGGCGTGGGCGCATGAGATGTGGCGCTCTCCCGGATGTTTGGCCGTCGCCGTCAGGATAAATTCCGCGATGTCGTCGGGCGTGTCCCGGGCAATCAGCCGCGGATCGGGCATCGGCGTGTAGACATGGGCGCGCAGCACCGCATCCACCGTCTCGCCGCGAAACGGCCGATCGCCGGTGCAGAGCTCGTACGCCAGAATCCCCAGGGAATAGAGGTCGCAGCGACCATCCAGACGCTGGCCTGAAGCCTGCTCGGGCGACATATAGGCCGGCGTGCCCAGCACTGTGCCTTCGCGCACGGACGGGCCGCCATCCATGTCCATGGCGATGCCGAAATCCAGCAACTTGACCGCGCCGTCGCGGGTCATGAAGACATTCGAAGGCTTGATGTCGCGGTGGATCAACCCGCGGCTGTGGGAGTAGGCCAGCGCCTCCAGCAGTTGCACGAGAATCCGCCGAATCGCGGACCACGCCATCACCGGACCGCCATCGACGGGCGTCTGCAGCACGTCGCCGGTCAGCTTCTCCATGACGATGAAGTGCGTGCCGTAGGCGTGCTCGGTGTCGTACACCCGCACGATGTTCGGATGATCCATCTGCGCGACGAGGCGGGCTTCGCTGGCAAAGTGCGCGGCAAAAGCCTTGTCGAACACGAGTGCGTGCGACAGCATCTTCAACGCGACGGGACGCTGCAATTGCGGATGCACCGCCGAAAAGACCGTCGCCACGCCGCCCGAGCCCAGACGGCCGGTCACTTCATACTTTCCGACCTTGCGGATGCTCCCGGACGCCATCAGCCGCTCACCGACCAGCGACGTCAGGAACTCAGCCGTTGGCGGATAGAACGCGCACAGGTTGCGCAGCGTCTCGGCGTCGACGAAATAGGCTTCGACCAGCGTTTGCGCCGTCACCGTCGCGGTGCGGTGCTCGCCCGTCAGCACCGCGGCTTCGCCCAACACGGCCGGAGCGTCGATGTAGCGCTCAAACACCACTTCGCCGGCTGCGTCGCACACCGACACATGCACGCGTCCGACATCGAGCACGAGGAAGCCGTCGCCGGGATCGCCCTGGCGCATCAGCGTCATGCCAATGCCGTACAAGCGCGGCTCCATGACCGATTCCAGCCGACGAATTGCGCCTTCCGGCAGATCGCGGAACGCCGGAATCTTCATCCACGCCGGCGCGCTCGGCTCATGCTGCGGCCCCAGCGGCGGGGGCTCCAACTCGTCTACCCACGCGTGTTGATGGACCACCGCCGTTGGGTCCGGATCCAGGCGCTGCATCATCCCCTCACCTCCGCGCTGGCCCGACCGCCTTCGTGGCGCCTATGCTTGCTCATACACCGCCATCGACCGCAGCACCGCCGCGTCCAGTCCCGTCCGATCCGACGTCACGTGGGCGTCCACGCCTTCACCGTGAAGCTGCTTCACTTTGGCGTAAACCCGCTCGACGCCGCCATCGGCGCCTGTCATCTCAATCAGCAAATTGGTGCCCGGCTCCATCGCCTCGTCGATCAGCAGGTGGACGGACGCGTCGCCTGCCGCGGTAAGCGTGCTCGGATAGCGTTTGGGACGCACCGACTTGCCATCCACCACCGCGATCGACACCGCGATGGGCCGAATCAGCGGCTGCATCGTCGTATTGCGCAGCGGCAGTTCCAGGTCAAAATGCCCGCCGATGGCGCCGACGTCGTACGCCACGACGGTGTCGATGAAGCCCTTGGGCGCGAACCGGTATTCGCCGTCGATGCGCAGTTCATGCGGCACCGCCGCGCGCGTTTGGCCGGAAATCAGCACCTGACCGCCGATCGACATCGACTCGATCCGCGACGCCAGATTCACGTGACTGCCCACCACCGAGTACTTTGCCCGCTCCAGCGAGCCGATGTTGCCAACAATCGATTCGCCCGTGTGAATGCCAATGCCCATAGACAGTTGCGGCAAATCCTCGGCGGCCAACTGCGCATTGACCTCCGCCATCGCCAGCTGCATTTCCAGGGCGCACGCGACGGCGCGTTCTGCGTCGTCCTCCCGCCAAATCGGCGCGCCGAACACGATGACCATGCCGTCGCCCATGATGTCCTGCAGCGATCCGCGCCGGGCGTGAATCACCCGCGTCATCACGCTGAAGTACATGTTCAGCATCTTCACCACCCGCTCCGGCGGCAGGTGCTCGCAAGTCGCCGTAAAACCGCGGAGATCGGTGAACATGATGGTGACCGTCCGCCGCTCGCCGCCCAGCGCGAGCGCGGTCTCACTGGTCAGCAGCGAATCCACCACATCATCCGACATGTAGCGGCCAAAAACATTTCGAATCAGCTGGTTGCGCGTCTCCAGCTGTTCCGTCCGCTCCTGCACGCGCTGTTCCAGATTCTCATACAGCTTGGCGTTGTCGATCGAGACGGCGATTTGTCCCGCCAGCAACCCGACCACTTCGCGCCTCGACGTGGTGAACACGCCGGGAGCCAGGCTATTTTCCAGGTAAATCGCGCCGCGCAATTGGCCGTGGCCCACGACCGGCTGGCAGAGCACGGAGCGCGTCCGGCGCGCGACCACGTAGGGATCGCGGGCAAACATGGCGTCGGCCATGGCGTCATCCAGCACGAGCGTTTCGCGGGTGCGGGAAACGAAATGGGCGATCGACAGCGGCAAGACCTCGATGTCACCAGCCGATTCCAGCGGTTGGCCATTGAGCAACTTCACATCGACATCGTCGGAATGCGCCTGCGCTTCGAGGCCCATGCGGCCATCGCGCTCCAGCAGCAAAACGGCGTATTCCGCGCCGGCGTACTGCATGACCGTCGTCAGCAGCGTCCGCAGCAGGTTGGGCAGCACGACCTCCGTGGAAATCGCTTGGGACGCGCGCAGCACGGATTCGATATCCAGCGCCTTGCCGGTGGTGATCACACTCGTCGTGTGCGTCGTTTGCAGATTCGGCGTCGCCGACTGGGCCGCTGCCCGCAATTCGGGATGCCGCTCCTCCATCTGCGCGACCTTGGTCGCCGCGCCCCAGCGGTCGTAGGCTTCAAAAGCATCCTGCAAATGGTGGCGGGCTGGAACCGTTCGGCCGCACGCCAGGCAGTACCGCGCCGCCAGTTCGCTGGCGATCGCCTCGTCGCCGACAAACTCAGATTGCCGGGCCAGCTCAATCGCGCGATCGTAGGCATCGCGGGCATCGCCGTGACAACCTTCCACGCGCGCCAATTCCGCTTGCAACAGCGCGACTTTCTGCGCAAAATTCATCGGCGCGGCTTCGGCCCAACCGCTCAACCGGGCGATGTCCGCGTTCACCAGCTCCAGGCGCGCCGCGCGGGTCTGCACGTCACAGGACGCCAGCGACGCCAGCCGCGCAAGCGAAGCGTAGAAATAGAAGACCGGCTGGTTGAACTGGCTGAGCACGCTGTCCAGAAAGCCGGCACCGTCGTCGGCGTAACGGAGCGCCTCCTCGATACGGCCGAAAATCACGGACAGCATCAGGCTCGCCAGCAGCGCGTTGGAAATGCCCATGCGGTCGTTCGCAGCCGCCAGCACCGCGCGCGCCTGTTCGTGGTCATAGACCGCGCCGCGCAGCACCCACGGCTCCCGGCACGGCTGCGCCAGGTTGAGCACCGCCTGGTGCCAGGGCAGGTGCGAATTGTAAGCGATATCACTGCGATAGCGTCCCATCGCGTGGGTGTAGTGCTCGATTTCCCCGAGCAAGCCCGACAGCTCCTGGCCGTGGAAAAACGCGTATTTGGACGCAACGTGGCCGCCATAGCTGCCAAATTCCATCTCGCCGGTTTCCAGACCCACACGCCACGCCTCGCGCTCACCGTCCGCGCACGCGCGCAGATGCTCGCGCCAGAAGCGCGTGTGGCAGGAAAACAGGTGCAGCGCCTGGGCCTTGAATCGCGCGACGTCCGGCCGATCCAGCAAGCGACTGGACAGTTCGCCAAATTGGTAACCGGCACGTACGTCATTCACCAAACCGGCTTGCAGCAAGCCATACACCGCATAGACCAGCGGCGACACCGCGCAATTGCCGTGTCGGCCGACCAACTGGACTTGCTTCAACGCGACGAGGATGAACACCAGCGGCGAGGCGACGTACGCGGACGAGTAGATTTTGCAGATGAGCGTCACCGCCGCGTGCACGGCCGGGTCGGTCATCTCGGGCGCACGCGCCAGCTGATCCGCCGACCGTCCACCGAGTGCCGCCGCCGCGAGCGCCATTTCGGCGCCAACGTCGTCCATGGAAGGCTCGCGCGGTACCACGAACCCCAGCAGATCCAGGTAATCCAGCGCGCTCTTGAGTGCCGCGAGCGGCTGACCCCGCGCGTTGAAAGACTCGGTGACGATTTCTTGCATCCCGGCCGTTTCAAGCGGCGTGTGCGCAGCCGTGCAACTCGCCTGGAACCATTTGTCCATCAAGGCGAAATCGCCAGTCTGGTAGGCGGTTTCCACGACAATTTCGGCCAATGCCATGGCCAGCGCAAACGTCTCGCCAAACCGATCTGGACCGAGCAGTTCCAAACCCAGCGTGGCGTACTCGCGCGCGGCGGCAAATGCGGCCGAAGCTTTCGCCTTGCGCGCGCCGCGGTGGCACAGGACCGCGAGATCGCGCTGTTGCTGGGCCGTTCGGGCATGGGCGCGGCCGCTGATCAGGTGCCCCAGCACCGCAAACAAATGCTCCTCCAGCGCCGGCCCCTTCCACGCGGCCTGAAAGCGCGTGCCAATGGCCCAGTGCGCCGCCGACCGCTCCTCGACGCCCCAGAGACCGTATGCCGCTTGCTGAATCCGATCGTGAGCAAAGCGCAGGCGCAGGGAATCTGCCAGTTCCGCCGCGTCGTCGCCCGCGCTCAGCTCGGGGGCTTCCAGGTTCACAAGCATCAGCGCATAGGCGTCGTTCACCGGCAGCAGCAGGCCATCCACCACCGCGGGCCAGAGCCACTGGCACAGCTTCGCCGCCGGCACTTCGCTGGCAATCACCAAGTGGGCGACGTCGATTTCGCCGCCGAGTGCGCCCGCGTACCGCAGCGCGATCTGGGTGTGCGGCGGCATGGCCCGCAGCTTCTCCGCCATCAACTCCACGACGTTGTCCGTGATGTTCCGCGCGGCAATCGCATGGATATCCCAGGTCCAGCGGTCTTCGAGCACCAGCAGCTTTTCGCTATACAGCGAGCGCAGAAACTGCCGCAAAAAGAATGGATTGCCTTCGGTTTTGCCATAGATCAACTTGGCCAGCGACTCGATCTCGTGCGGCGCGCGCTGCACCGTGTCCAGGATCAACTGCTGGACGTCGGCGAAACCCAGCGGCGCCAGCTTCACCTGGGACACGCGCGTGCCGGCGTGCCGCACGCGATCCAGCATCAACAGCAGCGGGTGGCCGGGAGCCACTTCGTTGTCGCGAAATGCCAGCACCAGCAGCAGGTGCCGCAGATCGCCGTTGCGCAGCAGCGATTCCAGCAGCCGCAGCGAACCGGGATCGACCCACTGCATGTCGTCCAGAAACAGTGCCAGCGGCCGCGACGGCTGGGCGATCGCCGCGACAAAGCGCATAAACACGTGGTCAAAGCGCACTTCCGCTTCGGCCGGCGGCAGTTCCGGCACTGCGGGCTGCGGGCCGATGATGTGCACGAGCTCCGGAATCACGTCGATGAGCACTTGGCCGTTGGTGCCGAGCGCTTCGGAGATATCGGCGCGCCAGTTCGCAACGACCGATTCGCTCCGACCCAGAACCTGCTGCAGCAACGAACGAATGGCTTGGGCCAACGAGTCAAACGGCACATCGCGCTTGAATTGATCGAACTTGCCGGCGATGAACTGGCCGCGGTGCTCGGTGACGGGTGCGTACAGTTCCTGGACCAGCGCGGACTTGCCGACGCCGGAATAGCCAGCAACGATGAGCACTTCGGCAGGGCCGATCGCCGTGCGGCGGTAGGCTTCGACCAAAGTTTCGACCTCGGCTTCGCGGCCGTACAACCGCTGCGGCAGCACGAGGTTGATCGGTCGCCGCGTGCGATCCAGCTCGAAGCTGCGCACGCGACCCGTCTCACGCAGCTGCCGCGAACACTCCGCGAGATCCATCTGGACCGCGCCCGCCGATTGGTAACGTTCGTCCGCGGCCTTCGCCAGCAGGCGCATCGCGATTTGGCTGACCACTTCCGGAATCACGGCCGACTTCGGCGGATCGGGCACCCGCGCGATGTGCGCGTGCACCAGCTCGATCGGATCGTCCAGCTGGAACGGCGGGTGACCGGTGAGCAGGTGGTACAGCGTGGCGCCGAGCGAATACAGGTCCGTGCGGTAGTCGACTTCGCGGTTCAAACGCCCGGTCTGCTCCGGCGACGTGTAGGCCAGGGTGCCATGCTGGGCGAGCGCGGCGTCGAAGCGGGACTCTTCGCGGGTCAGCACCGTGGCGATGCCAAAGTCGATCAGGCGCAACTGCCCGGTCCCGCGGTTGTACACGACGTTGGATGGATTTACGTCTTTGTGGATGACGCCGTTGCGGTGCATATCCGCCAGCGTCCCGGCTAAACGCTCGGCGACGCGCAAAGCCTCCTCCAGCGGCATGGGCTTGTCGCGGACCAGTTCGCGGAGCGCGACGCCTCCGTTCTCTTCCAGGCTCATCGCCCAACGGCCGTTGTCGTGACCAAAGCCGTGCGACCGAACGATGCCCGGCACATCGCGCAGCTGTTCCAGCAGTTCAAACTCGCGCCGGAACGCGGCAATCCGTCGCGGCGACGGGCGCAATTCGCGAATCACTTTGAGGATGACGCGCTCTTCGCCCACCTCCCGGTGCGCCCGGTAGACGAGCGTGTTCACGCTGCGGAAGATTTCGTCGTCGAGGCGGTAACCAAGCAGGACTGCGTTCATTCCAGACTCCCGGGTTGCGCAGACGCGCCTGGCATCAGGCTCGTCCGCAGGCACACTTCTCACGCCGATTCAGGTCGTGGGCGTGGACCGGGCGTCGGGAACCGGCGCGGGCAAGCCGAAAATCTTGTAGAAAAACAGGCGCGAAGACTTGGCAGCCTGCGACGCGGCACGCATGTAGTTGATCGAGTTGTAGTCGTCGATCGACGCAGCCGGAATCATCCCGAGCGACGGCGGGCAGTGGTTCACGGCAAAACGCATCAAGTTATTCTCGTCCAGCGTCATCAGCCGATCCACGGCGACGTGCGCGACATCCAGGAATGGATGGGTCGCCTCGTCCCAAGCCACGGAACAGTTGAACACCTCGTCGGTATCGGTCGGCGCCGGCGTGTGAATCTGAATCTGCAGCACATAGCGCACCGGCCCTGCGGCGATCCGTGCGGCGTATTCCTCTTTCAAGTAATTCTGGCTCAACGTCTCGCCGGGCTTCGCCGTTTCCACCCAGCGATTCGCCAACTCGGCCATGGGAATCAAGCCAGTCTCCGGTCCCAAATTCGCCGGAGCCAAGCGGAATTTGGCATAGCGCTTGACGCCGTCGTTGCCAATGAAGAACTGCACCGTCTGGGTGTGATAGTACATCTGTGCGAAAGTACTGGGATAGCGGCGAATGCCCTCTTTGCCCGCTTGCAGGCCGACGGGATACTTGTCGTAATAGGTTGAAAACGCCAAACCGTTGACCATGCCTTGGCAAGTAAAGAAAAACAGGAAATTCCGCGCGGACCAAAAGAGCGAAATGCCGCCGGTGTTCATCTCCAAATCCAACGGACTCTCCCAGAAGGAATCTGCGAATTTCAAAGATGCAGCACGTACTTGCAGGATCGTGTCGTCGTCATAGGAAACCGACGCGTGGCGCAAACGGCAGGCGAATTCACGGCCCGGCGCGAAGAACGGATGCGGCGGAAACGCGGGATTGTCGACGATGGTGATCTTGCCGACGGCGGTCGTGCCATTGTTGTGCGACATGCGCAGCCGTTTCAGGAACGACAGCACGATGACCAAAATCGTCGTGTAGCAGTAAGCGTAGAGCCAGAGTTGGACTTTCTTGAGCATGAAACCTCCCCGCAAATTCGGTCGCGTGCGTCAAATGTTGATACTCTGGGTCAAAAGCCCGGGCATCAGCGTCGTGTACGGTGTGCGCGTGCTGTTGCGGTCGACGATTTGCGACTCAATCGCCGAGAGAACGTGGCGGAATTTGGCCAAGAGTGGTGCGACGCGCTCGTCGGCAAACGCGTCGTAGTCGCCCATCACACCGAAGCGGGTTGAGCCGAGCAGATAGCCCAACTCCAACTGGAACAGCGCCATGTCCAGCGGCGGCAGTTGGGCGAGCAGGGCGGCGTCGGGGTTCGCGACCGGCTGGTCGGCAACCTCGGCGTAGGAAGCGAGCGGGTAGTTCGCCGCGAATGACATCACATCGTACTGCGGAAAATTGACCGCGCCGTGCTGAACGGCCGCCGTGAAGATGATGTGGGCCACGGCGCTCGTCAGGTACTCCAGCGTTTGCACGCTGCCAGTCGGCTCGCCAAAATCGCTGATGCGACCGCCGTCCTGACTCCCGAGCTCGCGGGCAAAAGCCTGCAACTCGGTATCGCCAATCACGTCCGTGTCGCTGTGGTAATACAAGCTGAGGTACTCGCCGACCCAGGTGCGGATCGCCGGCCACAGCAGCAGCGCATCGTCGCGGTACGGATAGTCAACCAGTTGCTCGCCATCCAGACCACGACTCTTCAGCCAGACCGGCAGCATGCTGCCGTTGAACTTCCAATTCGTGACGCCCGCCTCAGCCGTCGCGCGACTGACCGCAATCGGCCCGGAAAGCACCGCGTCCACGCCGCCTTGGGGCCGGCAGAGCGACGTGTCCGCCGCGTCGTTGATATTCAGCGTGCCCAGGAAGTGCGGTTCCAGCAGGACGCGCACCGGATGCCACGGCGCGACCTGGCGGCGCATCACCAGAATCACCGCTTCCATGACCAGGTGCGTCGTCGCCAGGTGACTGACCGCCTGATGCACGTTGCCATCGGCCGTGTTGTAGCTGCTGCGCGCCAACGTCCACATCTTCCCGTCCAGCGGCGTCCACAAGCGCTGTTCGGGCCGGCACCGGATGCCCAGCGGCACGAAGCGCTTGTCCTTGCGCACCGCAAACACCGCCAACGGCGCGGGCAAGTACTTCTGCTCACCATCCGGAAACGTGCCGCCCTGAACGCCGTCCAGACTGGTCAGATCCACCACGAACAGCCGCCCTTCCTTCAGCGCCGCTTCCTGGGAATCGTCCGCGCCAAGGAGCCCCGCGGCTTGCGCCTTGTCCAGGACAAAACGCCGATCGGGTTGATCCATGCGCCGCAGCATCACCGGGTTCGAGCCGGCCAGACGCAGGCGCGCAAACGCAGCGTCGGTTTGCCAGTCGGCCAGTCCTTCCGGCTTCTTGATGTCGCGGAACAGCTGGTCAAAATCCGTGAGCGATTTCGCGTGCCCCGACACCTCGCCGTGCAGCATCCGGTCGGTCATCTGGTTGATGAAGACGTGAATGCCGCCAGCGGTCAAATCACGAGCAGTCTCAATCAGTTGGCGCGTATTCTTGTCCAAGCCTTCTGCGATTTCACGGCTGTCGCGGGCAAGCACTGCGGGCACGTCGGCGACGTCGGTCTGGAGGAAGTGCCACACCTTGGCGGCGAACGCTTCTTTCTTGTGGGCAGGCTGAAAATCCAGCCCGACGCGCGCGGCGTTGTACAGCACGTGAAAGCCCTTTTCGGCGATCAGCGCGAGCCATTCTGCCCCGGGACTTTCGCCATCGGGCAAAACGGGAACCATGGCAACGTTGGTGAAACGCGTGTAGCAGAACGTGTACTTCGCGCGTCCGGCGTCGAGAGCCTGCTGACGGCTGCTGAGATTCTGTTCGTTCTGGGGCAGGCATGGCTGCATGAGACGCTCCTCAGAGTGTGGCAAGGGCATTTGGGGATGGGGAACCGCAGAGACGCTCCGTCAGCATGCGAAAAAGTTGGGCCGAATCAAGGAAATTGTCTGTGAGTGTCGCTGTCCACACAGAAACACACAGGGCGGAGCAATCCCATTCTGCAAACCCACATCTGGGACCCGTTTCGCTCGTCCTTCTGGCATCGGGCAGGGACCCGAATTCGCCCTCGGCGCTACTTCTTTTCCAAATTCGCGATCTTGATGTCCGGGGCGCTGATGACGCCGCACTTCTCCATCGTTTCCTTGAGCTTCGGGTTCTCAATGAAAGCCTTGGCCTTTTCGGCGCTCGGGGCGATGAAGCCAAGATGAACGAGGTTCGGCTTCGCGGTGTCACGCGCGACGAACAGGTCCTTGAAGCCGCCTTTCTTGCGCATGGCCTTGTCGCCGTCAAAGCCCTTCTTCCACGCGTCGAAGTCCTTGACTTCATGAGAAACCAGCACGAGCACGTCGGCATACGCCGCGGAAGCCGACACGACGGACAGGAGAACTGCGGTGACGAGAAAACGAGCAAACATGGTGAACTCCAGGGTACCGGTTGCAAAAAGCAAAACTCCGCACAGCGCGGACAGATTCGTGTCCGGACGGTCGCCGCGAAGCGAATCCTCGTCAACGGCCTGCGCTGAATGTTCATGAAATGGAAGCGTATTATGCGTCAGGTTGATTCGGGCTATCCCCGCGTCACTGCGATGCGGATTCGCGAGGCACCGTCAGCGGGCGTTCCCGTCCCCGAGTTCAGTACAACACGGTCGTCGGAAAGGAGCGATTTGTCGTCGTGTTGTCGCCGATTTGACCGCTTGTGTTCCAGCCCCAGCACTTCGACGTGCCGTCACTCATCACCGCACAGGTGTGGTAATAGAGCGATGACCATTGCGTCCAGCTGAGGAAGTTGTTGCCGATGGACGCCAGCACGGTGACGGGAAAGCTGCGGTTGGTTGTGGTGCCGTCGCCGAGCTGGCCCCAGGTATTGTACCCGCTGCACTTCATGGTGCCGTCGGTCAGGCCCCAGCAGGTGTGGTAAGCCCCGGCCCGCACGACCGAGACATTGGCCAGCGTCGTGCCGGCCGACGCGAGCGACGCGACCGGCAAGGGGCGGCTGGTCGTGGTGCCGTCGCCGAGCTCACCGTAGGAATTGTATCCCCAGCATTTCGCGGTGTGGTCGGACAACAGCGCGCAGTTGTGGAACCCACCGGCCGAAATTTGCGTCGCGTTGGTCAGGCCCGAGACAGCGACCGGCACGCTGCGGGTGGTGGTCGTGCCGTCGCCGAGCTGACCGTATGAGTTGTATCCCCAGCACTTGACCGTGCCGTCGGTGAGGCGCACACAGAAGTGCCAATAGCCGGCGGAAATTTCCACGACCCCGGTCGGTGCGTTCGTCGCTATGACGGGGGACAGGCGGTTCGTCGTCGTGCCGTCGAGCAACTCGTAGTCGGTATTGTAGCCCCAGCACTTCATCCCGCCGCCCTGAAGTAGTGCGCAATTGAAGTAGAGGCCGGCGGCGATGTCGGTGACGCCAGCCAGACCCAGGACGGTCGTCGGCACCGTGCGGTACGTCGTGGTGCCGTCGCCCACTTCGCCGTCGGTGTTGTAACCCCAGCACTTGACGGTGCCGTCTGCCAGCAGCGCGCAGGTGTGCTCGTAGCCGAGGACCAGCTTCACCGCGTTCGTGATGCCGGCCGGTATGATGGGCTTGGTGCGATTGGTGGTCGTGCCGTCGCCGAGTTGGCCATACAGGTTGTAGCCCCAGCAGCGCACGCTGCCGTCACTGATGACCGAGCACGAGTGGCCATAGGCAGTTGAACCGATCGCGGACGAGACCACTTTGTTGCACACGCCCGCGCCGCAGCCGAGGGGACAAATCACGCCACATGCGCCGCAGTTCGCGGGATCGGTGTAGCCGTTGACGCAGCTGCCGTTGCACAGCAGGCCGATTTGCCCAGGCGTCTTGCAGGAGCCCGTGACGCACTGGTCGTCGGTCGAGCAGGTGTTGCCGTCGCTGCAGACGGTGCCGTCGGTGACCGGCGGATTGCTGCAGCCCGTGGTGCTGGCGCCGCTCGTGCAGACGTCCGTGGTGCACGCATTCCCATCCGAGCACGGCACCGTGTTCGGCACGTTCAGGCAGCCGACGCCAGCGATGCAGGCATCGTACGTGCAGCTCGTGTTGTCGTTGCAGGCATTGTTGTTGGTGATGTGGCTGCACCCCGCCACCGGATCGCACGGATCGGCGGTGCAGGCGAAGCCGTCGCTACAGTTGAGCGCGGTGCCGCCGCAGACGCCGGACGTGCAATGGTCCGTCGAGGTGCAGACGGTATTGTCGTCACAGAGCGTGCCGTCGGACTTGGCGGTGGCGGTGGAGCAGACACCGGTTGCCGACGCGCAGGTGCCGGCGACATGGCACTGGTCGGCGGTGCAGACCACCGGGTTGCTGCCCGTGCAGACGCCCGCCAGGCAAGTGTCGGTCTGACTGCACGCGTTCGAGTCGTTGCACGCGGCCCCGTCGGACTTGGCGGTCGGCGTGGGGCACAAGCCGCTCGTCGTGTTGCACGTTCCCGCGACATGGCACTGGTCGGCGGTGCAGATGACCGGGTTGCTGCCGGTGCAAACGCCCGCGGCGCACGTGTCCGTCTGGCTGCACGCGTTGCCGTCGTCGCATACGACGCCATCGGATTTCAGTGCGGCCGCCGAGCACACACCGGTGGCTGGGTTGCACGTTCCGGCGGTGTGACACTGGTCGGCCGTGCAGACCACCGGATTGCCGCCGGTGCAGACGCCCGCCACGCACCCGTCGGTTTGGCTGCATGCGCTGCCGTCGTTGCAAGCGGCGCCGTCCGTTTTGGCGGTGGCGGCGGAGCACGCGCCGGTCGTTGGATTGCAGGTCCCCGCGATGTGGCACTGGTCAGCCGGGCACGTCACCGGATTGCTGCCGATGCACACCCCGGCCTCGCACGCGTCCGTCTGGCTGCACGCGCTGCCGTCGTTGCACGGAAATCCGTCCGCCTTGGCCGTGGCCACCGAGCATGTACCGTTCGTTGGGTCGCAGCTTCCGGCGATGTGGCACGGATCGGCGGTACAGACCACAGGATTGCTGCCGGTGCAGACGCCCGCGATGCACGTGTCTGTCTGGCTGCACGCGCTGCCGTCGTTGCACGTGACCCCATCGGACTTCGCCGCAGCGGTGGAGCAGGTCCCGGTCGTCGGATTGCACGTCCCCGCGACATGGCATTGATCCGCCGTGCACGTCACCGCGCTGCCGCCGGTGCAAATTCCCGCTTGGCACGTGTCGGCCTCTGTGCAGCCGTTGCCGTCGCTGCACGTCGCGCCGTTGTTGGCGGCTAACGCGCCGCAGCCGCCGATCGGGTCGCAGAAGTCGTTGGTGCAGACATTGCCGTCGTCACACACGACTGCGGTGCCCGTGCACTTGCCGGCCACGCAGGCGTCGTTGGCCGTGCACTTGCTGCCGTCGTCGCAGATCCCGGGCGTCGCGTTGCTGAAGCCGACAAAGACGCACGCGCCCTTCTTGCAGCTGTCCGTCGTGCAGTCGTTGCTGTCGTTGCACACGGTCACGCCGGTTGCCTTGCACGCGCCGTTGCCGTCGCATTGGTCGCCGGACGTGCAGCCGTCGCCGTCTGAACACAGGACGCCTGCCCCGACGGGGCTCGTCTGGCAGCCCGTCGTCACGTCGCAGAAGTCCACGGTGCAGTCCTTGCCGTCGTTGCAAACCAGCCCGACACCCTGGCACGCGGTGCCCACGCACGTGTCGTTTTTCGTGCACGCGTTGCCGTCGTCACAGGCCAGCGCGATCGGGCCGGCCTGTGGCGACGCGCTGTGCTGGCAGCCCAGCTTGCTGTCACAGGTGTCCATTGTGCACGGGTTCTTGTCGTCGCAACTCGTCGCGCTGCCCACGCACGCACCTTTGGTGCACGTGTCGCCCGACGTGCACGCGTCGCCGTCGTTGCACAAGCCGACCAGATTCTTGTGCCCGCAGCCGGCGGTCACGTCGCAGAAGTCCGAGGTGCAGACGAGGCCGTCGTCGCAGTTCTGACCAAGACCGGGGATGCACGCGCCGTCGCCGCAGAGGTCGTCCAGCGTGCACGCGTTGCCATCGGTACACGTCGCGCTGTTCGGCAAGTGCGTGCAGCCCACGCCGTCCTGGCACGTGTCGTTGGTGCAGACGTTGCCGTCGTCGCAGTTCGCCATCACGCCCGCGCAGATTCCGCCCGCGCACGTGTCGGCCACGCTGCATTTTTGGCCGTCGTCGCACGGGATGCCGTCCGCGTTGCTGTGGTCGCAGCCTTTGGCGGGATCGCAAAAATCCTTGGTGCACAGGTTCTTGTCATCGCAGTCCGGCGCGGCGCCAAAGACGCACTTGCCGCCCTTGCACACGTCGCCCGTCGTGCAGGCATTGCCGTCGCTGCACGTGTTCAGGTCGTTGGCCGTGGAGACACAGCCCAATTTCTTGTCGCAGGTGTCATCCGTGCACGGGTTCTGGTCGTCGCAAAAGACCGCCTGGCCCGGTGCGCACACGCCCTGCGTGCACACGTCGTTTTGCGTGCAAGCGTTGCCGTCGTCGCAGCCGTTCTCGATCGCCGTGTGCGTGCAGCCCGCCGACTTGTCGCAGCCGTCTGCGGTGCACGGATTGCCGTCGTCGCACGTCGCCGCCTTGCCCAGGCACTGGCCGGACTGGCAGGCGTCGCTGACCGTGCACGCATCGCCATCGGTGCAAGTTCCCGACCCGACCGGCACATGCACGCAGCCGCTGTCCGCCGCGCAGCTGTCCTGCGTGCAAGGATTGCCGTCGTCGCAGCCGATCGCCACGCCGGGCGCGCACTTGCCGTTCTTGCACGCGTCGCCGACGGTGCAGGCGGTGCCATCCTCGCAGGTCACGCTGTTGGCCAGGTGCACGCAGCCCGCCGTGTCCGTGCAGGTGTCGTCGCTGCACAGGTTGCCGTCGTCACAGTTTGGCACCACGCCCGCGCATTTGGCGTGCAGGCACGCGTCGTTGACGCTGCACTTTTGGCCGTCGTCGCAGGGAACGCCGTCGGCGTCCTTGAACACGCAGCCCTTGTCGAATGCGCAGCTGTCGCTGGTGCACAGGTTCTTGTCGTCGCACTGCAGGTTGCCGCTCGGCAGGCATTGGCCGGCCACGCACAGGTCGCCGGTCGTGCACGCGTTGCCATCCGAGCACGTTCCGTCCGTCGCCTTGTGGACACAACCCAGCAGCTTGTCGCAACTGTCCGTCGTACACGCGTTGCCGTCGTCGCATGACAACTTGGTGCCCGGTCCGCACTTGCCGTTCACGCACAGGTCGTCGACCGTGCACGCGTCGCCATCCGAACAGGCGGCGTCAAGCGCCGTGTGCGTGCAGCCGGCCTGCTTGTCGCAGCTGTCCACGGTGCAGCCATTGCCGTCATTGCAGTCGATGGCCCCGCCCGCGCATCCGCCGTCCGTGCTGCACGTGTCGCCGGCGGTACAGGCGTTGCCGTCCGTGCAGGGTCCGGTCAAAAGCGCGTGCGTGCAGCCGGTCGCCACGTCGCACGCGTCCTGGGTGCAGACCTTGCCGTCGTCGCAGCCGAGATTGGCGCCCGCGGTGCAGACGCCGCCCTTGCACGCGTCGCCCGTGCTGCAGGCGTTGCCATCGTCGCATGCCAGTGCATTGTTCAGGTGAACGCAGCCGCTCGTGTCCGAGCACGTGTCGTCCGTGCACGGGTTCGCGTCCGCGCATGTGGGTGCCACGCCCACGCAGCTACCGTGCAAGCACGCGTCGTTGGTCGAGCACTTCTGGCCGTCGTCGCAGCCGAGTCCGTCGGCGTCGGTGTAGGTGCAGCCATTTTGCAGATCGCACGCGTCCTTGGTGCAGACGTTGCCGTCGTCGCACACGAGATTGCCGGCCGCCACGCACTGGCCGCCTTTGCAGACGTCGCCGGTGGTGCAGGCATTGCCGTCGCTGCACGCGCCGCCGATCGCTTGATGCTGGCAGCCGCTGGTCGGCTCGCACGTGTCCACGGTGCAGGGATTGCCGTCGTCGCAGCCTGGCTCGCCGCCCGCCGCGCAGGTGCCGCCCGTGCAGGTGTCGCCCGCGGTGCACGGGTTGTTGTCCGTGCAGGGGCCGGGAACGTCCGTGTGCAAGCAGCCGAGCTTCTGGTCACACACATCGCTGGTGCAAACGTTCTTGTCATCGCAGTCCACCTGCGCGCCGATGCACAGTCCGAGGATGCACTGGTCGCCGGCTGTGCACGCGTTGCCGTCGGTGCAGAACGTGTCGCTGGCGGTGTGCGTGCAGCCCTTGGCCAGGTCGCAGCTGTCGATTGTGCACGGATCGCTGTCGTCGCAGCCCAAAATGGCGCCTGGCGCGCACTTGCCGCTGGTGCACGTATCGCCAGCGGTGCACGCGTTGCCGTCGTCGCAGGTCGCGGCGCTGGGCAGGTGAACGCAGCCCGCCGCGTCGATGCAGGTGTCGTCCGTGCACGGGTTGTCGTCGGCGCATGCCGGCACGACGCCCAGGCATTTCCCCGCCGAGCACGCGTCCTGGACGCTGCATTTCTGCCCGTCGTCGCAGGACACGCCGTTGGCAAACGGGTGTTGGCAGCCGATCTTCAGGTCGCAGGTGTCCTTGGTGCAGACGTTCTGGTCATCGCAATCCAGGCTGGCCGCGCCCGCGCATTGGCCACTTTGGCAGGAGTCGCCGGTCGTGCATGCGTTGTGGTCGTCGCACGCGCCGCCATCGAGCGGCTTGCTCACGCATTTGCCGGCGGAACAACTGTCCACGGTGCAGGCGTTGCCGTCGTCGCAGTCGCTGCTTTGGGTACAGCCGGTCGGCACATCGACACTCACCGCATCGCTGCCCGCTTGGCTGTCGCCCGCGGCATCGGTCTGACTTTGCGTGTCTGGAGCGTCCTGGTCGAGAACGTCCGCACCGGCGATGTCGCTTCCCGACGCATCGCTTGGTCCCACGTCGATTTGCGCGTCTTCCACTGTGTCTCCCGGAGCTGCCACGTCGGCGCCGGTTCCTCCCGCGGACGTGCCACAGCCAGCAGCGGCCGCGACGAACGCCAGAAGGAACGCGCGGGACGGCCAATGCGCAGAGTGCACGGATTCACTTCGGGGCAGGGTCATGGCGGCTCCAGAGAAACGAAATTGCGGTGGGGGCCCATCAGCGGTGGGGCCTGGTTCGCGGTGGATCCTGCGCCGGGGTCGCGCAACACGCTGGAACCATGCGAACTTATCGAACCTACCAGAGCCGAAACCCACTGTCAAAGGACAAGACAGGTCCGTATTGCGGATTGTAATGATTGACAAAAATCTCGAAGGCCCAAAACGGCTCAAATCCGACTCGATGCGTTTGTTTCTCGCATTTCTGGCTCAGCGCGGGCAAAGGCGATCGACCGCAGTTCACACCCAGCGTGCGAGCCCAGCACCAACGCTCAGTCTGCCTCTGCCATGACCGCCAACGGCCCATTCGCTGCCGCCAGCAGATACGCCTTCATGAACGCATCCAGGTCACCATCCAGCACGCCGCGCGTGTCCGACGTCTCATGCATGGTCCGCAGATCCTTGACCATCTGATACGGCTGCAGCACGTAGCTGCGGATTTGACTGCCAAAGTTGATGCCCAGCTTGCCGGCTTCGATCTCTTCTTTCACCGCGCTGCGTCGCCGCTTTTCCAGATCCACCAACCGCGCATGCAGCATCTTCATCGCCGACGAGCGGTTCTTGTGCTGGCTGCGGTCGGTCTGGCACGCGACGACGACGCCGGTGGGCATGTGGGTGATGCGAATCGCCGAATCCGTGCGGTTGACGTGCTGGCCGCCCGCGCCGCTCGCCCGGTACGTGTCGATTTTCAGGTCCGCTTCGTTGATGTCGATGTTGATCGAGTCATCCTCTTCCGGCACGACAAAGACGGAGGAAAAGCTCGTGTGTCGGCGCTTGTTGGCGTCAAACGGGCTGATGCGCACCAAGCGGTGCACGCCGTTTTCCGACTTGAGCCAGCCGAACGCGTACTCGCCGTCGATGCGCAGCACCGCGTTGCGGATGCCCGCTTCTTCGCCGGGCACCTCGTCGACCAGTTCGCATTTCATCCCGTGCTTTTCCGCCCAGCGCGCGTACATGCGCATGAGCATCGCCGCCCAGTCGGCGCTTTCCGTACCGCCGGCGCCCGCGCTGATTTGCACCAACGCCGGCGAACGATCCGTTGGCGCCGACATCGAACGCGCGAATTCCGCGTCGTCCAACTGCTTCGTCACGTCGTCGATCTGCGCCAAAAGGTCTGGAATCAACGAGTTGTCGTCTTCCAGCTCCGTCAGCTCCAGCATGTCGCGCACGTCCTTGACGATGCCCGCTGGAATCAGCACGGAATCCACGGTTGCCTGCAAGTCGCCGCGCTCCTTGGAGAGCTTCTGCGCGCGGTCGGCGTCGAGCCAAAAACTCGGTTCGCCGCTCAGTTTTTCCAGTTCATCGATGCGTGCAGCTTTGGCATCGACGTCAAAGATGCCTGTGCAGCGAAGCGAGGCGATCCTCAGCAGCGCTGACGCAGGACCGTACATCGGCAAACGTGGCCATGACAGGTTTCCGCAAAGCCAGCGAAAGTGCCGGCGAGAGCGCGGGAGTCTAGCAGGAATCCGTGCAGGCGTCACCGTCGCGGAGAACTACCCTCGCTTGGCCGGCTGATACGCCCACATCTTGAACACGTTCAGATCCCGGTCCGCCGTCACCGGCTTCCACTTGAAGCGCATGGCGACCTCGCGCACGTGTTCCGCTGGCACCACGTACACCCAGTTGCGCCAGCGGAATTTGCGATCGCTGCCTGCGCACACCGCGTTCTTCAGCCGCCGGTCGTTGCCTTCCACTTCCGCTTCCCAGTCGCCGTGGACGTAATCGGTGCGCCAAATCAGGTAGATGTCTTTGCCCGGCTCGACGTTGCGCACCTCGAATTCGAGTTGCCCGCCTTCAAACGCCACGCCTGCGTCTTCCACCACCACGCCATCGGGGTATTTCAGCTTCTGCCGTGTGCGGTATTTGTCGCGCTCGCCGGAAATTCGCCAAGCGTGGTTCCGCTCGCTCTCTGCGTCCAACGGGTCCAGAACGTCAATGAGCACCAAATCCGTGCCCTCGACACTCAGCTGGTCCGTGAACGCCGTCGAGCGCACCTTGATGCTCTCGACCACAGCGCTGCTATCGGTCGACCGCTCCGCCACCTTCGGCGCGCTGTCCAGATGCTTGGCGAACAGCGCGTTCATGAACTTCACACATTCGGTCTGATAACTCAGCAATTCGTCAAGAAATTCCGCCGCAAAGATCCGCTCGTCAAAGCGCTTCACCGCAATCTCGACGTGCTTTTTGTAGTTGGCAAAATCGCGCTGGCTGGAAATGGCCGGGTGATTCGCTTCAATGCTCTCAATCAGCGTGTTTTGGTGTTGGAGTACAATGAATTGCAGGTCAAACACATTGCGCAAATCCACCGATTGCGTGTGCAACAACATTTCCAGCGTGATGAACGCATGCAGCACGTCCGCCGCCGGAAGAATCTGTAACTGATGGAACAGATAGGCGTAAACGCGCTTGGACTTCGCCGCCGTTTCCAAAAGCCGCCACACCTGCTGCGGCGCGAGGAAACTACCGGCAATGCCGGCAATCGGCGCAAAGCGCGTGTCGATTTCATCCACACCGGGCGCAAGCAACGACTTCGCTGCGGTCATGCGCCGCACATCCTTGCTGAGCGCGATGCGGCAGAGCTCGACCTCGGTATTCACATCCGGCTCCGCCATCGTCCATTCCAGCTTGGCCGTTTCACTCACGCGCCGATGTCCCTTGAAATCCAAATTCTCCTTGTAGCTGATGAAATCCGTCAATTCCTCGACGTAGCGCGCCACCAGATAGACGGTCGCCGGCAATTTGAAATCCACAGGGTTCAGTTGTTTGATTTCCGGTTGCCACAGAAAGATGTCGTTGCCCTGACCGTCGACGGCGTAGCCTGGCTGGATCTCAACTGCCAACTCGCCGCGCCCGCGAACGGACACTTTGAAGCCGCCGAGCGCGTGCGGGACGATGCCCGGAGCGTGCAGCATCCGGTTGTGCAGCTTGCGCTTTTCCACGTGGTACTGCTCGCCGTCATTCCAGTCCTTCTCCGACGTGCGAAAACCGCGGAAGAAGTTCAGGCGCTTGAAGTTTTTGTCGGTGATCTCGGCCATCGGATCCTCTCAGGCAGGTTGGGAGTCAGAAGTCAGGATGTCGTCGCCGATGGTCAGGAACGGCGCGTTGTCGTCGATCCGGTCGGCAGCGGCAAAAGTCAGGTAATAGTTTGTATGCGCTGGCTTTTCTGCCAGGATGACGCGGTGAATGCGCACGATCTGCTCGTGGGAGAAGTGCGTCGCCGGAACCGGCAAGTGGACGACGAAGCAGTGCGCCAGATTCAGCGGCGGCAGGATGGTCGACGAAACGCCGATCTCCGATGTCACACCGACGCGAAAGGGCTCAAAGGGCCAAACGTTTTCTTGAATTTCGGGATCAAATCCAAGGTGCATCTTGAGCAGCGTCTGCAAGGATGGACGCGTGCCACGTTGCGCAAACAGCGACGGCGCCACGCGCAACCACTGGCGCTTCTGCGTCTCCGTCCAGTCCGCGTCCAACTGCAGCGCTTGCCAGGACGCGAGCCAGGGCAGGTACTGCGCGTCGGTTTCCAGCGGCCGCAAGAGGCTCGGCACGCGGTCGATCGTGTCTGTCGTGCGATCGTGCAGCTGCTGAAAGATCCAGAGGAACTGCTGCAACAGCGCATTGTCCTCGTGCGCCAGCGAATAGAGCTGCGGTAGAAACCGATTCCAACTCGTCCGCGCGACGTGCAGTTCAATGGGCGCGGCACTGTCGGCCAACTGGCCGCGCATGGGCAACTGCGCGACGACTTGATGATCCTCAGCATACGCTTCGACGTAGCGGATCTGCACATTCGGCGTTCCATCGACGGCGACAAAACCGGCTTGGGCGATGACGATTTGCGCATCGCGCACGTGCATGCCCGCCAGTTCCGGCACAATCACCTTGCGGCTGCGCCGTTCTGCCTGCTTCACGCGATTCCCGCGCATGTTGCCCGAATCCACCATCCCGCAACCTATCACTTAGACAATCCGCTCGTGCGATTTCTCGACCACATCGACCCGCACGCAATGCACCAACTGGCCTGGTGCCACCTTGAACTGCTCGACTTCGAGCTTGGACGCTTCATCGTGCAGCCGCACCCGGTCGACAAAGTCGACGCCGGGCACGTCCTCAATCACGTGGTGCAGATCCACGCGGTAGACCGGCCGGCCAAACGGCCAGCCTTTGCCATCCTTGCCGCCTTTCAACGGATGCAGAAACCACTGCAAACGACGCTGGATTTCGCGCTTGACGTGCTCCGAACCCACCGAACGCAACACGATGATGTCGACCTGCACCGACAGTTCACGGTAGACCGGTCGCCGCACATGGAGCACGGTCGACAACAGCTTGCGGTCGGCCAGATGGTGACGCACGCGCCGCAGCAGTTCCGTGGACGGAATTGGCTTTTCAAGAAAATCTGGATGGTTCTCATCCACTTTCGGTACGACGACGACCGTGACTTCCCCTTCGCGCTCGGGCGTCGGCAGCGCACACACGCGCGCGGCCGAGTTGGACGCCTCCAGCGCCAGCCACTCAAAATCCTCTGCCGTCACGGCGCGACCACGGGCCTTCAGGCAATGCGGTCCGCGCCGCTTGACCTGTTCCACGGTCTCAAGATTGCAGCCACCCGACGCCGTGTGCAGGTTGCGCACGCGCTCTACGTATGGCACGGCTTGGAGGAGCACGGTCAGGCTCTCCGCCGGCACGTTGCCTGCTTCGCCACCGCCGATTTGGTACCGCTTGCAGAGAATGTTTCGGTCGCCCTTGGGTGGCACGAGACCGTGAATGCCGTCGCCAAAGCGCACTTCGTTGGTCACGATATCCTTGACGTAGTGCCGCGCCTGGGCGGTCGACTCGTACAGGCTGTCCACCTGTTGCCAGCGCACCAGCACGCCATCGGGCTGGCCGTCCTCCTGCACCGCGCCCTGGCCAAACACGGTCCTCAAGGCGTCCAACTCCGGTCCCGTCGGCCGTTCGCGCTCCCGCACCCAAATTTCCTCGCCCGGCAGGACTGGCCCACGGACGAAGTGAAACGTCTGGTTTGGCGTGCCGTTCGACGAGCCCAGCGCCGTTTCGCCAAAGGTCGTCAGATTGGACGCCGCCGCCGCGTTCAGCACCACGTCGTGCAGCAGCGGCTGTTCGTCATAGCCACCGAATTCCAGCCGCGCCCGCAACCAGTACAGGTTTTCGCCATAGCGCTTGCTCGCGCGGTGATCCTTCGGGCCAACGAATTCCACGAATCCCGACTGGGCAAACCCCCACGTTTCGTCGCGGACGTTCAGCGTCGACCATTGCCGACCATTCCAATATTCCCAAGCGATGAGTTGCTCGGCGCTTGCTTGCGCCAGATCCCGCCCCGTGTGGCCCGGTCCTGCGCGGAGGTTGCCGCCCGTGCGTTCGCCCATCGCCAGATCCAGCCACAGCAGGTGCCGCTCATGGGCAAAAGCATCGCGAAATCCGAGGTACAGCGTCGGACTTTCCTCGCTCACCGGCGCAAACGCGACAAACGGCTTGAGCGGCTCGGCGGCCTGCGCCGTCAGATCCGAATGGACAAAATCGTTGTAGGCAAAGACCTTCTCACACGCGTGCTCCTGCTCGGCAAAGCGCAGCGACAGGCCCTTGAAGGTCGGTGGCCGCAGCGGCCGCGGGTTCTTCCAGATCCAGCGGTCGTTCTCCAACTCGTACGTGCCGCGGACGCCGTAGTCGCCACGTTCGATGCGCGCGCGGATCCAGGGGCCTTCTTTGCCACCAAACGCGAGGCTTCTCAGTTCCCTCGGCCGCCGAAACGCAATAGGACCGGAGTGAGTCAGACAGCGGGTTTCGTCGTGAAAATCCAGCCCGGTATCTTCCTCGTCGAACTCGCCGATACCTGATTGACCCAGCAACTTCCAACGTTTGCCGTTCCAGTACTCCCACGCGATCACCAGGTCCTTGCTCGGTTGCGGCGCCTCCACCACCGACGGATCCGCCAGTTCGACGTCGATCCGCACCTCCGCGTCCACATGCCCCAGCACGCGCGCGCACAGCAGGTACAACGCAAAATCCTGAGCCGGTTCCTTGCCAAACGGCTGCACGTGGCGTTGCAAATCCAAACGAAACTGCGTGCCGTTGTCCACAACTGAAAACGCCAAATCCGCCGGTTCGCCCTCGCCGATCAATTCCAAGCGCATGCGCACGAGGTCACACGCCGTCTGCGCCGCGCTCATGGGAACCTCGGACAGTTTGCCGCGCAGCCACCGACCTTCCTGCTCCGCGACAGTCGTCAGCCCTGGCGCCAGCGGCGGGCCCATCAGGGCGATCTGGTCGGGTTCAGTCTGGATGGACGCCTGTTGCAGCTCCCGCCACCGTTCGCCGTCAAAATACTCCCACTCCAACAGTCGGCAGAGCGGTGTCTGCGCGTCCGCCGTCGTGGTCGTCCGCAGGGTCAGGATCGACGATTCCTGGAACGCCGCCAGCCGCGTATCCGCCAGGTACAGGTAGCGTTCCACGGCGCGCACGCCCGCCCAAATCGGCACGCCCACCGACCGGCCTTGGGCGCCCGCGCGCGCACGACCCAACAACGCCGTATTGTCGGCGAAGGTGTCGTGGTGCTGGCTCAGGCATTTCACCAGCTGGTTGTTGGTCACGACGATTTCGTGGTCCGTCTCGAACGTTACGGAACTGCCGTCCTGCCCCGGTTTCGTCGCCACGCGGGTGCCCATCGGCACAACGACGCGATCCGCCTTCGGATGAATCGCAAATTGCAGCACCGTGCGCGCCGGTTGCGGTGGTGTCAGGGTGACGCCCATCAGGTCGAGAAAGGCCAGATAGTTCTTCTCCGGCACGCGGTTGAGCCGGTACAGCGTCATCTCGGTCATCCACGCAAACAATTCGATGAGCGCGATGCCGGGATCGGACGGATTGTGGTTGGTCCATTCCGGGCAATACTGCGGAATCAGGCGAATTGCTTCCTGAACAATGTCCTCAAATGTGCGGTCGTCGAGATTGGGACTCGGGATCATGGGGACTCCGGTCGGCTACAGGTCCTGCTCACGGCGCAGGTAGAAGGGATAGACGAGATTGCGATCTTCATTCGTCGCGATGATTTTGTAGCGAATCGTCACGTTCAACTGGGAAGCGCCATCAGGTGCCGCGCTCACCTCGACGTCGCGGATGCGTGGTTCCCACTTTTCCAAGGCTTCGCGGACGTAAAAGGCCACGAATCCGGCCGTCGTCGGCGAATTCGGATGAAAAACGTAGTCGTGGATGCGACAGCCGAACAAGGGGCGCATGACGCGTTCGCCGATCGCGGTGCCCAAAATGGCGCGCATGCCTTGTTCAATGTTGTCGGCGCCCTCAGCCATCGACATCGCGCCAAATGCGTGGATGCGCAAGGGGAACGCCATGCCTTTGCCAAGGAAGCTCCGGGCCATGTCAAGCCAACCAGCCTTCAAAGTGAAGACGACAGGCGCGGCATGCGACGACGATCTTGCCATCAGCGTCGCCGCACAGGAGAGTCCCACCGGCGCAAACGGGGCAGCGGTGCCCGTCCAGATGACCGGACGCCACTTCGGTGAGCACGTCGCCGAGCGTCATCAGCAGTTCTTCCTGGTCCAAGTCGCCGGGCTGCACACTTCCCTCCGGTTGCCACGCTAAGCATCGCCGTCCGTGGAGGAGCCTGTCAACCATCGTTCAGACGCCTTTGACGTTGCGCGAAATGCTGATGGTCGTGCGGTAGCCTTCCGTCGGTCGGTAAACGTGCGTGGCCGACGTGATGAGGTAGATGCCGGTGAACGCCTTGCCGAAGCCGACCAATTCGACGGTCTTGCCGGGGGCCAACTTCGGGTCGCCCTGGACCGTCAGTTCGCCGGTCAGAAAATCCATGCTGAATTGGTCGAACAACGCTTGCGCAAGCGCCTGTGCCTCTTCCTTGGAATTCACCGGCTGGTCGACGACGACGTACTTGCGGCCCGACGAAGCCTTGCCATACAGCGCCTTGCTGGCCGCGTCCGCACCCGATTCACCGGCAAATGCATAGGTCGAAGCGGAGACGTTCGCCACAATATTCTTCTTCGTCTTGAAATCCCAACTCCTCACTTCCACACTGGAATACTGCTGCACGGTCGACAGGCGAAGCTGCGCCGACAACACCAGCCCGCCGGTCTTGTCGCCCGGCTGCGGCCGATCCCAGGACAGCTTGGAGACCGGCGTCGCGTGGGCGTCAGGCCTGATGAACTGCACGTCCTGCTTGCCGGTCGGATCCGCCTTGAACTCGATGCCCGCACCGATCGCGCGCAAGAACTCAAAATCGCTGACGTTGAGCTGCGGAATGTAGTCGTGCTTCACCGACGTCTGCGACAGCGCGCCCGCCGACAGCGCGTCCGACGCACCGTCCTGCTGCGACTTGGAATCGTCGATGAGCTGTTTCACCGTCGTCGTCGGCATTTGCGTCGCCTGAAGGCCGTCTCCCCACGTCCTGGAACGCTGCCCGCGCGTCAAGCGATGCAACTTGTGGTAGCCAGAAATCGTCGTGCGAAAGCCCAGTTCCGCGTCAAAACTTGGCTCGATGTACGCGATTTCGCCGACGCAAAGTTCCACCGCTTCGCCGGTCAAGCCCATGGAAATCGCCACCTCCGCACCCGGCTTGAACGCGTCGAGCAACGCAAACTTGGCGAATTTCTTCATGTTGAACTCGACCGTGAACAAGTCCGGATGGTCCAGACGCAAATCCACGTGCGCGCCCAGGATCGCCGTGCCCGTGCGCAAATCAAACGTCTCGCCGTGGTCGGCGTGGAGCAGATGGGATCCGTCGATCTGGACGAGTAGCTGCGGGGCGTAGCGATCGGGCATGGGCGGTTCCTCAGCCGTGTGGTCACGAACATCTTGAACTTACTTCAGGATCGGCGGAATCAGCAGCCGGCGACCGGGCGTCACACGCAGCGGATCGTCGATGTCGTTGGCCTCCGCGATGCGCCGCCACTGCGCCGGATCGTCGTATTCGTCCGCCGCCAGTCCCTGCAACGTCTCGCCCCGCTGCAGCAGTCGCACGTGCGCGGTGTCCGGACTCGACCGCTTGCCCGGCTTCTGCGGCACTTCCTGCAACGTCAGCGTGCAGCTCGCGCGCACCGGCGTCGCATCCGGCAAGAACATCGTGTAGGTCACTGAAAAATCGGCAAGTTGCCAGACATACGTCGGCGTCTGATCGACCTTGGCACCAAAGTTCGCCCCCCACATGAACACCATGTGCGGCGGCCGATGCAGGTCCTCGTCGACATGCGCCATCCTCTCCAGCGTGCTGATATATTTCAGATAAACGCTGGAACCTGACTCGAACGTGTCGAACCACACGGTCCCCAACTTCAGCGTCGCCGGCCCGCCGGTCACATGCTGTTGGTCGGGCGCGTTTGCGCTCGCGGTCTTTTGCGGCACGGGCAGGATGGACTTGCTCAACGTCATTTCCGTCGGGTTGAACTGAAATTCCAGCCCTGCTTCGTTCTTCAGTTCCGTGTCGTGAAAATCCAATTTGGCCTTGACGAGCTGCCCCGTCGCGTTTCCACTAGCCATACTCCCCCCTGCGTTCCCGTTCGCGTTGCATCCTCAGGAGAACGGACCGGGCAATCCTGGCCGCGAGCGCGTCGACGTCTTCCGCGTCCTGCCCCGGCGCAGCGTCGCCGAAATGGCGATCGGCAGATCCGTGGCTTGGCGCGGATGGTGGCGCTGTTCCCTCGCTGGGCCCGTACCCGCCGACAGGCTCCGACTGCGGCTTCGCGGCGGCAGCGGTCACGATGGCGTGTGCGGCGGGGGCAATCAGCGGCAACATGTCGCCGGTCGGGGAATCGGTCACCGACAACACGCGCGCCATCCGGCTCGCTTGCGTGGCGCGCGTGGACGCGGACGGACCGGTCGCGCGTGCTGTCGCATCTGCGTGGTGCGCTGCTGCACCGCCGCCTTCGAGCAAAGTCGCCTGTGGGGCCGCGCCGTACCCCGCTGGACGATAGCTGAAGTTCGTTGGCACGTGGCGTGGGCCCGCTTCCGCCTGGTCGCCCCATGCCGCACGGTCTGGGCGATGCGCCGGAAGAACTGCCGCCGCTGGATCGAGGTGTACCGGTCTTGTCCCGGGTGACGCAGGCTTGCGAACGGCCGTTCCCACGCGTCGCTCGGCAATCCAACTGGCCAATGCGTGGGCGCCGCGTAGCCCGTTCGGAGTCGCGGAACCTTCGCCAAAAAAGCCAGGCACATCGAAGGGATGAAGTCCAAGCAGTTCGCTTGGACCCAACGCCGCCTGACCGTAGCCCGCGGCGACTGAAAACGCGCCACGTGGGGCGGTCCATGGCTTTGTTGTGGCACGCCGAGGCAGAGGTGAACGGTCGGTCCTCCGGGCGCCGCGGGCGAGGAGGCCGCGTCCGCGCTCCAGGCCAACTGGCGAAAAGTGGTGCACGTGGGCCGATGGCCACACCGAAATCGCGCCCTTCGGCCGTGCCGAATCCACAGCAGTCGCTGGCGCGCGGGGTTTGAACGGCACTGGCGCTGCGTCAGAAAGCTGGTTTTCGCGTTGTCCGGCGTGGCGCAACAGGGCTTCCGCCGCAGCCGGCCCGGCCGCCAGCGCTTCGAGTGCGGCCGCACCACGCAAGACAGGCCCAGCCTCGGGTGCAGCGTGCCGTTCAGCAGCTGCCGGGGAGGCGTGACCGACGTCATCCGCTGCGTTCAGGCGCAGATGTGTCAACTCCGCAGCGCGATGTTGCGCACCCACCGGGACCGGACGGTCAAAAAATCGCGCCAAATACGCCGCCGCAACAGAGCCATCCGGCTGCGCGGTCGACCTTTCCCCAAAGACCGCGAGGGCGGCGCGCAGTGCCGTCGGAACCAACGCAGGAGTTGATCCAGCGGCGAGCATGCGCGGTGCCCGAGCCGCCGTTCTGGCGCCTGTTGTCGTCTCGGTTGCGTCGTCAACGGCGTCGTCAGGTCGCAGCCATGCAAGATCGTTGGCGTGTGCAGCAGTTCGCGGTCGCGTCGCGCCAGCGGCCTCAACCGGCCATGGACTCGGTGCCTCTCGCCGTCCGAAGGGCAGCGCGGACCGCATGGGCGCGGTGTCGACGTCTCGTCCAATTGCTTCAGGATGGATGAGTTGCCGCAGACCGTGCGTCGGCTTGGACGTGGCGATGCCGCGTGCGGCGCGCGCAACGACTGCGGAGATCGCGCCAGCCACAGCGTTTGCCCGTGGACCGAATTTTTCGCGCACGGTTGGGCGTGTGGCTGCGTCGGCGGCCGCTGATGTGGCGGCCAAGTCAACGGCAAGTGCAACTGAAGTTCGTTCCGATTCGCCCATCCGCCAAGGTCGCCATGCCGAACGTGACCCGGCAAGGTCCGCGCGGGCTGTGGAAACCGGATTTTCGCCGCCATGACGCTGCCCGGACGCCGGCATCGCGGCAGCCCCCCGCAAGCCGACACGACCGGCCGCGGCCGCAGACGCATGGAACTCGTCAGATTTGCCTGACAACCCTTGCGGCAAGCCGACGCCATCGATCGCACGAGGCTCCTGTCCGAACGCGGCCGGCGTCGCGGCTGGCAAGGACAGCGTCACCCGTTCACCGCCACCAAGCGCGCGGTTCTGGTGGTTCGCCGTCGCTTCCAAACGACTGGACCGTTGCCTGTGACGCTCCCGGTCCACCGGGCGACTTGCAGTCGGGGCCACGCCCTCCGCATGGGCCCAAACGCCAAGCGTTCGCTGCCAGCGCGGGGCCATCGCCGCCACGTACACGCTCGCCCGATCCGTCGGCGCACCCGTGCTGAAAGCGGAAGCAGCCGCACGAGGGCCCGCAAAATGACGCGCAACTGCCTGCGTGCCCTCTGAAATCGTCGCGTGGGCAACCCATGCGTTCAGCGCCCGATGGTTGGACGCGGGCTCACGTGGCGTTGGGCCCGGCGGTCGAAACCGACTCGTCGTCTCGTACGCCTTCGGGTGTCGAGGCGACGTCGCGGTTTCTGAAACCTCGTTCGGACCAACGGCAAGTAGCGGCCGCTCTGTCGCGATGTCGTTGCGGTCTGGAGCTTGCGACACGCCAGCCTGTGCAATCGGCGCAGCGCGCGCGGCCCATGCGGCCTGTTCCGGCGGCCCCACGCGGCGGATCGACTGACGTTCGGCGATCCGGAAGCGATCCAGCGCCGTTGACGACGCCCAAGGTGCGGGCGCCGGCAAGACCGTCTGCGGTGTCGCCGCGACGGGCGTCAAACCACGCAAAGAAACGTCTGCAGCCCGCGGTTCCATCGAGTCAGGTCGTCCCGTCAACGAATCGGTTGCACGGGTCGGCATCCCAGCAAGTGCCGCTCGTACCTCTTGAATCACGCGCCGCACAGGCCGTTTCCACGCATCCAGAGCGCCAAGCCTGCGCGGCTGGGAGCTGCGTGGCTGGCGAAATGTTCGGTCCGGCGCGACCCGCCCGGTCGGTCGTTCACCGCCTTGCGCCACGTGTTCCGGCGCAAAGTCCGGGTCGCCTGCTTCCGTCTCCTCCAGCATCACCTGCACCAGTTCAGCCAGGTCTTCCAGCCGCAGCAGGTGGGCCGCCATGCCCAGCCGCGCGCACAGCAACGGCGTCTCGACGATTGCGGTCGCCATCCTCCAGGCGCGCATGGAAAAGCCGCCGACGACGTGACTCAGTCCCGGCAATTGCGCCATCATCCGCTCGGCCTTGCCGATCGACGCGAGAAAGGTCTTCGATTCCAGAATGTTGTCGGCGGGCGCCAAGCGCGCCAGCACGTCGTGGTGCAGCGTCAGAACTTCGTGCTGTGCCGGGTTCATGGCCACTTTCTGCAAGACTCCCGAGCGGTTCAGCCCTTGGGCGTGTAGGTAAAGCTGTCATACACCATGCGGATTTGCTCGAAGCCGATCTGGCCGGACATCGAGTTCAACGCCGGACCTTCGTACTCGATGATCGCCGCGCTCGACAGATCATATCGGCCGATTTCGTCGTAGTTACGACCTCGTACGGTAATGGTGATGTTCCTGCGCGTCACTTCGCCGACCGGATCCAGCACGCCGCGCAGCAGGTCGATGAACTCGCCGGATGCCGCAAACCAGCCGCGTTTCAGGGTGAGCAGATCGAATTTGCCGGGCTTGATCAAGCCGCGCACGAACGCATTGTTGCCGCCTTCCGGCATCGGCTGGATGTCCGCCTTCCACGACAAGCCGCTGATTTCCGTGAACATGCCGTAGCTGACGCCGCCGATCTGGATGTCAAACGCGTAGGCAATATCCGGATCGCCCTGACGGTTGGTTGCAAAACCCGTGTGTCTGTCTCTGGTTGTACTGCCGAGCGGCGAAAGACGTGCCGTAGCCGCTGCCGCCGCTGCGGCCAAGGCCTCTGCGCCAGAGCCAAGCGCCGTGTCCATTGCGTCGTCCACGGCGGACTTTGCGTCAGCCAGAGCATCTTGGGCCGCGGCGAATCCGGGAATCGCCATGGCCGCCAATGCCAGATGTGCGTCCGGTGGGGCTTGGACGCGTTGGCTGGCGACGGCGGGCAGGACGGTCGCGAAGTGTCCCGGTCGAGCCGCTTCAACCGCGACGAAGCGCCCAGTCCCTTGTCGTTCCTTGGCCACGGCTTCTGGCGGATTCTGGTGCACCGCAACCGTGTTTCGCTTTGCCATGTTCACCCGCTCCCGCCTGACGCTCAGCACTATCCGCCGGCCGTGGCGCCGTTGCCTGATGCCTACCCGATGCGGCTCAAGCGCCATCCTCGCGCGCCAGAACGTCGACTTCCTGCGTCAGGCGAATCGTCACGAATTCAGCCGGCCGCAGCGGCGACAGGCCAATTTCCAGGATGACTTGCCCCGCCTCGCGTGTCTCGACCGTGTTGTTGCGCGCGTCGCACAGCACAAAGAAGGCCTCGTCCACCGTCGCACCGCGGAACCAGCCCTTGCGCCAGAGGCTCTCCAGCAACACGCGCACGTCACGCTCGATCGTTGCCCACAATTCCGGCGCGTTCGGCTCGAAAACGACCCATTGCAGACCGCCGTTGATCGTCCGCGCGAGCGTGGAGACTGTGCGGCGCACGTTCAAATAGCGGCATTGCGGCTCAGTCGACACCGTGCGCGCGCCCCACACGCGGATTCCGCGCTGGGCAAAGACCTGCAGGCCATTGATGCCGTCGTGGTTGAGTGCCGCCAAATCATGCGGTTGCAGGAACAGCGCCAGATCCACGACGCCGTTGAGCACCTCATTGGCCGGCGCACGGAAGACGCCTTGTGCCCGATCGCACCGCGCGATGATGCCGGCAATGTGGCCCGCGGGCGGTATCGCCGCGCCACCGGTCGACGGCACGAGCCACGGGAAGTAGAATACCGCGAAACTACTGTCAAAAAGCCGGCGCCATTGGCGCGCACCGGCCGGCGTCGTGCTCTGTGGAAAGTCCAGAATAGCCACGCGGTCGCGCCGCTGTTCGCACTGCGCAACCACGGCTTGTTGCACGATTTCCACGTCTTTCTGCGTCTTGAACCCGCTGGAATGAGTCAGGCACCACGGCAGGTCCGGCAGGACGAGCAAGTCGATCTCATCGCAGTCGACGGTCGCCGCCAGACCGAAGCGGTTGCCTGGCCCCAAATCCGCACCGATGAAATCCTGCGCAGCCACGTTGAACAGACCATCGGTGCCACCGTCCAAGCGCACATCACAGATAGTCATGGGAAAATTACCCGGAACCGCGGTGTGCGGATCCAGGCTCGTCACCGTGATCAGCTGCGACGCGCCGTTGACGACGCGCTCGACGAACTGCGGCGACTGGCGGGACAGGTTGACGTCGCGAAACACCTCACGCGTCTGATGGGTCTCGACGAGGAGATCGAAGCCCACCGGGTCGATCAGCGTGGGCGCGGCGGAGCGAAAGGGCCGTTCCAACGGCTCGCGATCGGACCACTGCAGCACGCGGCCCTCGACATGGCCAATAAGCCGATACGTCGCGTTCTCGTCGTCGTGGATGCGCACCAGCGTGCCGCGCGACACGCCGTGGGTACTCTTCACGGTGACCGATGTCTCGCCGACATGGGCGTCCACGCTGATGAAGGTCTGAATCGCGCTTTCCGTGTGCCGCACGGACACGCGCACGTGGTTGCCCCACGTGCCTTCCGAGGCGGCGCTGATGAGCAACGTGTTCTGCTTGTCGGCGTCGCGCAGCCGTGCGCTGGCCTTGGTCGCGATTTCGCCCCGCGCGTGCTCAAACAGGTGGGCGATCCGCACGACGTAGCAGTGGTCTCCGCCGTTCAGGAAGAAGCCGTCGATCGCTGCTGCGAGGTAACTGCCCACGTTCAATGTGCCGAAAGTGCTGTGAAATGCCGCAAGGCCACTGATCCGCACGGGCTCGCTCATCGGCCCGCGTTCGCACAAGCCGAAGAAGCACGGCACACCCGTTTCGACCAAGCCCAAGCCGCGTGGCTGGTCGATAACCCGTTCAATGCGAACGCCAGGTGGACGAGGCATGACCATGGCTCAAGGCTCCGGATTGCGCGGCCTACTTGCGAGACTTATTGATTTCCTTGTTGATTTCAGAAATCTCCCGCACCCAAATTTGCCGTTCTTTGTGCTCCATGTTGAGCACCTCATCCAACGACCAATGAAAGTGGTAACCGATGTACGCTACCTCCTGGTACAGGCGATCCAGGGGGTAGCTTACGATTCCCCCAGATCACCTCCGGTGTCGATCTCAAATGCGTGACCGCATTCCGGGCATTTGGCCTTGACCATCGAGGAGCCTTCCTCGTTGATCCGGCGGTAGAAGTCCTGCAGGTACGCGAGATCAGCTGAAAAGAGCGACTCGATCACGGACGGATTGATCGACTTGAGTGAGCCCAGCTGCTCGATCACGCGGGACAAGAGAATAATGACCAAATACGCGCGGTTGTTCTGTACGCGGTAGTCCTGCAACGGCAGAATTTCGTCCTTGGCCGTCGCCAGCCGCATGATGCCTTTCTTATGCACAACGCCGTCCTTGTCGACGAAACCGCGCGGCAACGTGAACTCGAATTGGGTCGCGAACGACATGAGATCCTCCTGAAGAAGCAGCAATAGGGAATCACAGACTGGATTTTGTCGCAACGGTCCCGCGGCGTCAGGGTTGCAGATAGCTGTCAGACGCGCTAACACCACATGCGGGAGATTGCCGTGCTGAACCATTGCCTTCGTTTGAGCTTGTTGTCCCTGGCGTGCACCGCCGGTCTGGCGCTGCCGGCTTTTGCGGCCAATGTGGATGGCAAGGGTGGCATCGGCTTTGAGGAAACGTTGACGTCGGTGGGCTTGCGGCAAACGCTGTCCGGCACGACGGACTTGCCCGACGTGCGACCCGGGGGCTTGTCGGGGCGCTATTGGATCGGCAACGTCGGTCTGGAGGCGATCTTCGGTGCGAGCCTGAACTTCGGCCAATCATTCGGGCATTCCGGATTCCTGGCGCTTGGTACGCATTACGCGGCGTTTCGGGCGCAGGACGTCAACCTCACGCTCGGCGTGCGTGGCATCTTCGCGTGGGCCAACGTCAATCAGGACGATCACGACTTGGGCAACCGCTACGGTTTCGCGATCGAAGTGCCCATCCGCCTTGAGTATTTTTTCACGCCTGCGTTTGCCATCGCCGCCGCGGTCGGCCCCGTCCTGCATTTTCCCAGCCCGTGGCGCACCGACCGCACCGGCACGTCCGTCCCCGTTCGCAACCCGTTGACCACCAACGTCAGCAGCTGGGAATTGGCGCTGACCCGCGGCGAATTCTCCGGCGGCTTGGGCTTTACCTACTACTTTTTCTGAGACAAACCATGTTGAAAATTGCGTTCCTTCCCGGCGACGGCATTGGTCCTGAAGTCATCCGTGCGGCGGTGCGCGTGCTGGATGCAGCAGGCGAGAAATTCGGCTTCAGCTACACCTCGGAATGGTTTGATCTCGGCGCTGAACGCTACCTGCGCACCGGTGAAACGATGCCGGACAAGGAATTCGCTCGCCTGCGGGACGAGTTCGATTGCATCCTGCTGGGCGCATTTGGCGATCCGCGCGTGCCGAGCAACATTCACGCCAAGGACATTCTGCTCGGTTTGCGGCAACGGCTGGACCTGTACGTGAACCTGCGGCCCGTGAAGCTGGTCGATGCGCGGCTGTGTCCGTTGAAGGACGTGGGACCGGCGCAACTGGACATGGCGATCGTCCGCGAGAACACGGAAAGTCTTTACGTGGGCATTGGCGGCAGCTTCAAGCCGGGAACGCCGGATGAAGTGGCGCAGAACGTCATGATCGCGACACGCAAGGGCTGCGACCGCTTGCTGAAGTACGCGTTTGAGTTGGCGCGCACGCGGCGCCACAAGCTGGTGCTGTGCGACAAGGCGAACGCGATCGAGTCGGCGCACGGTCTGTGGCGCAAAGCGCTGAAAGACATGGCGCCGCACTACCCGGACGTCCAGGCGACGACGCTGTATGCCGATGTCGCGGCCATGCGGATGGTGACGCATCCGCACGAGTTCGATGTGGTGGTCGGCGACAACATGATTGGTGACATCCTGAGCGATTTGGCGGCGGCGCTGGTCGGCGGTTTGGGCCTGGCTCCGTCGTCGTCCACCCATCCGGGGCAGACCGCGCTGTACGAGCCGGTGCACGGTTCAGCGCCGGATATCGTCGGCACCGGCAAGGCGAATCCGCTGGCGGCGATCCTGTCGCTGGGGATGCTGCTGCGCGATTTTGGCCAGCCCGACGCGGCACTGGCGATCGAGACGGCCTGTGCTCAAGCCGTAGTGGCCAAAGCGACGACGCCGGATTTGGGCGGTGCGCTGACCACCGATGGCGTTGCCGAGTGGTTGATCACCGCGATGCGCCAGTAGGGACCCGGATTTGCCGACCGAGGCGTGAACCGTCAGTGCGCGTGTCTCGCCGCCGCCATGGCCGGCGTACCCGGTACCATGCCCGCGGCGGCCAGGCGCGCATGGACAATCGAGTCGTCGAGATCGACCAAATCACGACACAATTCCAATACTTCCAGGTCATCGAGCAGATCGGTCCGCTGCCGCAACAGCCCGAGCATGTGCTTCTCCGCGACCAGCACGACCGCGCCCGCGTCCCATTCCCGGCAGTAATCAGCACAGGTTTCAATAACTTCCGTAGCGAACTGACGTTCGTGCTCGCGTTGCCAGTTCATGTCGGAAGCGTCGTCATTGCGCCCCGGACCACCCGATGCGGCGCGACGCAAGTCGATGTCGCCCTGATCCCCCGTCGCATTCGGCGCGGGCAGGGCGTTACGCACGAGATCCGCACGGTGCTCCACCACGGCCGTGGTGGCCGAGCCCGCATGCGCGGTTGGACGCAGGGAGAAATAGTGAGCCCGCGTGCTGTCCGCGACCACGACACAATACGGCGAATGGATGAACTTCGACATAACTCCTCCAAGCAAACGGCGCAAAACATCGGCCGATTTTGACGATAGGATGCGGCGGGCCACCCGGTCGGCGGGCCGTGACAAAGCTGTGAAGATCGACGTGGGTGTTCGGTGTCGTGGCGGGAAGCGCAGCACGAGGCTTGTTAAAGAATCGTAACGCGCCAGACCGAACGCGTGGAACCGCGCTATACTCCCGGCCCGGATCGGCCGCGGGGGCTGACGGACGTGCGACGAGGCGACAGGATGCGGACCCAAACTGGAGATCGGCGATCGACGCTGGCAGTCCTGTGTCTCGCCCAGCTGCTTGCGCTGCCCGCGTTGGCCCGTCCGCAGGTGAAATTGCCGCATGTCACGCTGCCGGAAACGGAAACGCCGACGGATGTGCCGCCGCAGTTGCGCCTGCTCAGCCTGGCCGACGCCGAGCGGATGGCCCGCGAGAATCAGCCGCAGCTGCGCGTGAGCCGGGCGGCAACGGCAGCGGCAAAGGGGCGCACGGCGCAGATCCACACAGGCTATCTGCCGCAGGTGTCGGGTCTGGTGCAATACCAGAGATCAACTGGCAATTTTGCGCCGCGACCGGGAACTGTGGTGCCGGTGACGTCGACCGTGTCGCTCGCGCCGTCGTATGACCTGTTCAACGTGAGCGTCCAGGCGTCGCAGCTGGTCTACGATTTCGGCCAGATTGCGGATCGTCAGGCGTCAGCCGAGGCGGCAGAAGATGTGCTGCAGTGGACTGAAAAGACGACGGAATTGCAGGTGGTCGCCGGTGCGCGGCGCGCGTACTTCCAGGCCCGCGCGCAAAAGGCGCTGCTGGACGTGGCGCGCGAGACGCTGGCCAATCAGCGGCGCCATCTGAAGCAAATTGGCGGGTTCGTGGCGGCAGGTACGCGGCCGGAAATCGACTTGGTGCAAGGTCGGACCAATGTGTCCAACGCGCAAGTTGGCGTCATTTCTGCGCAAAATGCCTATGACATCGGCCGCGCGCAGCTGAACCAGGCGATCGGCTTGATGGGCGAAATCGACTATGACGTTGGCGATGACGAACAGCGGCCGGTGGAGGGTGAGGATGCGTCGCAGCAGGCGCTGCTGGACAAGGCCATCGCCGCGCGACCGGAACTGGTGGCGCTGGATCGCCAACGTCGGCAGCAGGAACTGACGCTGCGGGCGATTCACAACACGCTGTGGCCGACGATTGCGGTGACGGCTGGTGTGACCGACGTGGGCGTCAATGCGCTCAACCTCGTGCCGAACTGGAACATGGGCGCGACGTTGAACTGGCCGATCTTTCAGGGCGGTCTGGCCAAGGCGCAGGAAGCGGAAGCGAATGCGAATCTGGCGGCGGTGGCGGGACAAAACGGCGTGCAGTTGCTGCAAATTCAGTCGGATATCGCTCAGGCGCGGCTGGCGGTGCGCGCGGCCAAAGCGACCATCGTCGCGTCCGACGACGCGCTGACCAACGCCACGGAATTGCTCCGCTTGGCGGAAGCGCGCTATCTGGCCGGCGTGGGCAACGGCATTGAGCTGAGCGACACGCAACTGGCCTACACAAACGCAGCGGTGCAAGTGATTGCCGCGCGCTACAACCTGTCGACCGCGCGGGCACAACTGCTCGCGGCGCTGGGGCTTCCCTAGCTGGACCCTGCCGAGGCAATGCGAATGCGTCGATTTCTTCTGGTTCTGCTCGTTCTTGGCCTGGCCGGCGCCGGCGGCTGGCTGCTCTGGCAGCGCCTGGGTGGCAAGAAAGCCGCGGGTGGCGAGAGCGCGGGTGCGCACGCGGGGCTGGGCAAGCCGACCGAGCCGCAGCGGCCGACGCCGGTCCTGACGGCCAAGGTGGCGCGGCGCGATATGCCGGTCACGCTGGAAGGCATCGGCAGCGTCGCGGCTTACTACACCGTGACCGTGAAGACGCTCGTCGATGGTCGCCTGATCGACATGCCTTTTCGCGAAGGCCAGCCGGTGAAGAAGGGCGAGCTGTTGGCGCAAATCGATCCGCGGCCGTTTACGCTCCAGCTGCATGCTGCTGAAGCGGTGCACGACCGCGATCTCGCGCAGCTGAAGAACGCCAAGGTGAATCTGGCGCGCTACACGGAACTGCGCAAACAGAACCTGGTGCCGACCCAGCAGGTGTCCGACCAACTGGCGCAGGTGGAGCAGCTGGAGGCGCAGGTGCACGCCGACGCGACGCAGGAAGACAGTGCGAAGCTGTTGCTGGACTACGCCAAGATTGTCTCGCCCATCGACGGCGTGACCGGCGTGCGCTTGGTGGATCCGGGCAACATCGTGCATCCGGGCGATCCGACGGGGCTGGTGGTGGTGACGCAGCTGGATCCAATCGCGGTGTTGTTCACGCTGCCGGAAGATGAACTCGCGGCGATCCAGCGCGGCATGGCGCAGGGCGAACTGACGGTGGATGCCTACAGCCGCGACGGCTTGACCAAGCTGGCGACGGGCAAGCTGCAAGTCGTCGACAACCAGATCAACCAGGCGACGGCAACGGCGCGATTGAAGGCGATCTTTGCCAACCCGCAGCACGCGCTGTGGCCAAATCAGTTCGTCAAGGCGCGCGTGCAAGTGGCGCTGCGGACCCAAGCGACGGTGATTCCCGCGGTCGCGGTGCAGCACGGTCCGAAGGGCACGTTTGTGTACGTTGTCGGCGCGGACATGACGGCTCAAGTGCGGACGATCGAGGTGCAGGGGCTGGAGGGCGACGAGGCCATCATCGCCAAGGGGCTTGAAGCGGGCGAGCAAATTGTCGTCGACGGCCAGAGCCGTTTGAAACCGGATGCGAAGGTTGCGCTGCCGGGTGCCAAGGGACCGGAAGGCAAGGGCGAGAAAGGTGGCGGCAAATGGCGTCAGAATTGACTCCTCCGCCGGACACACGGTCAGGCACAGCGACTCCAGAGGAGCCGCACGCGCGCCCGCAGGAGGCCGACCGAGTGGACTCGACGTCCGCGACTGAGGCTTCCGAGGCCGTCAGCCGTGGATCGACGGAGACGCCTGGCGGACGCGGCATTTCCGAGCCGTTCATTCGCCGTCCGGTGGCCACGACGCTGCTGATGATTGGTCTGCTGCTGGCCGGTATCATGGCGTTCCGGCAGTTGCCCGTGGCCGCGCTGCCGCAGGTCGCCTATCCAACCATCGTGGTGTCGACGTTCCTTCCCGGCGCGAGTGCCGGCACGATGACGTCCGCGGTGACGACGCCGCTGGAGCGACAATTCGGCCAGATGCCGTCGCTGGCGTTGATGACGTCGGTGAGCAGCTTTGGCAGTTCGCAGGTCACGCTGCAGTTTGCCCTCGATCGGGACATCGACGGCGCGCAGCAGGACGTTCAGGCGGCGATCAACGCGGCGTCGGCGCTGTTGCCGCGGACGTTGCCGGCGCCACCGAGTTACAGCAAGAGCAATCCGGCGGATACGCCGATTTTGACGCTGTTCGTCAGTTCCGATCGCCTGCCGCTGCAGCAAGTGGACGACTACGCCGACTCGATCCTCGCCCAGAAGATTTCCCAGGTGTCCGGCGTGGGCCTGGTGACCATCAACGGCGGGCAGAAGCCGGCCGTGCGCGTGCAGGTGGATCCGCAGTCGCTCGCGGGCACGGGGCTGACGCTGGAAGACGTGCGCGCGGCGATCGTGGCGGCGAACATCAACCAGCCGAAGGGCAATCTGGACGGGCTGCGCCAGGATTACGCGCTGGCGACCGACGACCAGTTGTTTGACGCCAAGTCGTTCCGGCCGATTGTGCTGGCCTACAAGAATGGCGCGGCGGTGCGGCTGGCGGACGTGGCGACGGTGGTCGACGGCGTGGAGAACGTGCAGTTGGCCGGCTGGGCCAATGAGAAGCGCGCCATCATCCTGAACGTGCAGCGCCAGCCGGGTGCGAATGTGATCGAGGTGGCGGAACGCGTCAAAGCGCTGCTGCCCAAGTTGGAGGCGTCGCTGCCGCCGGGCATCGAGGTCAAGATTGCCGCGGACCGCACGGAAACGGTGCGGGCTTCCGTCGAGGACGTCGAACAGACGCTGCTCATCACGATTGGTCTGGTCGTCGCGGTGATCTTCCTGTTCCTGCGCAACGTGCGGGCCACGATTATTCCCGCGGTCGCCGTGCCGCTGTCGCTGGTCGGCACCTTCGCGGTCATGTACGCGTTGGGCTACAGCCTGAACAATCTGTCCTTGATGGCGCTGACGATTTCCACGGGCTTTGTCGTCGACGACGCCATCGTGATGATTGAAAACATCGCGCGCTACATCGAACACGGCGACAAGCCGTTCCAGGCGGCGCTCAAAGGCGCGGGCCAGATTGGCTTCACGATCGTCTCGCTGACCGTTTCGCTCATCGCCGTGCTGATTCCGCTCCTGTTCATGGGCGGGCTGATCGGCCGGCTGTTCCGCGAGTTTGCCATGACGCTCGCGGTCGCGATTGCGGTATCCGCGGTGCTTTCACTGACGCTGACGCCGATGATGTGCGCCTATCTGCTGCGTCCAGAGCCGCCGATGAATCAGCGCAACTGGCTGTATCGACTGAGCGAACGCGTGTTCGATGGCGCGCTCCACGTCTACGATTTGGGCGTGCGCTGGGTGCTGCGTCATCAGGTCATCACGCTGCTGGCGACGCTGGCGACGCTGGCGTTGACGGCGTGGATGGCGATTGAAGTGCCGAAAGGCTTCTTTCCGCAGCAGGACACCGGTTCGCTGCTGGGCGTGACGGAAGCGGCGGCAGACGTGTCGTTTCCGCACATGATGGACCTGCAGCGCAACCTCGCCGATGTCGTGCTGCAGGATCCGGATGTGGCGGGGCTGACGTCGTTCATCGGTTCGGATGGCACGAATGCGACGACGAACAGCGGTCGGCTGGCGATTACCTTGAAACCGCGCGACAAGCGCCAGGCGAGCGCGGACGAAATCATGGCGCGCTTGCGGCCGAAATTGGCGGAGGTCAGCGGCATTGCCGTGTACCTGCAGGCGGTTCAGGACCTGCAGATCGACAGCCGCGCCGGTCGCACTCAGTTCCAGTACACGCTGGAGGATTCCGACCCGGATGAACTGGCGATCTGGGCGCCGCGGCTGGTTGACGGCCTGCGCGAGGTGAAGACGATTCGCGATGTGGCGAGCGATCAGGAAAATGCCGGGCTGGAAGTGACGCTGACGATTGACCGCGACACGGCGGCGCGGCTGGGCGTGTCGCCGCAAGCGATCGACGACACGCTGTACGACGCTTTTGGTCAGCGTCAAGTGTCGATTATTTTTACCCAACTCAACCTGTATCGGGTGATTCTGGAAGTCACGCCGTCGATGGCGAAATCCCAGGATGCGCTGAGCCAGCTGTTTGTGCGGTCGACGACGGGCACGCCGGTGCCGCTGAGTTCGCTGGTCAAGATGAGCACGCGGACGGCGCCGCTGGCCATCAACCACCAGGGCCAGTTCGCGGCGGTGACGGTATCGTTCAACCTGGCGCCTGAAGCGTCGCTCGGCGACGCCGTGACGGCGATTCGCGCGACGCAGGATTCCATCGGCATGCCGCCGAGTATCCACGCCGGCTTTGTCGGCGCCGCGGACGCGTTCAATGAATCACTGGCCAGCGAGCCGTTGCTGATTCTCGCGGCGATCCTGACGGTCTACATCGTGCTCGGCGTGCTGTACGAGAGCTTCATCCACCCGATTACGATTCTGTCCTCGCTGCCGTCGGCGGGCGTCGGCGCGTTCCTGGCGCTGTACGTTTACCGCACGGATTTCAGCGTAATTGCGCTCATCGGCATCATCCTGCTCATCGGTATCGTCAAGAAGAACGCCATCATGATGATCGACTTCGCGCTCGAAGCAGAGCGCGAACACGGCATGACGCCGCTCGAAGCCATCCACCAGGCGTGCCTGCTGCGATTTCGGCCGATCATGATGACGACGTTCGCGGCGCTTCTGGGCGGCCTGCCGCTGGCCCTGGGCACGGGCATGGGCGCAGAGCTGCGACGGCCTTTGGGGATCACGATTGTCGGCGGCTTGCTGGTGTCGCAGGTGTTGACGCTGTACACGACGCCGGTCATCTACCTGTACATGGACCGTATCGGCCGCTGGTTCAAAGGCCAGCCGCGCGCGCCGGTTCGCGTCGAGGCCAAGCCGTGAACATTTCCGCGCCGTTCATCCATCGGCCGGTCGCGACGACGCTGCTTGCGGCCGCGCTGATGCTCGCGGGCACGCTCGCGCTGAGCAAGCTGCCCGTGGCGCCGCTGCCACGCGTGGATTTTCCAACGATTTCGGTGCGCGCGTCGCTGCCTGGTGCCAGTCCGGAAACGATGGCGTCTTCGGTCGCGACGCCGCTGGAACGGCGTTTCGGCCGCATCGCCGGCGTGATCGAGATGACGTCGACCAGCTCGCTGGGCAACACGTCGGTGACGCTGCAATTCGACCTCGATCGCAACGTGGACGCTGCCGCACGCGACGTTCAGGCGGCCATTGCCGCGGCGGGCGGGGAACTGCCGCCCAACATGCCGTCACGGCCGAGCTACCAAAAGGTCAATCCGGGCGACACGCCGATCCTCATTGTTGCGTTGACTTCGGACACGTTGCCGCTGGCGCAGGTCTTCGACGCGGCCAACACGGTACTGGCGCAAAAGGTCGCGCAAATTCCGGGTGTTGGTCAGGTCTTTGTCGGCGGCGGTCAGCAGCCGGCCGTGCGCGTGCAGGTGGATCCGTCGCAGCTGGCGGGCATGCAGCTGGGCAGCGAAGGGGTCCGGGCGACGATTGCCGGCGCGACGGCGGACACGCCGAAGGGCAATCTGGTGGGGAGCGTGCAAGCGCCGACGCTGGGCGCGAACGACCAACTTTGGGGAGCGCACGCCTACGAACAGCTGATCATTGCGTCGGATGGCCCAGGTGGCGCGCGGCTGGATCACGTGGCGCGGGTGTTTGACGACATCGAGAACGACCGGGCCGCGGCTTGGGTCGACGGCAAGCGTTCCGTCCTGCTGGTGATCCGCAAACAGCCGGGCGCCAACATCCTGGCGACCAACGATCGGGTGAAGCAGATTCTGCCGCAGCTGGCGACGTCCATTTCGCCGGCGATTCACATGCAGGTGGCGATGGACCGCACGCAGACGATTCGCGAATCGGTCAACGACGTCAGCCGGACGTTGGTGCTCAGCGTGTTTCTGGTCATCGGCGTCGTCTTTGTGTTTCTGCGTTCCTGGCGCGCGACGCTGATTCCGTCGGTGGCGGTGCCGCTGTCCTTGATGTCCACCTTTGGCATCATGTACTTGCTGGACTACAGCGTCGACAACCTGTCGCTGATGGCGCTGACCATTTCCACCGGCTTCGTCGTCGACGACGCGATCGTCGTGACGGAGAACATCGCCCGCGGTATCGAGCGTGGCCTGACGCCGCTCGAGGCCTCACTGCGCGGCGCCAAGGAAATTGGCTTCACGATTGTCTCGATCACCGCATCGTTACTTGCCGTATTCATTCCCATTTTGCTGATGGGCGGCATCGTCGGTCGACTGTTTCGCGAATTTGCCGTGACGCTCAGCGCGGCGGTCGCGATGTCGGGGCTCATCTCGCTCACGCTGACGCCCATGATGTGCGCGCGGATGTTGCGTCCGCACGCGGAGCTGCGGCCCAACTTGCTGTCGCGTCAGGCTGAACGCGGTTTTGACGGCCTGCTGGCGCTTTATGCGCGCGGTCTGCGATTTGTGCTGCGCCACCGGATCGCGACGCTGATCGCGACGGTCCTGACGATCGGCCTGAACGTCAAGCTGTTCACGGAAGTGCCCAAGGGCCTGTTTCCACAGCAGGATACCGGCCTCATCATGACCACGGTGCAGGCTGCGCAGGATACGTCGTTTCCGGCGATGAAGGCGTACCAGGAGTCGCTGAACAAGGCGCTGATTGGCGACCCGGATATCGAGCATCTCGTCGCGTTCATCGGCGCCGGTCCGGCGGCGGGTACGTCGAATGTCGGCACGAATTTCATGATGTTGAAGTCGATGCCGCCGCGCAAGCTGACCGCGGATGAGGTCGTTGCCAAGTTGCGGCCGAAGACCGGCAAGATTCCCGGACTGATGACGTTCATGCAAGCAGCGCAGGATGTCCGCGTCGGCGGTCGCGCTGCCAAGACACAGTACCAATACACCATTCAGGACGCAGACTTGGATGAACTTCGCCTGTGGGTGCCGCGCATGCAAGAGAGCATGCAGAACATGAAGCAGTTGAAGGATGTGACCAGTGATCAGCAGGACGCGGGGCTGCAGTTGGATGTGAAAATCGACCGGGATACCGCCGCTCGGCTGGGCGTGACGCCGTCCGACATTGACAACGCGTTGTACGATGCCTTTGGCCAACGCCAGGTCGCGACGATGTACACCCAGCGCAACCAATACCGCGTGGTGATGGAAGTGCCGCCGGGCTTGCGGCAGAACCCGGATTCTTTGGACAAGATCTTCGTGAGCTCGGCGTCCGGCGCGCAGGTGCCGTTGCGGGCGATTGCCAAGTTCGGCTCGTCGGCTTCGCCGCTTGCGGTCAACCACAATGGCCAGTTTCCGTCGGTGACGATTTCCTTCAATCTCGCGCCGGGTGTGTCGCTGGGGCAGGCCATCGAGAGGATTCACCAGTCTGAGCTGGACATGCACCTGCCGCCGGGCATTCACGCGGATTTCCAGGGCACCGCGCAAGCCTTCACGGCGTCGTTGGCGAGCCAACCGTTGCTGATTCTGGTCGCGCTCATCATCGTCTACATCGTGCTGGGGATGTTGTATGAGAGCTACATTCACCCCATCACCATTCTTTCCACCTTGCCGTCCGCAGGCATCGGCGCGATTGCCGCGCTTTTGTGGTTCAAGATGGACTTGAGCATCATCGGCTTGATCGGCTTGCTGCTGCTCATTGGCATCGTCAAGAAGAACGCGATTTTGCTGATCGATTTCGCCATCGAACGCGAACGGCAAGGCATGTCCGCGCTGGCGGCGATTGAAGAGGCGTGTCTGCTGCGCTTCCGGCCGATCCTGATGACCACGATGGCGGCGCTGCTCGGTGCGTTGCCGCTGGCGTTCGGCTCCGGCGTCGGATCGGAGCTGCGACGGCCGCTCGGTATCACGATTGTCGGCGGGCTCCTGGCTTCGCAGCTGCTGACGCTTTACACGACACCAGTGGTCTATCTGGCGCTGGGGCGCTGGGCGAAGAAGTCCAAGCGCTCGGATCAGGCGCGGGCGGAGTTGGATGTGGTGACGGTTACGGGCGACACCTGAATGGGACGGTCGAGGTCCACCGCACAACCGAGTGCGGAAGCCGCCCCACCGCGATCACTTTCTGTGACGACGCCGTTACGCAGCCCGGTTGCTTCGCCCAAAACCTTCCTGTAAGGTGCCGCCCGCGTGAAAAGAGCGACGACTCGCTCCTTCATGCGCCGCTTCTCAAGTGCACTTGGCGTGCGCTTGTCCGCAAGCCGGAAGCTGCCGGCACCACGTCCACAACGGCCATTTCTTTTTCAGGGTTCTTTTTGAACCATTCAGGAGCTTCACATGTCGATCACTGCTGAAATTCGCGTTGGCGACAAGACCCTTCCGCTGCCCGTTATCGTCGGCAGTGAACAAGAAGTGGGTGTCGACATTCAAGCGCTCCGTGACAAGACGGGCGCGGTCACTTTTGATCCGGGCTATGGCAACACCGGCGCTTGCGAGAGCGCGGTGACGTTCCTGGACGGCGAGCTGGGCATTCTGCGCTACCGTGGCTATCCGATTGAGCAATTGGCCGGCAAGGTGTCGTTCCTGGAAGTGGCTTGGTTGCTGTTGAAAGGTGAACTGCCCAACGCCGCTGAATTGGCGACGTTCACGGCGGCGGAGAAGGCCAATCGCGGCCTGCCGGCGCACGTGACGGCGATCATCAACGCGTTCCCGAAGGACGCGCATCCAATGGCGGTGTTGTCGGCGGCGGTGCTGTCGCTGTCCTCGACCTACCACGCGGAGACGGCGGCGACGCACGCGGGCTTGAATTTCAACGAACTGCGGCTCATGGCGCAACTGCCGACGATTGCGGCGGCGATTTACCGTCATGGCGCGGGTTTGGCGCCTGTCGCGCCGGATGCCAAGCTGGATTACACGGCCAACTTCCTGAACATGATGTTCGCAGGCACGGCGCGCAGCGGTCATGACGCGGATATCGCCAATGCCTTGGATTTGCTGCTGATCCTGCACGCGGACCACGAGCAGAATTGTTCAACCTCGACGGTGCGTTTGGTCGGCTCGGCGCAGGCGGATCTGTACGCCTCCATCGCGGCTGGCATCACGGCGCTCTGGGGCCCGCTGCACGGCGGCGCGAACCAGGCGGTCATCGAGATGCTGGACGGCATCGTTGCGCACGGCGGCGATGTGGGCTGGGCGGTTGCGCAGGCCAAGGACAAGGACAGCAGCTTCCGGCTGATGGGCTTTGGCCACCGCGTGTACAAGAACTTCGATCCGCGCGCCACGCTCATCAAGGTCCAGGCAGACGTGGTGCTCGGCAAGCTCGGCAAGAACGACCCGCAGCTGGCGATCGCCAAGGGCCTGGAAGAAGCGGCGCTGAAGGACGAATACTTCGTGGCGCGCAAGCTGTACCCGAACGTCGACTTCTACAGCGGCATCATCTACCGCGCGCTCGGCTTCCCGTATGGCATGTTCACGGTGCTGTTCGCGCTCGGCCGCCTGCCGGGCTGGATGGCGCATTGGAACGAACACAACGCCGGCAAGGCGAAGATCGGTCGGCCGCGGCAGATCTACACGGGCAAGAATGCCCGCGATGTGGTGGAGCTGAGCAAGCGCTAGTTTGAACGCGAGTTTGCAGGGCCGCCGCCGCTGGGAAACTTCGGCGGCGGTGCTGTTTTTGGGCTACTTCGGCCCGCGCTTCTTGACCGGAACGCCTGGCGGCGTCGCCTCGCGGGTGACCAGCGAGAACAGCGCGCCATGGGGCAGCACGTGCATCTTGACGCCGATGAGCCCCACGGGCGCGCCCGTGCGCGCGGTCGCCATGCCTGACCAGCCGAGCTGCGAGACGTCGATGACCGTAATCGCGCCGTTGCCCACGACTTCGATGACGTTGTCGGCGTCGATGAATGCCGCGGTATTTTCGTCGAGACCCAGGCCGACGACGAACGGGTTGTAGGCAATCGCCGCCATCAGCCGGCCCAGGCGGTCGCGTTCGCGGAAATGCTGGTCGACGATGATCCGGTTGGTCAGGCCCAGCCCGGGCGCCAGCGTCACTTGCCCCGCGACCGGCGTCGAACCGCCTTTGCCGCCAGCAATCATGTGCTCCGAGCAGAACGCCGCGCCCGCTGATGTGCCCGCGACGTGCACGCCGTGGGCATTGCGCTTGCGAATCGCCTGCGCCACTTCCGTGCCGCCGAGAATCGTCGACAACCGCAGTTGGTTGCCGCCGGTCATGAAGATCGCCGTCGCGCGGTTCAGCACGTCCAGCCAGTCCTTGCGCTCCGCGTCCGCGCGCGTCAGGTACGGCAGCGCTTGCGCGTGGGCCACGCCAAGCTCGCGAAACACGGTTTCATACCGTTCACCGGTATCCGGCAGTTCCGACGCCGTCGGGATGATCGCAATTCGCGCGTGAACGCCGCCGGCGCGTTCGACCAGACGCCGCAGAATCACGCGGTCGGCAAGCTTGTCCTCCGCGCCACCGATGGGCACGATGTTGCCGCGAGGAATTTCAGGAGCTTCAAGCGATGGCATGGGCGTCTGGGGCAGGAGAAAAGGGTGCGGCAACGGCACCGCGGCGGTAGTGCAACAGATCGACGGCCGCGGTGCAAGGCCGAGGCGCTGCTGGGGATGATTCGGACTTCAACCCGGCCACCTCCGCCGACGTTGCGCTCGCTCCACACTCGGGCCATCTTGCCACCAAACCAATCCAATGCCATTCTTGGCGCCGATCACGCACGGCATGGGTCGTGCCGAGGGTAGGGCCTTGATCGCCAACTTGATTGTCGACTTCTTTCGCAATCTTGGCCAACAACGCATCGACAGCGTTGTCAGCTCGGCCGATGCCAAGAAGCTGGGCGCGATCGCCAAAGCCAAGACGCAAGCTGCCCAAAAGTTCAACGCTGCCGTGGATGCGCCGGTGAAGGCCGCCAGACGGGCCGTCACGACGAACGCCTTGAAACGAGTGGACGCTAAGAAGGAGGGCGACGTGGGTTGGTTCAGCCGCAAGAAGGCCGAGGCCGTGCCGTCGGCGCATGTCGAACAGGATCGCACGATGGCGCTCGACGTCAGCCAATTCAACCGCGGCACGTTCCAGCCGTGCGTGGGCTGGGTCGTGGCACGCAACGGCGAGCTGCAGGGCCGCGATTTCCGCTTGGTCGATGGCAAGAACACGATTGGCACCGCCGCCGACTGCGATGTGGTCCTGACCGATCCGTACCTGTCGTCGAAGCAAGCGGTGATTCGCTATGAAAATGGCACGTTTACGCTGGTTGATTTGGATTCCACCAACGGCACGTTCTTGAACGACACGCGCGTGTCCAAGGAAGACCTGATCGACAACGACACGATTCGCGTGGGCCGGACCGAACTGAAGTTCAAGGCGCTCGAATAGGCAAACGTCTCCTGGAGGTGGTCGATGGCCTTGTTTCGCAACCGTTTGGCGCAGATGGCGACGACGTTCGCGCTTCTGGTACTGGCGTTGCCGGTGCGCGCGGCGGAGAGCCGGGTGACGCTGGATCGCGTGGAAGTTGAGGCGAAAGAGAACTTTCTGCGGTTGCATGCCGACATCCTGGACGCCAAGGGCGCGCCGGTGCCAAGCCTGACGGCCAGCGACATCGAGATTCTGGCCAATGGCAAGCCCGTCAAGGTGACCGACGTGGACATCCAAACCGCGGAACAGGCCCAGGAGCCAGTCGCCGTGGTGATCCTGCTCAATGCGTCGCGCGGCTACCAAATCCAAGGGCAGGGCGAGGAGCACGGGACGTTCCAGCAAGCGAAGGAAGGCGCGGCGCAGTTCATCCAGCGGTTGAAAGGCAATGACATGGTCGCCGTTGTGGTGTACCGCGAGTCGGTGCCGCACGAAGTCGTGTATTCGTTCGCGTCGGAGTTCACCCAGGCCAAAGAGGCGGTGCTGAACTACAACGTGCCGGCAGCGGACCTGAATCCGGAGAACAATCAAGGCCAAGCGGCGCGGGAGCGGAGCCTGTTGCCGGAGTTCCAGAGCGCGGTGAAGAAGGTCCTGGATTTCTTCAACGACAACCTGGCGTCCAACAGCAAGCTGGCGACGACGCACCGGCGGTTTCTGGTCATCATGACCGACGCCAAGGACCGCGAAACGCGCAAGGACAAGCTGCAGCCGAAGCTGAAGAAGATGGTCGAGGAGAAGATCGAGGAGAACGGCATCCGGATCTTTGCGATTGGCTATTCGCCGGATGATGAGCAGTATCTGTCGCTGCTGCAGGACATCGCGAATGTGTCTGGCGGCGCGTACACCTACGTGGCGAACAAGGATGGACTGGGGCAAATTCCGTCGGTATTTGACACGATTGCGACGCGCATCAAGAGGCAATACATCATCAAAGCGAAATGGCTCGAGCTGCCGGACTGGGGCGATCCGGTCAACGGCAAGGATGAGGCGAACTACCACATCGGCCTGAAGGTCAAGATGAAGGACGGCGCCGAGGTGGCGGCGACGTTCAACGACGTGCGCCTGCCGTTGCCGAGTCTGAACTGGCTGAAGTACTTGAAGATTGCGGGTTTGGCTCTGGGCGGGCTGCTGGCGATTGGCCTGCTGGGCGCGCTGATTGTGTTCCTCGTGCGGCGCAAGCACATGGCGTCGGCGTCAACGGCGGTGCGTGCGGCGTATGACGGCCCGACACGCGGTCGGCTGGCCGTGTTGGCCGGGCCGCTGGCCGGCGAGTCGTTCCCGCTGATCGACGACGTGACGACGATCGGCTCGATGCAAGGCAACACCATCGTCATCGCCGATGGCTCCGTCTCGCGACGGCACGCGGCCATCAAGATCGACCAGATGCGCTATGAAGTCGCGGATATGAACTCGACGAACGGCGTGCTGGTCAACGGCCAGCGGATTCACAAGGTGTTCATGAAGGACGGCGACCGGGTGCAGATTGGCACGACGGAGATTCAGTTCCATCTGAAATAGCCGCTAAACCGTCGCCGCGTCGAACTGCTGCTCCAGCGAACGGCTTTCCTCCGGCTCGTCGGGCTCGTCCAGCTCCGGGCGCACAATCGTCCGCTGGACAATCGCCGCCAGCAGCCAGCCGCCGACCAGATCCAGGAAGACGTGCTCCTTGGTCGTCAGGGTCGACAGCGCAATCAGCACCGCCCACGCCAGCCACAGCTTGTTGTGCTTGCGGATGTTCCAGCCGAGCAGCCCGGAAAGCGCGCAGTGCAGGCTCGGCAGCGTGTTGCCGGGACCGTCCAGCATATAGAAGCCGCGGTACGTGTTGTTCAGCCATTCCGGCTGGACGAACGTGATGTCCGGATGCGGCACGTGGGCGCAGAAGAAGTAATAGGAAGTGTAGGACACGAGGTTGCACACCAGCACGCCGACCCACGCGCGCGTGAACAGCGTCGCGCGCATGACGATCGCGCCGCCGATGAACAGGCCGTAGTAGCTCCAGTAGATGAGCCCGCTCAACGGCAGAAAGGGAATGTGGTCGTCGATCGGCAGCGCAAAGTCGTAGCGCGGCTGGAACGTCTCGTTGACGGTCTTGTAGGAATAGGACAGCAGAAACCCGGTCAGCGCCACGACCATGACGCGAAACGCGGGCCTGCCGACGAGCCAGTGCCACAGGCGGTTCAGACGTTCCAAGGTGGTTTCGCGCGCGTTCGCCACAGAGATCCTTCGCCGAAACGGCGCGGGCGGCATTCTCTGACTGTCATGGTCATGTTGCAAGCACGGGCGGTGAGGCGTGTCGCGGAACTGTCACGCCGTCGATTGGGTCAGTTGCTCGTGCAGCCCGTCAGTTCCTTCTGGCACTTGCTGGTCAAGCACGCGTTGCACGTGGCATCGCCTTTGGTGCAGCCGGGGCAGTTGGGAATGACGCAGGCGAAAAACGCGATGAATGCGTCGGCGGAAGTCTTGGTGGCGGCGTGCAGGCAGCCGATGGTGCAACTGCCTTTGTCGTCGCCGTTGACGAAGGTCTTCTTGCAAGCGTCCGTGCAGGCCTGGACGCCCAGGCATTTGCCGGTGCCGGCCGGGCTCGCGCAGGTTTCCAGTTTGCCGAGGCAAGTCGACTGGTCGGTCGCGGTGGCAAAGCAGGTGTTCAAATCGTTGGTCTGCGTCTGGGCCTGCGCGCTGCCCAAGGCGAGACAGTCGCCCGCGCACGTTGCCGAACTGGCCGGGCAATTGGCGACACACTTGCTGATGTCCCAGCAACCGCCGTTGCCGGTTGTGCCGCCTGATGCGCAGGTGGTGTACGCACTTTGGCACATCGCCAAGCTGGCAGCGCCGCCCGGGCCCGTGGCGAGGCAGTCGGTGAATGCCTTCAACTGCGTCTTGGCCAGCGTGCTCAAGCCGGTGTAGCACTTGGACATGCAGGTAAAGTGGCCGGTCGTCGCGGTCTTGTCGCAATTGCTGAGGCAAGTCAGCGCCGAGTTGCAGCCGTTGCCGCCGGGCGTGTTGTCTTCGAAGCAGTTGAGCAACGGCGTGCCGCACTGGGTGCCGGTGCAATCGTTCATGCACTGCGTGGTCACTTTGCCTTTGCACAAGCCGTTCGTGCATTTCTGGCCGACGCAGGTGGCGATGTCGTTGATCTTCGTCAGCACGTCCGCGCTGGCGCCGGCGGAACACGTCAGGCCGCAAGGCTGTGCCCCCGTGCTGCACGCGTCCTCGACGCATTGGCCGACTTCCGTGCAGGTGAGTTGGCCTGCCGTGATGTCGCTGGTGCCGGTGTCCCCGACCGCGTCTGCGTTGGCCACGCACGTGTAGCCGCCGTTGCCGGGCACGCAGGTGTAGTCCTTCTGGCACAGGCAGTTGACGTCGCTGTCGCTGGTGCCGACGTCATCGGTGCCGAGCAAGCCGTCGCCCAGCGTGTCGCCGCCGTCGTCGGTGACGGTGGCCCCGCCGTTGCTGGACGTGTCCTCGCCGCAGGCGGTGAAGATCCCGGTGGCGGCGAAGATCAGGAGCATGGATAGCGTGCGCATGGCAACCTCGCGACTCATTTGGAGTCCACCCGAGGAGCGTAGGCAAGAAGCGCGGACGAAGCAAGAAGCAGCCGAGTCGTGGAGTACGGCTGCTCCACACGCGGATGACCGGCGCGGCACTCCAGGCCGCCATCCCGGCAAAACCGTGAGCGGCAAACCCCGCGCGAATTGGCACACCGCTTGCAGTCGTGTCAACGTGCGTATGCCGAGTGGCTGCGCACGGAGCCACCATTTATCGAGGTCTGATATGAACCGCTTGCTTTCATTGACATTCGTTCTTCTGCTGCCGCTGGTCATGGGCTCGCAAGTCACCGCCTGTCGCACCGCGACAACGCCTGCTGGTGGGGAGGACGCGACGTCGGCCACGGACGGCGCGGTCGACATCGCGGACGATACGACGCCGTTGACCGCCTGCAAGACCGATTGCGACAAGCAAAAACACGATTGCGCGACGATTGACCTGCAGCAGTGCTACGGACTGTGCGCGTATGTCCTGCCTGGCTTGAAGACCGGTTGCGTTGTGCCCCAGACGGCGGTTTGGCAATGTGAAGCCGTGGCGCTGTTCATCTGCGCGACCGACACGCAAGTCGTGGGCAAGCTGGCGGACGCCAACGCCTGCCATGCGGAGCACGCTGCGCGGGATGCGGCTTGCGCCAAGTGAGCGCGAAGCATTCCGTTGGCGCTACACCGGCCACCGCAACGTCATCCCGAACACCGTCACGAGGCCCAGCACAATCGGCGCCATCACCAGGAACACGGTCCACGTCACGCCCATCACGTCGCGCGCCTTCAGGCCCAGCATCCCCAGCACCGGCAGCATCCAAAACGGCTGGACCAGATTGGCCAGCGCCTCGCCGAGGTCGTAGACCGCCACCGTCCAGCCCAGATGCACGTGCAAGCGGTGCGCGGCGGCCAGCACGTACGGCGCTTCAATCACCCACTTGGACCCGCCCGACGGCACGAACATGCCCAGCAGCGCGGAGTAGGCGGCGACAAGCGGCGGAAACGTCGTTGGCGTGGCGATGCGGGTCAGCAGATCGGCGATCCGCTCGTTCAGCTTGGTGTCGACAATCAGCGCCGCGATCCCGCCGTACAGCGGAAACTGCAGCAGCAGCCCCCACACCGACGGCGTCGCGTGGGCGAACGCACGGGCGAGACGCGCAGGCGTGCGGTGCAGCGCGAAGCCCAGCGTCAGCAGCGCCAGATTGACCAGATTGAGCGTGATGGCGGCGGCCATGTGCTCCGCGTTCACCAGCGTCACCGCGATGTAGGCCGCACCGAGCACGACGACGACCGCAGAAAGCCAAACCTGATGCTCCAGCCATTCACCGGGATGGCGCGGCGGGCCGATGCCGTCGTCAATCGGCTCTGTCAGGTCCACGCCGAGGGCTGCCGCTGTCCGCGCGTGCGCACCCACCGGCGTGATCGCCGCGATCAGCAGCGCCACGACGACAATCTCAATCGCCACTGCGGCAAAGGATTGCCACAGAAAAATCGTGTGTTGCAGGCCGATCAGCCCTCCCGGAAGCAGCTCCGCACCTTGCGCATTCTGGCCCGCCGCGATTGCCCGAATGGCCGGCGGCAGCAGCCCCGGGGTCGCCATTTGCAGCGCCGCGGAACCGGAGAGCCCCTGCGCCCAGACCGTGCCGAGTCCCAGCAGCGTCGTCGCCGCGAGCGTGCGGTAATCGACGTCCTTCACCTGGCGCGCGAGAGCGCGGGCCAGCACGGCGGCGAAAATCAGGCCAAAGCCCCAGTTGAACCAGCTGGTGACCATCGACGCCACGGCACAGAGCACCGTCGCCTGGCGCGGCGATCGCGGTAGGCGCGCGAGGCGCTCGATGAGCCGGGCGAGCGGCGGCGCGGTGGCGACAACCGTGCCGCCGATGACGATCATGGCCATTTGGAGGGTGAAGGGTATGAGGGACCACAACCCCGAGCCCCAGCTAGTCGCCACGGCGTCTGGTTGCATTCCCGTCGCGAAAGCTGCGAGAACGACGGTGATTGTGCCAACGAGGGCGAAGACGAAGGCGTCGGGCAACCATCGTTCTGCCAGGGCCGTCATCCGGACGGCGAGGCGGTTCAGTGCGTTTTGGCGGAGGGATTCAAGCGTCATGGGGACGAGTCCGAGTCTTTGGCGATTGGATGACCAAGGTCACGGGTGGTGGCATTCGATCCCGGTATCCGTCTGCACGCAGACAGAGCCACCCCACGTCGGACACAAACATTCGCATGTCGTCCCCTTGCACGAGTCCGAAATCGCGACGCACGAATACGTCCACCACGGCGCAGTGTCTTCTTCGCCCGGGTAGTCCGTCACGCAAATCTGGGTTGGTTGGCAAGTGTCCCCGCCGCACGGAGCAGGTTGGACATCTTCAACCGTGTCGGACACATCTTCAACCGTGTCGGACACATCGGCGATGTCGCCGTCCGAGATCGACGAGGTGTCACTGGCAGACTGTGAGCCGCTGCCGCCGGAACAGCCGAACGCGAAAGTAACCGCGACAGTCATTGATGAGGCCACTCTCAACCGGGCGGAATGGCATGCTTGCGGAATCGCGGTTCTCATCCTGCCCCCCGAGACGTGCGGGAATCCGCAGTGATTCCATTGGACCACTTTACACGTCCGGCGTCCAACGCGATTCTCGCAGCCAAAGTGAAGGTAACGAAACGGCGACCACACGCCGTCGCCCCAGGACTTGGCGATGGCTTGTGGGCCCGCGCCCAAGCTGAACGCAGCGATGACGACCAGCAGCGTGCCGAGGAGGGCGAAGACGAACGCGTCGGGGAGCCAGCGCTCAGCCAAGGACGTCATCCGTTGGGCGAGGCGGTTGAGGGCGTTAGGCTTGAGAGCGACGGACATGGAGGCCTCGGGCGGTCACGCGACGAGTCTGAGCGCGGGGATGCCGTCGGGTCAAGGCGGCTCGTTGAACGCGAGCCGTCGGAAGCGTGCGAAACCTGAAACGCGTGGTCGAGCGAGATTGGCAATGCGGCCATTGTCGTCGACGGGAAGGCGAAATGGGAATTCTTTCGCGCCGCCCGCGGCAAAAAGCTTCAGTGTACGAATACCCATTTGACGGTCGGGCTGGGCCGTTGCTCACGGTGGAACCGCGCGTACGGGCGGGGAAGCGGCGAGCCCACAACTTGGCTTCCGGGAGGTCGCAGGCATTGCCCGCGGCCCACGCGGAGGGGCGGGCGCAGCGGGAACGCTGCGGGACCGCACAGGTGGTGGTGCGTCCAGTGAAAGCTGGGCGCCGCCCACGCGATCCGCATCCAAATTCCTCAATTCTATCAAGCCATCACAGTCCTCCGCATCCACTGATCCGGTGTTTGCAGCACAGCGTGGACACGTGCGGCAGCGTCGAGCGCGTTTCGCGCCAGCCGTTGCGTCCAGGT
>CAIYBN010000139.1 GCA_903924465.1 uncultured Myxococcales bacterium | reverse complement strand
TCGGCGTGCTTGACCGTCTCGCGCAGCATCTCTTGGATCTGCGCGAAATCAGGCTCGGTCGCGTTGTTGCGCGGATCCTCGTAGCAGAAGAAGCAGCGCTGGTTGCAGCGCGGCGTCAGTGTGATCTCGCTCCAGTCCGCGACGGGGGCGATGTCTTCCAGCTGCGACGCGGCCAGTTCCTGGGTCATCGTCTGCAGATACCACGCGCGGATCGGGCACCGCAACCGCTTCTTGGCAAGAACGCGAGCCGCACGGGCAGTTAGGGCTCGCCACGAGGCGAACCGAGTCGACTTCCGAGGCGTCGCCGCGAATCCGCATCGGTGAGCCTGGCGACCAGACAACAAGCAAACGTGCGAAGTGCCAAGTGATTTGGCACAAGCACCTACGGCGTGAAGCTCGCGGGCTGCGACGCGCCGAAGTGCGCCAGGATGCCGCCGGTCTGCGGGACGGTCATCAGGTTGCCGCCGACCGCCCAGATGCCGCCGTCCGGATCGACCCAAGTGCCATGAAAGTCCTGGCTGATCTCCGGCGTGCCGGACATCTGCGTCCACGTGCCGCCCTTGCGCTGCCAGACGGTGCCCATGCCCGCGCCGCCGACGGCGACGGCGTCGCCGTTGGCCTCGACGAACACGCCGTTCAACTGCTGGAGACCTGTCGGGATCTTCTCGACGAAACCGTTGCCGCTGTTCTCGACGATGCTGCCTTCGCCCATGCCGCCGACGGCGATGACCAGGTTGGCGTTGCCGCTGACGGTCAGGAGCGTGGCCTTGGAACTCTGCCCGGAATCCATGGCCTTCCACGTGGTGCCATCGTAGTGCAGGATGTGGCCGCCGGTGCCGACGATCCACACGTCGTTCTTGGCGCGCGCGAAGACCTTGAACCAGCATGCGGTTGAATTCTGCAAAGTTGTGTCGAGGCCCGGCGTGGCACCCCAGGCTGTTCCGTCCCAGTGCAGCACGACGCCGCCGGTGTCGCCCACGCAGCCGGGTGCGCCGCCGACCGCCCAACCGTCGGTCGCGTCCGGGACGGCGACGCCCCAGAGCCACTGCTTGGTGTTGCTCGGGAGTTGCACGAACTTGTTGGTACTGCGCAGGTATCTGAGGATGAGGCCATCGAAGCCGACCATCCACAGCTCATCATCCGTGGCGCCGTGCGTGACCCACGCGAGGTTGCCCGGCACGCCGGTCTTGAGCATCGTCCAGGCCTTGCCGTCCCAGTGCAGCACCTGCGGGCCATTCTCCGGATGCTTCGGGTCGCCGCCGCCGACCGTCCACACGTCCTTGGAGCTGGTGCCCCACACCGAGAGCAGCGCACCCGGCAGGTTCTCCATGACGACCGACCACGTCTTGGGCGTGGCGGCGGGCTCGGGACTGCAAGCGCAGACTAGTGCGAGCAGGACGCTGGGAACGATGGTACGGCGCAGCATGACGGTCTCCTTGTGGCGCCGGACAGTGTAGCGGAGCCACGAAAGGTTTGACACCCCGCGTCACCTTGCGTAGCGTCCGGCGGATGTACCTCCTCGGCTTCAACTGCTACGTCTTCAACTCGGCCGCCTGCCTCTTGAAGGACGGGGAGCTGATCGCGGCCGCCCAGGAGGAGCGCTTCACGCGCGAGAAGAACACCGGCGAGTTCCCGACC
>CAIYBN010000138.1 GCA_903924465.1 uncultured Myxococcales bacterium | reverse complement strand
CGTTCACGGTGAACGCGGTGGTTTTGAAGTCACCGGAACGATACGCCATCATTGTCATTTTGCGAGGTTACGAGGCTACTGGCACAGCGGGCGGCTGGAAGTCTGCGGAATCAGATCGAAGATCAGTTTGCGGATGCGCCCTCACGTGCATTTGTTCTTGAAGTCGCTGGCAAATCAGCGTAACGTCGCGCCCGGACTGTGCCATTCTGAGCGAACGAGGAAAACGACATGAAGTTGCAGAACAACTGGCTTGTGAGCGCGGCGCTTGCGTCGTGGAGCTTGAGTGCCTGTGTCGCTGGCACCGGTGATTCCGGAGCTTCGACGACGGGCGGCGGCACGCAAGGCCTCATTGCCCAAGGCAATCTCGCGACGAACATCGACAGCAAGGACATCAGCATCGACTACAGCAAGGCCGATGTCACCGTGACGATGAAGCACAAGCAAACGAGCGAAGCGCTGGCGTGCGTGCCGACGTTGACGATTGTCGCCGAGCTGCCGGCCACCAAGAACAACGTGGCTGTGCACATGTGCAAGCTGGAACTGGACTTTACCGCGGGCTTTGCCGGCGAAGGCCTGCTGCTCACCGGTGCGAAATTCTACGCGCGGCAGGGCATCTACAGCGGCACGGATCTGGTCGATACGATCGATTGCGCCGGTTGGACGACGGAGCCTGCCAAGGGCGAGGTCGTGTACGAGTTGGTCGCGCCGCAGACCGCGCCGACGATTGGCATGAACACGATTGCGCAGCCGTACGCCGGGCAAACTTCGGCGCAGATGAGCAACGTGCTGCTGAAGCCGACAGGTGCGCTGACGTTGAAGTTCAAGGGGCGCCAGTTCAACACGACGCTGGATACGCTGACGTTCAAGGGCGACGTGTCCTCGACTGGCGATGCTAACCTCGCGTGTTCCAAGACGTATCACGATCTGCCGTCGTGGCAGCTGCCGGACGTCAATCCCAAGAGCGACGGCGTGAACACGACGTACGGCCTGGAAGCGTTCCACGGCAAGCGCATCATCCTGGACATGGGCGCGGGCTGGTGCGGCGCGTGCATTGCGCAGGCGGACGTGGCGACGCCGATTCACGACCAGCTGAAGACCCAAGGCCGGACGGACGTCGCATTCGTGCAAATTATCGACCCAACGCAGCCGGAGCTGATGTTTCCGCACACCGAGGAGCCGCTGATGAAGGGCGCGTGGAGCGTACACTCCCAACTCATGCCCGACGGCAGCACGCGCGCGGGCGACAAGAGCGACGCCTACGCCTACGACTACGACGGCCGCTTCATGGGCTTTTTTGAGGGCAATGGCACGGTCTACACCAACGCTTACGCCGACTTCCTCAACCACGTGATCAGCGCGGACAAGGCCAAGCCGGACTTCATCACGTGCCCGACCGGCGGCAGCAATGGGTGCCAAGTGACGCAGTGAGGCCACCAGTGATTCTGCCCCGGGACACCGATTCCGGATGCAGTCCAAGGAGCTAGACGAAATTGCATCGCAGGCGACCTTGCGGTCGTCAAGATGCGATTTCGGCGCGGCGACGCCGGAGTGCGCCGGAAGCGGTGGATCCGGGACGCAGTGAGGCCGTGACAGCCCTTGCCGCGCACGCTATCCTGCGCGCCCATGCACCCGACGCCCAAAGCCCTGTTCGCCCTCTATCACCTCGGCCTCGATGCCAGCGGTGCGTACAAGTTCCGCAACCTGGCGCAGTGTGCGCGGCACCTGCAAGTCGATACGCAACTGCTGCAGGCGCTTCTGGCCGCGGCGCATATCGACTCGGAGACCGTGGGGCACGTTGATTTTGCCCTGTCCAAGTGGCACGCCAACGCGCAGTTCGTGACGCCCGATGGCGCGACGACCTTGGTGGATGAGGCGTGGAACGGCTATCAGGAAGCGCTCAAACGCATGGACAAGAGCCAATTTTTCCACAGCGTCAACTACGACGACGTGTGGGGCGACGGCTGGAACAGTGACGACGACAACCGGGGGAATCGATGAAGCAGGCCATCAGCACCACGTCCGCTCCGGCGGCGATTGGACCGTACTCGCAGGCGATTCGCGCCGGTCAAACGCTGTATTTGTCGGGGCAGGTGGCGCTGGATCCGTCGACCGGGCAACTGGTGGAAGGCGACGTGCGCGTGCAGACGCTGCAAGTGATGCTGAACCTGCAGGCGGTGCTGGAGGCGGCGGGCACGGATTTCTCCGCGTTGGTCAAGACGTCGATCTTCTTGCGCGACCTGGCGGATTTCGCAACGGTCAACGAGGTCTACGCCAGTTTTCTGACACCGCCGTTTCCGGCACGGGCGACGGTACAGGTGGCGCGATTGCCCCGTGACGCGGCGGTCGAGATCGACGGCGTTGCTGTGATTCCCTAAGCGAGACGCGCGTCAGCGACAATCGCGGCGCGCAACAACTCCAGAGCCGTCTCAAACTCAAACGATTCCACGGCACGGCGCAGATCCACCTCGGCAGGCCCCAGGGCCGCGCGAAATGCCGCGGCGTGTTCGCGAAACGTGTCCAGCGCGTGCACATCGTCGTCAGCGAGCAGCGCTTGCAGGCTCCGGGTCGCTTCGCGTACCTCAGGCCAGTTGACGGGGCCCGAGGCGGCGATGGTCAGCGATGGCAGGCACGCCTCGATGTCGGCCACGAGCGTGTGGAGTTCGCCGGCCAGCACGTTGAGCTTTGGCGAGAGCGACTCTTGGCTGTGCGCGTCGTCCGCAAGCGCCGTCTCCATCTCCGCGGCCGCCCGGCGCAGCGCATCCGCTCCCAGGGTCGCAGCGAGGCCCTTGAGCGTGTGGGCAGCGCGCTGCGCGTCGACCCAGCGCCCTGCTTCGACGTCGGCGCGCAACGCGGCTACACCATCGGCGCGGTCCGCGCAAAATCGCCGCAACAGCCGTTCATAGGCGTGCAGGTCGCCCTGAACCACAGTCAGACCGGCTGTGACGTTGAGCCCGGGGATTTGATGCAACCGCTCGCGCAGGTCTGCAGCCATCGGCGCCGCAAGCTGCGCCATCGACGTCGAGCGGACCGGAAGCAAGGCGCCGGTCCAGCGGCAGACGGTCGCAAAGAACGCATCAGGCTGGATGGGTTTGGCGACAAAGTCGTCCATTCCGGCGTCGTGGCAAGCGGCCTTGTCCTCGGCAAAGGCGTTGGCGGTCATCGCCAGAATCGGCGTCGCGGCGGACGAAGCGCGTTTGCGCAATTCGCGGGTCGCCGTCAGGCCGTCCATCACCGGCATTTGCACGTCCATCAAGATCGCGTCGTACTGCGTGGTTTCCGTGCGTTCAATGCCCACCGCGCCATTCTCCGCGACGTCGACTTCGAACCCTTTGGACCGCAGCAAGTCTGTCGCCACTTCCTGGTTGATCGGATCATCCTCGACCAGCAGCAACCGCACTTGGCTCGGCGGCACACCGGCGCGGATCGCCCGCGCGACACCTGACGCCTGCGACACTTCATGCCGGCCGCGGGGCTGGACGGGTGCAAACGGCAGCTCGAACCAGAACGTGCTGCCCACGCCCAGCTGACTTTCCACACCGATTTTCCCGCCCATCAGGTCGACCAGACGACCGCAAATGGCCAAGCCCAAGCCGGTGCCGCCGTACTTGCGCGTGGTCGAGACATCGGCTTGTTCAAACGGCTGAAACAGCCTGTCCATGTGCTCCGGGGCCAAGCCGATGCCCGTGTCATGCATCTCAAACCGCAGGCGCAATGTTGCGTCATCGCTCGGAAGTGACTGAACACGCAGGGTAATGTCTCCGTGCGATGTGAACTTGACGGCGTTCGCCCCGAGATTCAACAGGATTTGGCTCAGTCGCAGGGGATCGCCGCGCAGGCGTTCCGGCAGGTCGCCCAGCTTCTGAACCTGGACGTCCAAGGACTTCTCCTGCGCGCGGTCGTTCAAATTGTCCTGCACGGCGCTCAACATCTCGCCCAGGGAAAACTCCAGTTCTTCCACGCGCAGCTTGCCGGCCTCCACTTTCGACAGGTCCAGAATGTCGTTGACAATGGACAGCAAGCGCTTGGCCGATCGGTCGATCTTGCGCAGCCGCTCCGCCTGATCCGGCCGCGGTTCTGTCTCGCGCAGCAGGTGCGTCAGGCCGATGATGGCGTTCATCGGTGTGCGAATCTCGTGGCTCATGTTGGCCAGAAACGCGCTCTTGGCCAGATTGGCCGCTTCCGCATGTTGCTGCGCTTCCGCCAATTTCGCCGTCCGGCTGACGACGAGATCCTCCAGGTGCAAGCGATGTTTTTCCAGTTCGCGGCTCATGCGCTTGCGCTCGGTGATGTCGTCCTTGATGGCCAAATAGTGGGTGACTTTGCCGTCTTTCTGGCGAATGGGCGCCATGTTCGCCACTTCGACGTACTCGGAACCATCCTTGCGCTTGTTGACGAATTCGCCGTGCCAAGCCTCACCGCGTGTCAGGCAGCCCCACATTTCGTCGTAGGTCTCCCGCGGCGTCTTGCCGGACTGGAGCACCCGCGGATTCTTGCCGACGATTTCGGCCCGTGTGTAGCCCGTATGCCGCTCGAACGCCGGGTTGACGTACTCGATACAAGCGTTCAGGTCCGTGATCGCAATGCTTTCCGGGCTCTGCTCCACCGCCAACAGCAGCTTGCGGTTCTCCGCCTCCGCTTGACGCCGAGCGTGCTCGACGCGCTGGGCATTGAGGCCGAAGGCGACGTTCTTCGCCAGACTCGCCAACATGTGCGTTTCTTCCGGATCGAACGCCTCAGCGCTGGCGGAATAAGTCGCGAGGCACAGCGTTTCCTGGCCATCGCTAATCAGCATGGGCACGGTCAAGGTGGACGAATAGCCAAATTTCGTCGCGAGCACCGACCACGGCGCAAACTGCGGGTCGGCGTCGATGTGCTGTGCCGCGGACGGTTCCATGTGCCGGATCGCCAGGCCGGTCGGTCCGCGGCCCCGCGGTTCATCCGCCCAAGTGACCTTCAGCTCACGGACATACTCCTCGCCAGCGCCGGCAAAGACCAACGGCGTCACCGACTTGGCTTCGTCCTTCTCCGCGCGCCCCGCCCAGGCCAGCAAATAGCCGCCCACTTCAACCATCGCGTCGCACACGGATTGGAGCAAGCTCATTTCGTCCGCAGCGTACAAAATGGCCCGATTCGCCGCCGCCAGCATCCGCTGTTCACGACTGACCCGGCGCAGCGTCGCCTCCGTCGCTTTTGCGGCCGTCACGTCTGCCCAAATCGCCGCGAGAAATATCTGACCATTGCGGATGATCGGTCTGGAGTTGATCCGCATGTCGCGCAGCGATCCGTCGCGCCGCCGCTGCCGTGTTTCGATGATTGCGCCATCGGGACTGGCCATTTCCTGGAGATGTTCGGCGATTTCTGCGTCCGAAAGGTGCGCATCCACGTCCCGCACCGTCAATTGGCTGAATTCCTCGCGGGTATAGCCGAGGTTCGCATAGGCGGCTTCATTGAACTCGGCGAAGCGCTGGGTCCGCGGATCGATCAGCACGATGGCATCGCGGGCTTGTTCCACCATTGCGACGTAGACGGCTTCGCGGTCGGCGAGCGCCGCCTTGACGGCCAACTCTTCGGTCACATCCCGCATCGTCCCGATGGCGCGAATGGTTTGCCCCTGTGTATCCCGTGTCAGTTCCCCGGCGAGCAGGATGTGATGGATACTGCCGCGCGGCGTGATCACCCGGAACGCGTCGGCCAGTTGCCTCCCGGACCGCACGGCTTCCTGGAATCGTTCACGCGCCGCGTCGCGGTCATCTGGGTGCACCATCGCGAACAGCGCATCCGGCGTGTTGGCGAAGTCTTGCCGCTCGGTCTCCAGAATCCGGAAAAATCCGTCCGAACCCATCAGGGAATTCGCGGCGAAGTCCACTGACCAGGAACCCGCTTGGCCGATTTCCTCCGCCCGTGCCAGCAAGGCCTCGTTGGCCGCCAGCGCCTGCTCAGCCAGACGATGCTCGCGCCGGGCATGCAAGGCGTTGCGTTTGGCCGTGATGTCGCACGCCGTTTCGGTCAGCAGACCAGCTTCCATGTCGGTGAAAGCGCCGGCCTCCTTGGCGAGGATGACGAGTGCGCCATAGACAGCGCCATCTTCAAAAAGCGGTAGGGAAATGGACGACTTGAGATGCAAATGGTCGACCAATGGGTGCCACGGGTCGCTGACACCCAGCGTCGGCAACTGGGCAATGGTCGAAATTTTTCCTTGCGCCCACACGCCTTGCGTCAGCGCAAGGCCGAATGCGCCATCGCTGGATCGGCACGCGCATTGGAGCAACTTCGGATCCGCATGCCATTCCCCGTCGCATGCGATGGCACACGCAGTGTCGTGACTCGCCAAACAGATCCAAGCGAGGGCGTAGCCATCCGACTTCACCACCGCGCGGCAAATGCTTGAAAACAGGTCGTTTTCGCTTTCCCCTTCACCATACACACCGCGGACGGCCAGCAGCACTTTCAACGCACGGTTGGCTCGCACCGTCTCGTCCATGCGCGCCAGCGAGTCAGCCATAGCGTCGACGGCGGAGCCCAACACGCCCAGTTCGCTGTGCAGGTCGCCCAGTTTGGCGCGGGCCGCCAAATCACCCGTGCCCAGACGACGCGACGTCTCGATCAGCGTGGCTACCGGCTTGAGGATAAAATGATCGCCGGACCACCAGAGCACCACGAGCAGCAAGGCGAGCATTCCGAAGGCCAAGAGCCCCGCTACGCTCGCGGCATGGGGAACACCGGCCATCACGGATTCGAGGGGCTCGCTGACCCAGACGACCAAGCTGGATTTGAACGTCTTGCCGTAAGGCGCGAACGCGTAGATCCGCGGCACGCCATCGAGACCGGCGCCTTCTGCCAAACCGCGGAAGTTGCGTTCGACCATCACCCGGAACGCGCCTGTTTTGGAGGCGTCGCGACCCGCCCAGCCTTGGTCCGGATTGCGAAAGGCGATTTGACCGGATGTGTCGGTCACACCGATGACGCGCCCAGGACTGAACGGCAAGTCGCGCAGGGCGTCCTTCAACCAACTTTGGTCCAACCCGACGACGAGCGTGGCGATAGGATGTCCGTCGTCGTCCCGGATCGCGGCAAACAGCGGAAGCACCGGCTGCTGCCGCGAGGCGCCTTGGATCATTTCGCCGACGATCGGTTCGCTTCGGGTCCATGCCGCGGCGAATGCAGCCGTTTCGTCCAGTTGAAACGCGGGCTGCGGTGAGGCGTGGCACAAAACTCGCCGTTCGCGATCGACGATCGCCAAGCCCGCTAATTCTTTCGGATGTTCCTCCAGCGCCGCAGCCAACATGTGATCACAGCGCCGGTCACCGGTCTGGCGCAGTCGCGCATCGGCCGCAAGCATCTTCGCCAGTTGAATCCCGAATTCCACCCGGTGACGTTGGTCGTCGACGATCTCTTCGGTCACGTAACGTAGCTTTTCGCGTTCGCTTCGAAAGTCCTTTCTGTGTTCCTGTTGAACGAGCAAGACGATGGACACGGAAATGGGCACGGCGCCGAGCAGCACCAGCAGCGCAAGGCGCGTCCGCAAGCTGGAGTACCACCGGATATTTCCACCCCGGGTTCCGCTGCGTTTCGCGTCGTCGCTGTGTGTCGGACTCATGCTTTGCGCGTGTCCACAACGGCAGAAATGCCGGCCGCCTGAGCGCAAGCCCGGCGTGAAACATGCTCTGTAGCCAAGCGGCGCGAAAGAGTTGCCACGACTCCGTCACAGCCTTGTTGCAATTCGTGTGTGCTCGCAGTCGGGGCCAGCTACACCGTCTCCACCGTCATGGCAACGCCTTGCCGATCGGGCAGATCCAGCCGGTCCACACGGCTTTGGAACCACGCTTCCAGAACCACCAGCGACCAGAGGTGCCACGTGTGGTCGCGTTTGCCCTGCGTGTGTTCCGCCTGCATGCGCGCGACCGCTTCCGGGCGCACGAGACCGCGCGCGCGCAGCCGGGCGGGGGAGAGCGCGTCCTGTGCCAACGCTTGCAGCGGACCAGCCAGCCAGGCGCCCATCGGCGCGACAAAGCCTTGCTTGGGCAGCCCGACGACCGATTCCGGCACATAGCGGCTGGCCACGGAACGCAGGACCCGCTTCGCCGCATGCTTGCCGGACGAACCCAGAAGCGCGGCTGGCGTCGACTTCAGCAACACCGGCAGGCGCAGGCCAAAATCAACGACGCGGCGGTCGGCAAAGGGCACCCGCAGCTCCAGCGCATGGCGCATCGACATCCGGTCGGACAGCGCCAGCACGTTGTCCGGCAGGAAGCCGTGGACATCGGCGAAACAGGCTGCGTCCAGCGGCGGCGTTTCGATGGGCAATTCCGCCAGCACAGCCAACGTTCGCCCCAGATCCTGCGGCAGTCCTTGGTGGTCGGCTGCGACGCGGTCAAGCGCTTGTTCGGTCAGCAGATCCCACAGGCCGGGCAGGGTGTGCTGGCTCAACCAGTCGCGGTACGTCGCGGCGAAGTTGTCGCCAGACGCGGTCAGGAACCGCCGCAGCCGCCGGACAAACGGTTGGTCGTCGCGCCCTTCCGGCAGATGCGCCACCAGCTCCGGCAGCCACGTGGTGCGCACCGACTCCGGCAAGCGCTGCCACGCCCACAGCGGCCAGGTCGCCCGGTAGCGCGGATAGCCGCCAAAGGCCTCGTCACCGCCGTCGCCCGTCACCGCCACCGTCACCGTTTTGCGCGCTTGCTGGCACAGCACATCGATCATCAACGCCGTCGGATTGGCAAACGGCGCGTCGAACTGCTGCACCACGTGCGCCAAGCCATCCGCGGCGATGTTCGCGTCCACACGCAGGATTTCATGCGCCACACCGAGCTTCTTGGCCACTTGCGCGGCGCGCACGGTCTCATCCAGCCCCGCACCTTCCTGGCCAAAACCGACCGTGAACGTCTGCAGCGGCCCGACGGCGCCCGACTGCTTGCGCAACCGCTGCATCATCGCCACCAGCAGGCTGGAATCGATGCCGCCCGACAGGAACGCGCCCACCGGCACATCGGCCACCATGTGCTCGGCCAGGACGGTCTGCAGCAGCGTGTCCAGCCTGTCCGTCGCGTCGCCCAGGCCGTGCACGGCGAGCTTGGGCGTGACCGCATACCGCGCAAATCGGCTGATGTCGCGTTTGCCGCGCTGGACCACCATTTTGTGACCCGGCAAGAGCTGGGAGATGCCAACAAACGGCGTCGCCGGTGGCGGCACGTACAGGTAGTTCAGGTAGCCCGCCAGCGCCGAAATGTCCGGCTCGCGCGGGCACGCGGGATCCACGAGCAGCGCCTTGATCTCACTGGCGAATGTCAAACCTTCCGGCGTCTCGCGGTAGTGCAGCGGCTTGATTCCGGTCGGATCGCGCGCGAGCAGCAGGCGCTTTTCCTGGCGATCCCACAGTGCGATGGCAAACATGCCTTCCAGCATGCCCAGCATCGCATCGCCGTGCAGCGCATAAAGATGCAAAATCACTTCGGTATCGCTGTGCGACCGAAACTGCCGACCGGCCTGTTGCAGTTGCTTGCGCAGGGTCGGGAAATTGTAGATTTCGCCGTTGAACACGAGCGTGAGGCGGTTATCGGCTGATAACATGGGCTGCCGGCCGGCGTCCGTCAGATCGACAATCGCCAGGCGCGCGTGGCCCAGCGCGACGACGGCGTCATCCAGGCTGCGCGTGTCGATCCACAAGCCCGCCGCGTCCGGTCCACGGTGATGCAAGCTGCGCGTCGCCTTTTGGTCCAACGCGTCGTCGCGCTTGCCGATCCTGCCGTAGATGCCGCACATGCCCGGGGCCTCGTCTTTGCAAGCTCGTCTGTTGCGTCAGGCCGCGTTGCGGATCATTTTCACGTGCGGCAAGTCAGCTTCCTCGTAGACGTTGCCCACGCGCTGCCAGCCCATGCGGGTGTACCACGCTTCCAGGTGCGCCTGTGCGCTCATCGCTGCGGCCCGGTTGCCGATGAGGTCGTTCACGTACGCCATCAGCGCCGAGCCGTGGCCGCCGCGCTGCAGGTCCGTGTGCACCGCGACGCGTCCAACCTTCACCGGCGTCTTGCCCAGAAACAGCCGCGCGGTCGCGACAATCTTGCCGGCCTCATCGCGCCCGATCACGTGCGTGCACGCGCGATCCTCGCCATCCACTTCCGACTCCGCCGTGATGCCTTGGCCGACCACGAAAACGATATCCCGCAGCCACAGCAGGTCGTACAACTCGTCCAGCGTCAGGTCCGCGAACGGCTTGTGGGCAAAAGTCAGCGCCATCTCAGTATTCGTCGGCTTCCGCTGCGGCCGATTCGTCTTCCACATCAAACGTGCGGAGCGGCGTAATCGTCACGTCGAACTCGCGGGTTTGAATCCGCTGCACAATCGTCGCCAGCACTTCCGCCGCGGGCGTCGTTGGCTGTTGGCCATCGCGGTACGTGCGCAGCGAGACCGTCCCGTCCGCCGCTTCCTTTTCGCCCACGACCAGCATGAACGGCGTCTTCTTCATCTCCGCTTCGCGAATCTTGTAGCCCATTTTCTCATTACGGTCATCGACTTCCGCGCGAATTCCCATGTCCGTCGCCTGCTTGCACAGCAGGAACGCGTAATCCAGCACCTTGTCGGAAATCGGCACGATGATCGCCTGCACCGGGCTCATCCACGTCGGCAGCGCGCCGCCCGTGTGTTCCAGCAGCACGCCGATGAAGCGCTCGATGCTGCCGAACACCGCACGGTGAATCACGATTGGCCGCTGTGGCGTATTGTCCGACGCCGTGTACTTCATGTCGAAGTTCAGCGGCTGCTGGAAATCCAGTTGAATCGTCGCGCATTGCCACTTGCGACCGAGGCAATCGTCGATTTTGATGTCGATCTTCGGGCCATAAAACGCGCCGCCGCCTTCGTCGATCGCATACGCCAAGCCGCCTTTGTCCAGCGCCGCTTTGAGATCGCTTTCCGCCTGCACCCACACGTCGGCTTCGCCCATGAATTTCTCGGGTCGCGTCGACAACGTGAAGCCGTAGGTCAAGCCGAACAGGCCGTAGACCTCGCGCACGATGTCCAGCACCGCGAAAATCTCCGACTCGACCTGCTCCGGCGTGACGAAAATATGTGCGTCGTCCTGCATGAACTGGCGCACGCGAAACAGGCCGTTCAGCGCTCCCGCCAGTTCATTGCGGTGCAGAATGCCACCTTCGGCGATCCGCAACGGCAACTCGCGAAAACTGCGGCGTTTGCTCGTGTAGAACAGGAACGTGTCGGGGCAATTCATCGGCTTCAGGCAGTACTCGGTCTCCTCCTGATGGATGATGAACATGTCCTCCTTGTAGTGTGTGTAATGCCCTGATTTGATGTACAAATCCTTCTTGTACAACATCGGGTTGAAGATTTCCTTGTAGCCGCGCTTCACGTTCAGCTCGCGCCAATAAGTCAGCAGCGACTGGAACACGATGAAGCCGCGCGGCGTCCAAAAGGCTGCGCCGGGCGCTTCCTGATGGAAATGGAAGAGGTCGAGTTGCTCGCCCAGACGCTTGTGGTTGCGCTTCTTGGCTTCTTCCAGGAAGTTCAGGTACGCGTCCAGATCCTCCTGATTTTCCCACGCCGTGCCGTAAATGCGCTGCAGCATCGGCCGCGTCGCGTCGCCTCGCCAGTATGCACCGGACGATCGCAGCAGCTTGAAATGCTTCAACCGCACGGTGTTGTGCACGTGCGGACCGGCGCACAGGTCACAAAACGCACCCTGGCGATACAGCGTCACAGTCGCAGGCTTCTGCGTCTCGGCGATCTTGTCGATGACCTCGACCTTGTACGTCTGGTTCGTCGCTTCAAACCGGCGCCGCGCGTCCGCGATCGGAATTTCCGTGATCTCAAAGCGATTGGCGCGCTTCGCCGCCTTCTTCATGCGCTTCTCGATGTCCTCCAAATCCTCGGGCGTCAGCGGCCGGGGCAGGTCAAAATCGTAGTAGAAACCGTTCTCAATCGCCGGGCCGGTCGCCACTTTCGCATCCGGAAAGACTTGCAGGACAGCTTCCGCCATCAAATGCGCAGCCGAGTGGCGCAGGCGGTACAAGCGCTTGGCGCGGGCCTCGTCCTCGGCGGCTTTGAGCGGCTGGAACTCAAGGCCAGCCACGAGTTGCACGAAATTCTGCGGCAGGGAAGACGACGGGGATTCTGGCTGATCGGACATGACAAACTCCTGGCTGGCGCGCAGACAATCGCGCGGCGCGGCGAATGAGTGTAGCAGAGGTTGCGGCGGGGCGGTAGGCAACGGCTGGAGACGCGCTTGCCGGTTTCGGAACGCTTGCGCACGCGACGGCGCCGCGCGGGAACCACGGCGTGGCGCTTCGGCCGGCTCATGGCGGGGACTTGCGGCCTTCCGGCCGCCGGACTACTTCGCCGTCAGCTCTTTCACGAGCGCCTTGGCGCCATACACCACATCCAGCGCTTCAAGCAGTGCCGGCGCGGCGACGCTGATGGCGCGGTTGTACCGCTCGTCGTATGCGAAATTGCCGGCCAGCGACTGGATATTGCCGTCAAAGATCAGCCCGACCAGCTCGCCCGCGCGGTTGATGACCGGGCTACCGGAATTGCCGCCGATGATGTCGTTGGTCGTTGCCAGATTCATCGGCGTGTTGGACTTGAGCTTGTCGCGCGCGGCTTGCCATTTCTTGGGCAAATTCCACGGGTGCGCCCCGTGGGCCGCGTCCGACTTGGCGAAGAGCCCTGCGAAAGTCGTCCACGGTGGGACGCGCTGGCCGTTTTCCTCATAACCGGCTAGTTTGCCAAACGAAAGTCGCAACGTGAACGTCGCGTCGGGATACGTGTCCAACTGGCGCTTGGCTTGGTTCGCCGCCTGAATTTGCGCCTGCGCAGCCTTGACCGGACCTTCCACTTCATCCTCGAAACGCTTGCGCAACTGGCGCGCCTGCGGGTCCAGCAGCTTGGCCAGGGCAATCATCGTGTCCTTCGACTCCGCCAGCGCTTGCGGATCCGCCGCCAGCTTCTTGCGCACGGCGACGTTGGCCAGCGCACAGCCAGCGATCAATTCCTGGGCGCGAATTTCCGCGGTTTTGCCCGCCAGCACGTTCAGAACGGTCGGATCCTGCGCGCCGAGACGCCGCTGGAAATCCGCGAGCGCCGAGGCCAGCAGCGCGGTCTCCATCTCCGGATAGATCGGCGCGGGCGAAAACAGCGCCAATTCCAAGGAGTTCAGGTTCGACTCGCGGTACTCGCGCAGTCGCTGGTCGCTCGGCTTTTGCCGCTCCTCCGCCAAGCGCACGAGTTGGCGGGCGATGCCGAACAGCTTGGAACCAAGGACGTTGTTTTCGGTTTCATACCACGGCACAAAGAACGTCCGGAAGTTCGCCTGCGCCTTGGCGATCTCGCCGATTCCCGGCGTCACCACGGCCAATTCCGCGCCGCGCTTTTGCGCCAGCAGTTTCTCGTCCCACAGGCCCGCCAGATAGCCACCGATCGCCTTCAGGCCATTTTCCGTGCCGAACAGCGGCGTGTGCGCTTGCCGTTCGTATTCGACCCCCCGCTTGCCATAGGCCTGCAGCACCTTTTGCACACGCTGGAGGTCCTCATGACGGTACGCCAAGGTCAGATCGCGCAAGGTCTCCAACTGCGCCACGGTCAGCAGCCGCGACGTGTTGCCGGGATTGCCGGACGTGAACACCAACTCTCCGTCCTGCAAGGGCTTTTCTACCCACTTGAGAAAATGCTGCGGCTTCAGCGGCTTGTCGCCTTCATAGACGCGGAAAAGCGCCATGTCGTAGTCAAAACGCGGATAGGTAAAATTGTCAGCGTCGCCGCCAAAGAACGCGATTTGCCCTTCCGGGGCGAAAACCAGGCGCACGTCGGTGTACTTGTGGTAGCGGTAGAGGTCGAACGCCGCGCCCTGATACAGCGTCACCACGTCGCAGCGGTCGCTGGTCGCCTTGGCGCACGCTTGTTCCAGCTCCGTCATCTTCTGCTTTTGCGCCGTATTGATGTCCGCAGGAGACATCCCCGCCTTTTCAACGCCTTTGACTTCCTTGGTCACCTCAGAAATCGCCACCAGCACGTTGAGTTCCAAGTCCGGGCAACGCGGCTCGTCCTTCGGCGTCGCCGCGTGGAAGCCTTCTTCAATCAGGTTCGCCTCTTTGCGCCCAAGCTTGTTGATACAATCGGCACCGACATGATGATTGGTCAGGACCAAACCGCTTGAAGATACAAACGAACCAGATCCGCCCGAGTTGAATCGCACGGACGCAAGCTGCACGTGCTCCAGCCACTTCGCGTCCGGCTTGAAACCGTACACCGCGGACATCTGCGCGATGGGCGGGCGGTTGAAGGTCCACATGCCCTCATCGGCGAAGGTTGGTAGGGCAAAAAGCAACCATGCGAAAGCAACAATGCGCATCCATCTCTCCAGTGTTCAAGGATGTTCAGCTGCAAGTCGTGCGCGCAGCTTCATCACTTCGTTAGCAACCATTTTGATTTGTTTGAGATTCGCCACGCGCGAGCCATTGCCGTCGAGCCGCGGGCGGCTGGCAATCACTGAATCGGCCGTGGCGAAGCCAAGCCGTTTGGCGCGAATCAGCAGCTCGAAGCTGAAGAAAAATGTATTGGAACCGATGACCTGCAAGCCGATGCGATCGCGGGCGACTGCCACCGGAAACAGATACGTGCCTTCCAGCGCGAAATCAATGCCGACCGCGGCGCGCATGAACAGGCGAAAACTGCGTGAAATCAACGTTCGCACCGCATTGTTCGGACGATTTCCATAGGTCGACAGCACGATCGGCGCGTGGGTCAGAAGGGGCAGCATCTTGGCCAACTCAGCCGCTGGAATCTGCCCGTCAGCCGCCAGCATGCAGAAATAGTCCTTCTGCGATGCGGCAATTCCCGTCTTCAGACCCGCGCCCATACCCAGGTTGCGGGCATGCTGGAGCAGACGCACCCGCGGTTCGCGCGCCGCGTACGCCCGCACGATGTCCGCGCTCTGGTCGGTCGACCCGTCGTCCACGACGAGAATTTCCCAGTCTCCGAGCGCGCTTTCGCAAAACGCCAAAGCCTCGTCCAGCGTGCGCGCCAAGGCTTGCTGTTCATTGAGGCAGAGATAGATGAGCGAAAGTGAAGGCGTATTCAAGGGATTCCAGCCTACGGCAACGAGTCGGGAACGGCAATGGGAATCGTGCTCGCGGACGTGCCGGGAATGCCGCCGGTTCCCCAGCAGAAGACGGCGCCGTCGAAGCGCCGCGCGCATGCGTGGCTGCCGTGGGCGGTGACTTGCACGATGTGCTCCAAGCCCTGGACGACGAGCGGCGCGCTGTTGGACACGTTCGCGCCGTTGCCCATCTGGCCGGTCGAGCCGTCGCCCCAACACGCGACGGCGCCTTGGCTGGTCAGCAGGCAGGTAAATGCGTCGCCAGCCGCGATTTGGCTGACGAGGCCGGCAAGGTCGGTGCCGGCGCCGGAGAAAGCCGGCTGCCCCGGCTTGCCATTGCCCAATTGCCCGGCGTTGTTGGCGCCCCAGCAGCGCACTTTCTGGTTGGCGGTGATGGCGCAGCCATGCTGTTTGCCGAGCGCGATGCCGCTGGCGGCGGGCAAATTCTGGACCGTGACTGGCGTCGTGGACGCGCTGGTGCCCGCGGTGCCGGTCTGCCACGCCCCGGCCATTTCGCCCCAGCACCGGACCGTGCCGTCGTCCTGGATGACGCAAGAATTGTTGCCGCCGGCTGCCACCGCCTTGACGGAACCCAGGCCGTTCACCGCCGTCGCGTTCATGCCCAACGCGTTGACGCCGACCGCCTGACCAAATTCCGATTTGCCCCAGCACTTCACGGCACCGAGTTTCTCGATCGCGCATCCGTGGTTGGCGCCCAAGCTGACGTGGACGAATTGTCCAAGCCCGGTCGACGCGTCCTGCGGCGTCGTGGTCGTCGTGCCTTGGCCGGTCAAGTCGACATTCGCCTGCAAGACGTCGCTGCGGCCCCAGCCTTTTGGGTAGTTGGCGATGTCGACCCATGCCACGTTGAAGCCGTCGCCGGCGCCGAGCACGATGGTGGTCGGCGTGGGACTGGTGCTGACCGGGACGTCCAGCGGAATCCAGGACGATGGCACGTTCGCGGTGCCGAGTTCGTGGTCGGTGTTGTCACCCCAGCAGCGGACCCGCCCGTTCGGCGACACGGCGCAGGTGTGTGTGCCGCCGGCCACGACGTCGACGGCCCACGGCAACACGCACTGGCCGTCTGCCAAACAGACGCCGCTGTTCTCGCAGCCAAGGCCGGGCAACTGCGGATTGCCGTGGATGCAAACGCCGGCGTCGCAGTGGTCCATGGACGTGCAGCTGTTGCCGTCGTCGCAGTTGGTGTAGTCGGCGACGGGTGCATGGCTGCAGCCGCCAGCGCCACACGCGTCCAAGGTGCAAGGATTGCTGTCGTCGCACGAACCCGCAACGCCCGGTTGGCAGGTGCTGGTCAGAATCGCGCACGTGTCCGTGACCGTACACGCGTCGCCGTCGTCGCAGAGCGTGGCTGGTGCATGGCTGCAAGCGCCGTCGGTGCACCAGTCGTTTGTGCAGCTGTTGCCGTCCGCGCAGTTCGTTTTGGCGGCACAACCTCCGCTTGCCGCACAGGTCTCGTAACCCCAGAAGTCCGCGCGCGCGACGAGGCCGGCAGGACTGTCCGATGGCCACGGCGTGGTCAAGGCGGTGCTCGCGCCGACCAACCACAGGCCGTCTTCGTCCAAGCGTCCGTTGAGCCAAGTCCCTGGGCCGTAGGTGTGGCTCGCGACGATCTTGGTGTCGCTGTCCAGGCGCCACGCCGCGGCTTGACCGCCGGTTGTGCCAAACAGCCAGGAACTGCCATCGGCGGGCTGAATCGCGCCGAACACGTACAGGTCGGGGCCTTTCGCCAGGCCCGTGATGAGATCCAGCTCGCCATTTGCATCCGTGCCCACGATGAGCGGCACGCCTGGTGACACGGGGGCATAGCCAAAATAGCGGGCGTGGCCGTCAGGACGAAGGGTCGCCGTCACCGGCGTGAACGCCAAATCGGTCGGCGGCGAGACCCGCACGACCTTGGTCACTTTGCCCGTTGGCGTGAACGTCGCGCGAAAATAGTCCGTCGCTTTGGTGGTATTGCACGTGCCGACCATGACCCCGTCGCGAATCAGCAACGCGACACACGTCTCGTTGCCGGCACCCAGGCTGTGGTACATCGGTTTGCCGTCCGGATCGATGGTGTAGAACTGGTGTGTCGTTTTGCTGCCGGTGTTCACGCCGTCGACCGAGGCATACCAGCGCGTGAAGGGTGCGCCGCCGCCGTCCGGCGTTATCGTCTTGCCAAAAGCTGCGCGCGCAGTGCCGCTGCTGTAGATCGGATTCTGCGGTTCGTAGAGACCAGATTTCAGCAACTGATCCTGCTCGCCGATCAGCCCAAACCACGGCTGCCCCATCGTCAGGTTATCTGTCGTATGACCTTGCACCAGCACGTCCGGCCCGTTCGTCGTCACGAGGTCGATCACCAAGTTGTCCAGGGACGTTTCAGTTTGGGCTGTCGCCAGCGCTTGTCCCGACACCGCGATTCGCTGCGTGACCATCTGGAACTTGGCTGGCCATGCCGAGATGCGTTGCCAGCCGATCAACAACCGGCTGCCATCCTTGCGTGGCACGATGCCGACCCATTGGCCGACGCCGCTCGGCAGCGCGCTCGTCTGTAGCCAGCGCGTGATCTGTCCGCTGCACGCCGTGCCCACGCACGTGTCCGCGCCGGTGCACGGGTCGCCGTCGTCGCAAGGCGACGCGTCAAGCGCGAGATGCGCGCAGCCCAAAACCGGCGTGCACCCATCGACCGTGCACGCGTTCGCATCGTCACATGCAGTTGCGCTGAGCGGTTCGTGGACGCAGCCAACCGCTGGCACGCAAGCATCGTCGGTGCATAGGTCATTGTCCGAGCACGAGGTCACGTCCAACGGTTCGTGCACGCAGCCGGTCGCGGACGCGCACGTGTCGAGCGTGCATGCGTTGCTGTCATCGCAAGTCGTGGCGGTGTGTTGGCAGCCGAGGCTCACGTCGCACTTGTCCGTCGTGCATGCATCGCCGTCGTCGCAGCCCTCCGGGCAGTTCTTGTCCGTGCCGTCCGCGTCGTCTGGCGCGGCGTCGGAATCGCTGGCCATCGCATCGGTTCCGCTCGGCATGTCGACATCGGACGCGGCATCCGCGCTGTCAGCTATCGCGTCGGTGCCCACGACGTCGGCCGACGCAGCATCACTATCCGCGGCTGCGGTCACGTCGGGGTAGTCGCCACCGACCGCACCCAGGCCGCATGCCGTTGTCCACACACAAAAAATTGCACCAGCGACGTCTCGCGAAATCATGGTCCACCCACTTGGGAATTCCCGTGTCATGGTTGCCAATCTTGCAATGTCTGCGGGTGAAACGGAAGCCCCCGCGGGTCCAAAGCGAAATGCCAAAGTGAACGCTGGACGGATCGCTGCCTTTGCCGCAAAATGGCCTGCCCGTCTGCGGGCTGAGTTTGAGGGGCATGTCCACAGTCGCCGTCGTCGATATTGGTTCCAACTCGGTCTGTCTGCTCGTCGCGCGGCGCGAGGCGAACGGCGAGATCAGCATTCTCGACAAGCTCAAGGATACGCCGAGGCTGCGCGACGAAATTGACGCGGACGGCCAGCTCTCCGAGATCGGCGCGGCGCGTACGCTTGCGGCGTTGCGACTCTTTTCACAGGTCATTGGCCAGCACAACGCGCGGGTTCGCGTCGTGGCGACGGCGGCGCTGCGGGCGGCGCGCAATGCCCAGGATTTCATCGCCCGTGCAGAACGCGAGGCGGGTTTGCGCGTCGAGATCGTGACAGGCGACGAGGAAGCGCGGCTGGCGTTTCTGGGCGCTCTCTCCGGGCTGGGCGAACTGGACGGCGAAACGCTGGTGGCGGATGTGGGCGGTGGTTCCACGGAACTGGTGCTGGGTCTGGGCGGGCGAGCGGCGCAGACGATGAGCGAACCGCTCGGCGCGTTGACGGTGACGCGCGACTGGCTGGGCGCTGATCCGGTGTTTCCTGACGCGGTGGCGCACGCGCGCTTGCACATCCGCGCCATGCTGGAACCGGTCGTCGGTGCCTTTCGGAATCGGCCGAATCTCCGCGCGGTGGCGACGTCGGGGACGATTCAACGGGTGGCGCGCATCGCGTGTGTGCAGGCCGGTGACGCGCGTCAGGACGTCCATGGGCTGGCGTTGAGCGCGGGGGCTCTGCGGCAAGTGGTTCACACCCTGGAGGCCGCGCCCACGCTCGCGGACCGTTTGCGGATTCCCGGCATGGATCCTAGCCGTGCCGATATCCTGCTGGGCGGCGCGCTGATTTACGACGGCCTGACCGATTTGCTGGACCTGCCGCGGTGGACCGTGTCGATGGCGGGCCTGCGGATGGGCGTGATCCACGAACTGCTGGGACGGTAGCCGTAGCCATACACTCCGACCGAAGTTCGAGATCAAACCTTCTCCGACCGCAGCGTGTCACCCGAGGTGCACGCTCGCGGTCCCAGTCCGAAATGCAACCGATCTGACCGGCATCATTTGGTATTGGACATGGGTCAGCATGTCTAGACATCTGGACCGTGCTTGAGCGATTCATCGAGGCGCCACGGTCCCGGCGGAATCGGCATGGCGGCGGCCTGTGCGACTTCCGTCAGGAACTGCGCCCGCGGCATCATCCGCGCGCCCAGCGCCGCGAGGTGCGGCGTCTCGACCTGAGCGTCCAGGAGCCGGAACTGCCAACGCGCCAGTTGGTGGCAGAGCGTGACCAGCGCGATCTTGCTGGCATTTTCGGCGCGGGCGAACATGGATTCGCCGCAGAACAGACCGCCGATGGCCATGCCGTAGAGGCCGCCGACCAGTTTGCCATCCTGCCAGGCTTCCGCGCAGTGGGCCCAACCGCGCCGGTGGAGCTCGGTGAACGAGGCGCGCAGGTCATCGGTGAGCCAGGTGCCGTCCTGGCCTGGGCGTGGCGTCTGTTGGCAGCGCTGAATCACTTGGGAAAACGCGGTATCCAGGCGAATTTCGTAAGGCCGCTTGCGCATCGCCTTGGCCAGCGAGCGGTTGATGCGCACGTCGGCGGGGCGAAGCACAAAGCGCTGCGGCGGCGAATGCCACAGGAGCGGATATCCTTCACAAGGCCACGGGAAGATCCCTTGGGAGTACGCAGCGATCAGCCGATCCGGATGAAAATCCCCGCCGACCGCGACGACACCAGACGGATCCGCATGCCTTGGATCGGGAAACGCAAAGTTGTGGTCGCTGAGCAAAAAAACGGGCATCAGGCCGCCCTATTTCGCCGGCGCCCGCCACGTGACGAGGAACTTCTGCGCCGCTTTCTGGGTGGTCTCGACGTTCTTGCGGTTCGCGTCTTTCGGCGACCGTTCATCCTTGGGCGTCTTCTCGTAGCGGTCGTATCCCGCTTCGATGGCCTTGAGCGAAGCCTCGACGGCCGCAAAAAAGCCCTCAAACTCCGCTTTCTGCTTGGCGTCTGCGGTGACCGACGCCAGACGTGCCCGGTCCTGCTGCAGGCGCTTGCGGGCGATGGCTACCCACGTCCGCAGCGCGGTCAGCTTGGGCATGTCGTAGCCTTCCCAAGACTTGTTGGCAAAACGGTCGTAAGCATTCAAGAAATCATCGACGAGCCAGCCGTAGTTTTCCAGCACCTGCGCCTTGAACGCCGCCGTGTCGCTCGCCTTGGCGACCACTGTCGGATCGTCGTCGGGCAGGGTGCCATCTGGCCATTCAGCAATGATGCCAGCGGCTTTGTCCACATCCATGCCGACCACGCGCACGCGATCGCTCGTCGCCTTGGCGAGGTCCGTCACCAGCTGGATCTCCGGCGCGCCGACCTTCTTGGTCATGAACGAAAAAACGCGAAAAAATTCGAGCTGTTCCATGCCGTTTGCGACAAAGCGATCCAACTGCGCGTTCTTGCCGATGTGCTCCTGCGCCAGGTTACGCAAAATCTTCAACGGTCCGCGCTTCTTCTTCTCCGGGCTGCCGTCCATGCAGACTTCATCCATCTCCGTGATGTTGACGAATTCCACATTGCGACGGCGCATTTTCTCAAATTGGAACGGCACGAGGTACTCGTTGCGACACGCCTGCAGATCGGCTTCCGCCAGTTTGACCTGCTCCTTGATCGCCGCCGCCCAGGTGTGCGCGATTTCCGCGGGCTTCTCCTCCGGCACGGCCTCAATCTTGCCGATGTCCAACTCCAGCCGCTGTGGTTTGGCAAAAGCCTGCGCCATCGGGTCGTTCTGGTCCATCGGCTTCTTGTCGCACGCCATCGGCAGCGCGGCCAGAGCCAAACAAAGAGGCAGGCTACAGAACAGGTGCGAGCGATTCATGGCGGACTCCGGATCAGACTTTTTGCTTTGTCGTCTGGTCTGCCGACGCTGTCAAGCCATGCGGTCCCGGTTCCACCGCTTCCGGCGCATTCCGGCGTCGCCGCGCCAAAATCGCGTCTTGACGACCGTGAAGGTCGCCTGCGACGTGATTTCGTCTAGCTCCTTGGACTGCATCCGGAATCGGTGGCCCGGGCCAGAATCACTGGGGGATTCTGGTCCCGCGTGCGGTTCATTGCGTCGGCGTGGCGGGTGCCGGAATCGTCAATGGGCCGAAGTGGGCGAGCGCTGCGGTCTTGTAGCCGGACAAGTCGCCGCCGACGGCCCAGGCGCCACCGGTCGCGTCCACGTAGACGGATTGGAACTGCGCCGCGGTGACCGGCGCATCGGTGTCCGCGGTCCATGTGCCGTCGGTCGATCGCCGCCAGATGCCGTTGCCGACGCCGATCGCGCTGCCGTCGGCGTTGACCCAGATGCCGTTGAGCGCCGTCAAGCCGGCGACGGATTTGCGGGTCCACTGGGCGCCGTCGTGCTCGGCGATGATGCCAGACGCTGTGCCGCCGACCGCGATGCACAGGCTGCCGCTACAGCTGCCGGCCAACAGCGGCGCGTCCGCGACGGTCTCGTCGGTCCATTTGCTGCCGTCCCAGTGCAAAACGTGGCCGTTCATTCCGGTGATGAATACGTCCTTCGCGCTGCGGCCGAAGACGTTTGACCACGCGACGGTGTCCCAACCGGTTGGCAAGCCAGCCGGCGCTGCCCAGAAAGTGCCGTTGAACTGCCAGATGGTGCCGCACGTGGCGCTGCCGGTGCACGCTTTCGGGTCGCCGCCGACGACCCAGACATTGTCCGCAGCCCAGGCGAGGATGCCGCGCAGCTGTGGCTTGTTGGGAATCGTTTCTTGGGTAAATGCGCCTTTGGTCCGGTCCCACGTGATGAGCAACCCGTCCTTGCCGGCCATCCACAGCACGTTGTTCGCGCCGCTGGAAATGGCCCACAGCGTTCCCAGCACTTTGGGCAGGATAAGTCGGTGCCAGGACACACCGTCCCAGTTCAGGATCGTTGCCGCTGAAGTGGCCGCGGCTTCCTGCGCGCCCCCGACCATCCAGACGTCATGCTCCGACGAACCCCAGACGGCCAGCAGCGCGCCGGGAATGGTGATGTCCTTCGACAGGTAATCGTTGTCGAAAACCATTTGCCAACCTGTCACGTTGGTTTGCGCATCGGAGCCACAGCTGGACAGTTGCAGCGCGGTAAGCGTGACAGCCAAAAGGAGAATCGATGAACGCATGGGCAGACTCCTGTGCAGGTGCGTAAGCATAGCGAATTGGTTGCACGTTGTCCGCTGTCGGGTCATCCGCGCTCAACCGCATGTATTCGTGCGCAAAGTGCCCGGGAGAACACGCCGCGTGTGCGTCAACTCGCCCGCAAAGGAGCCGTGCGTTTGCGCGTGCTTGCTCCCTTGGCCGTCGCACAGGCACGCGCTTGCGTGTACACTGCCGCGCGCGCCGCGTGCGCGAGGAGCGTCCATGTCGATTTCGAGTCAGTCTTCTTTGCCGGCCTGGACCGGTACACCGTCCTACATCGCCGACGAGTCGTTGCAGGCGATTGTCAATGTTGCCATCGGCTTGGGCCGGCCGCTGCTGGTCAAAGGCGAGCCAGGGACGGGCAAGACGCTGCTGGCGTACGCTGTCGCGGAAGGCCTGAAGCTGCCGCTGCTGACCTGGCACATCAAGTCGACGACGCGCGCCCAGGACGGTCTGTACCTGTACGACACGGTGGCGCGGCTCAACGATTCGCGCTTTGGCGACCATGACGTGCGCGACATTGCCCAGTACATCAAGCTGGGACCGCTCGGCGAGGCGTTTGAGCGCAGCCAGAAGGGTGAGCGGGTCGTGCTGTTGATCGATGAGATCGACAAAGCAGACATCGAATTCCCCAACGATTTGCTGCATGAACTCGATGCGATGCGCTTCACGGTCGCGGAGACGGGCCGGGAAATCGTCGCTGCGCAGCGGCCCATCGTGCTGATCACCTCGAATGCCGAGAAAGAGCTGCCGGACGCTTTCCTGCGCCGGTGTGTGTTCCATTACATTGAATTTCCAGATGAAGCTTCGCTTTCGCGGATTTGCCGCGTGCATCATCCAGACGTCGACGAGAAGCTGCTGGCAGCGGCGCTGCGGCGGTTCGTGCAAATTCGCGCAGTTCAGGATCTGCGCAAGAAGCCGACGACGTCGGAGTTGATTGACTGGCTGTCGAGCCTGCGCCTCTCCGGCATCGATGCGGCCAAGCTGGAAGCGACGCTGCCGTTTGCGGGTGTGCTGTTGAAACAGGAAAATGACGCGCAGAAGGTGTTTCGCACGACGCTGCCACGCCGCTAAAAGGTTTTCATGTTTGAAGGCTTTCATTCCGTTCTGCGCCTCGCCGGCCTCAAAGTCGGCGTGGGCGAATGGCTGACCGTGACCCAGGCGCTCGACAACGGGCTGATCGGTCCGTCGCTGAAGGAATTCTACAGCACGACGCGCGCGCTGGTGTGCCGCGATGAAGCCGACTATGACCGGTTTGATCAAGCATTTTCCGCGTATTTTCAAGGCGCGGCCCTGCCGACGCCCGTGTCGCAAATGCTGGAGTCCTGGCTGGACAACCCGCTTGCCAAGCCGCCGCTGTCACCGGAGGAGCTCGCGGCGCTGCCGGAATACGACCTGGAGCAGCTGCGCAAGCTGTACGAGGAGCGGCTGAAGGAGCAGACGGAGCGCCATGACGGCGGTTCGCACTGGATCGGCACGGGCGGGACGAGTCCGTTCGGCCAGGGCGGGCAGCATCCGACCGGCATGCGCGTGGGCGAGGGCGCGAGCGGGCGTGGTCAGGCGATCGCGGTGGCGCGCGCGCGGCGGTTTCGCAACTATCGCGACGACATCGTGCTGGACACGCGGCAGTTGGCGGTGGCGGTGCGGCGGCTGCGGCGGCTGGAGCGCAAGAGTCGTCGGCTTGAACTGGATATGCCTGAGACCATTCGTAAAACCGCGGCGAACGGTGGCGATATCGAGATCGTCGAACGTCCCGAGCGGCGCAATCAGGCGCGTGTGGTGCTGATGCTGGACGCCGGCGGCTCGATGGACCCGCATGTCCGCAGCGTGCAAGCGTTTTTCTCGGCAATGAAACAAGGTGGCGGGCTGCGCGACGTGGAGGCGTACTATTTCCACAACTGTGTTTACGCCGAAATCTACAGTGACATGGCGCTGTTGAAGAAGAAATCGCTGGCGGAGCTGACGCGCAGCGTGCCGCCGAACACGAATTTGGTGATGGTCGGCGACGCATGGATGGCGCCTCGTGAACTGTTTTCTCCTTACGGTTCCATTGAATATGGCACAACAGATGAAGTGCCAGGTATCGATCGCTTGCGCGATCTCGCTGCCGCATTTCCCAAGCGCGTCTGGCTGAATCCAATCCCGGAGAATTACTGGGGAGAATCGACCATTCGCGCAGTTGGCGAGATCATGCCGATGTTCCCGATGACCGTCGAGGGAATGGTGGCGGCGGTTCAGGTTTTGTTGGGACGAGGGGACCGCGTCGCCAAGCGGGCGCCAAAGCGGCCGTGGCCGAGTCCTCAGGAGATGTTTTGACGGCAGCATCGGCGGCGTCCTGGGCGCTGGCTGAACGGGTTCTCGACAAAGACCCGGCGCTCCGTCATCCTGCAATGGCTTTTCTTTGCCTTGGAAGTGCGCCGGATGAACACGAAACATGCATGCTTGACCGCCGTTCTGCTGACCTGGCCGCATTTGGCGCTCAGCCAACCGTCGCCGCCCCCCGCGCCCGCCGTCGCGCCCGCGGAGGTCGGTCAGGTGGAAGAGGGCAAGCTCATCCATGGCGTCCAAGTGTCCATCCGGGTCGTCAGCCCTGATCCGGCGGCTGGCAGTACGGCTGTCCGCGCGGGATTGGTCGAAATCACTCGAATTTACGACAAGTTCGACCTGAACACGCGCGAGTCGGAGGCAGTGCTCATCAACGGCGTGGCCGGGACGGACGAAGCGTTGGTCAGCGAAGAAACGTTCCAGCTGCTGACGCGGATGCTGGATCTGTGTCGACGCTCGGATGGCGCGTATGATCCAACGGTTGCGTCCTATGATTTCCTGTGGAACTTCTCGGCCCGGCCGTTTGTCCGCCCGCTGCCGGATGAAATTGCCGGTCGGCGCAAGATGACCGGCTGCGACAAAGTGATCCTGAAGCCGGTCACGCGGGCTGTTCGTGTGGCCAATTCCGGCACACGCGTGACCTTTGCCGGCGTGCTCCATGGATTTGCCCTCGAGCGAACGTCGGATGTGCTGCGCAAGGCTGGAATCACCGATTTTCGCATCCGCATCGGCAACGATCAGTTCGCGCAAGGTCGCGTTGGGACTCGGCATTGGCTGACCGCAGCGCCCAACACGCGCAAACCGGATGACGAGCCGATGCAGGTCTACCTGACGAGCCAGGCGGCCATCACGGTTTCCGACAGCGACCACTTTGTCTTCAAGAACGGCAAGCGCTACCACGACGGCATTGATCCGCGCACCGGCATGCCTGTGGAAGACGTCGTCCAGGCGACGGTGGTCGGCACGGACCCGACGATGGCAGGCGCGATGGCGCACGCGCTGTTCGTGCTGGGGCCCAAGGCGGGGCTGGCGATGCTCGTGCGCGACAAGCACGCGGAGGGCTTTCTGGTCGACACGACCGGCAAAATCTGGTCGACGCCGGCGATGTCGGAGTACGCGCACTTGCCGCCCAAGGTTGCGGTCGAATAGGCGCCACCGGCCGCGGTCCCGCTGGCGGAGAATCTGCTGATGTTCCTGAAACGCCATGCGATTGCCTTGCTGTTCGGGCTCTGCGGGTGCGCCGATGGACGGCCCGATCCCGGCGCGGCGGAGGCAACCTATGGCGCGACGCCGTTCGGACTGACGACCGCGGAGTATCCGCCGGCGAAGTGGATTGCGAGCCCCAACTTCGTGGCGATGTCGCGCAAGCCGCCGGACGTCCAGGTCATCGTCATCCACACGACCCAAGGCACCTACCAGAGCGCGATTGACTGGTTCCAGAATTCCAGTGGATCCCAAGCGGTTTCCGCGCACTATGTGATTTCGAAGAAAGGCGAAATCACCCAGATGGTGCTGGAGAAGGATAAGGCCTGGCACGTCGGGTCGGAGAACAGCTACACGATTGGCATCGAGCACGAAGGCATGATGGAGGATCCAAACTGGGTCACCGAGCCGATGCTGGACGCCAGTGCGCAGTTGTGCTGCTACCTGCTGAAGAAGTGGCAACTACCGGCGACGCGGGACCACGTCAAAGGCCACGTGGAACTGCCCAACCAGACGCACAAGGATCCGGGCGCGTACTGGCCGTGGGACACGTATATGGCGAAAGTCCAGGCATGCATGCCGCCGAACGATGTGACCGGCGCCGATGCCTCGACGCAGCCTGATGTCGCGGAAATGGATGCCGGGCTCGCGCTGCGGCCGGATGCGTTTCACGACGAGACGGCTCTGCAGCTTCAGCTCGATGCCTGGACGGATGTCGCGGCGCAGGATGTCGCGACCGGCAACGACGTTGCCAGCACACCGCCGTCCGCGGCGAATGGCTGTCAGGCTGGGTCGCCGGCAAGCGCGCGTTCGTACGCCGTTGCGTGTGCCGTTCTGCTCGGTCTTTGGCGCCGACGCCGGGCATGACGGGTATCGTGGACCGCAACCTGCTCATCGGCTTTGCCGTTGCGATCCCGCTGGCGGGCTTGGTGTCTCTCGGCGTGGGCAACTTGCCGCTGCCGGTGCTGCGTTCGCGGCTGGACACGCCCGCTGAACCGCGCGCGCGCGCGGCGTGGGCTGAACCGCGTGACATCGATTGGCGTCCCAAAGCGGCCGTCAAGGCCTCCCAAACCGTTCCGGCCGCAGCGCCCGCAGCGTCGCCTCAACCACGGGCCGCCTTGGCTGGCAAGCCGCACGCCCACCTGGCCGAAGCCGAGTCCGGCGCAAGTCCATCGCTGAGCGCCGCGCCCGGTGGAGCCGTGGCCGTCGCCGCCGAAGGCCCCGGAAACACGGTTGCCGGTGAGGCCGGTGGTGCCGATGCCCACGGTCCGTCCGCTGGTTCCGGTGACGCGGTCTACGGTCCAGGCGACGTCGACGTGCCGCCGCAGCCGTTGGCCATGCCGCAGGCGCCGTTTCCGCCCGCCGCCGAGAAGCTCGGGCTGTCGGCCGAAGTGATGCTGGTGCTGATTGTCGAGGCGGACGGCCATGTGACGCACATCGATGCGCACTGCGGTGGCTGTGATCCCAGCTTTCTGCGCAGCGCCCGTGAGACGGCCCGCTCCTGGCGTTTCGCGCCCGCGCGCCTGCACGGCCAGCCTGTGCGCGTGCGCGTGGAGCAGCCCATTCATTTCGACCTGGACGAATAGGGCACGATGGAATTGCGCATCCACGACAGCCTCTCCGCCATCGACCCGCAGGCTTGGGACGCGCTCGTGGGCGATCACTGGCCGTTTCTCGAGCACGCGTTCCTGTTGGGTCTGGAGCAGACGGACTGTGTGGGCGGCAATACCGGCTGGCAGCCGCTGCCGTTGGCCTTGCACGATGGCGACGCGCTGGTCGGTGCGGTGCCGCTGTACGTGCGCACGGATTCCCACGGCGAGTTCATCTTTGACTGGGCGTGGGCGGACTTCTACCACCGCCACGGCACGCCATATTACCCCAAGCTGACCGTCGCGCCGCCGTTCACGCCGGCCACGGGGCCGCGCCTGCTGGTGCATCCGCAGCATCCCGAGCCCGATCGCCTGCGCCTGCTGCTCGCGGAAGGCATTCTGGCGGTCGCCCAGCGCGTGGGCGCGTCGGGCGCGCACGTGTTGTTCTGCCAACGCGAGGAGGCGGAACTGTTGGCGGCGCACGGCTGGATCCACCGCGAGACGGTGCAGACCGCGTGGCACAATCCGGGCTGGCCGGACTTTGAGGCATTTCTGGACACGCTGCGGGCGCCGGCGCGCAAGGATATCCGCAAGGAGCGGCGCAAGGTGGCTGAGTCCGGGTTGGAGATCCAGACGCTGCGTGGCGATCAACTGGACGACGACGGCTGGCGCGCGCTGCGGCGGTTCTACGAGCTGAACGTCGCCCGTCACGGTGCGGAGGCGTACCTGACGCCCGCGTTCTTTGCCCACCTGCAACGCCACCTGCCGCACCGCATCGTGGCGTGTCTGGCCAGGGAATCGGGCCAATGCGTCGCGGGGACGCTCAGTTTGCAGAAGGGCACGCACCTCTACGGCCGCTATTGGGGCTGCGACGTCGATCGGCCGTTCCTGCACTTCGAGCTCGCGTTCTACCGGCTGATGGACGCGTGCATCGCCAACGGCTGGACGCATTTTGAGCCCGGCGCAGGCGGTGGTCACAAGATCAACCGCGGCATGATGCCCGTGTTGGTGGACAGCGCGCACTGGCTGGCGCATCCGGCGTTTCGCAGCGTGATTGCGGAGCACGTGGCGGGTGAGCGCACCGCGATGCGCGAGCACGCGGCCGCGATGGCGCTGCGGGCGACGACGAAGCGGGATGCGCAAGGGGCGTGACGACCGCGCGGTTCCTGCTATCCTGTGGCGCACGGTGTGCTGGGTGCCAGCCATCCAGGAGGTCCAATGAAGCAGTGGCACATGGAAATCGCGATCTGCGGCGCACTGGCGCTTGCCGCTTGCGGGACGACAACGGGGACTGGCGTGGGCGTCGATGCGGAGAGCGGAACGGATGCCGTCCTGACAGACGATGCCGGCACAGATGCCACCGCGAGCGACGTGGGGACGGATGCGGCCGCCGGGACCGATGCAGCTGCCACGGACATTGCCTCGGGTACGGATGCTCAGGTGGACGTTCAGCCCGATAGCTCGCCCGACGCGGTCCTGGACAGCGGTTCGGATGCCATCACGCCGATCGGCTGCGGCGGCAAGACCAGTATCGCCTGCCCGGACGGCCAATACTGCGCGGTAGCGGACGGACAGTGCGGCAGCGTCGGCTCCTGCAAGGTCAAACCGCAGATTTGCCCGATGATCGAGATGCCGGTGTGCGGTTGCGACGGCAAAACCTACGGCAACAGCTGCGAGGCGGAGGCGCAGGGCATCAATGTCGCCACCACAGGCGCGTGCGCGGTGGACAACACGTGCGGCGGATTCGCCGGCAAGCCGTGCGGCAAGAGCCAATTCTGCGATCTCAACGACTGCAACACAGATGCCATGGGGACCTGCGTGACGATTCCGATCGGCTGCCCGAAGAACCTCGCGCCTGTCTGCGGATGCGACGGCAAGACGTACGGCAACGACTGCGAGCGGCAAGTGGCAGGCGTCGCCAAGTCCTCCGATGGCAACTGCGCGACGCCCGGTTGCACCACAACCAAGGATTGTCCGAGCGGTCTCGCGTGCAAGTCTGGCACGTGCGGCACTTGCCTGGGCATCATGTGCACCGCACTCGCGTGTCCGCCCAATCAGGTCAAGGACCAGTGCTGTCAGTGCTACACGCCGTAGACATTCACCAGACGGAGAAGCAAACCATGGACGATATTCGGATTGACCAGCAGACGGCACATCGTCTGGTGGCGGAAGGTGCCAAGTTGATCGACGCGCGGACGGCGGATGAGTACGCGGGCGGCGCTTTGCCCGGCGCCATCAACGTCCCAGTGCAGGTGATTGGCGAAGTCATCGACCAGCATGCCAAGACCGACGAGACCATCGTCCTCTACTGCCGCTCCGGTGGTCGCAGCGACATGGCGGCGCGCATCCTGCGCAGCATGGGCTACACGAAGGCGTACAACATGGGCGGAATTCACGAGTGGTAGGGCGCTGACTCAGCGACCCATCACCACGATGACCCAGGCGTCGTAGAGCGCGTGCGTCCACGCGGCGACAGCGAAGCCGCGGGTCAGAAAAAGCGTGGCGAAAAGCATCCCGGAGACCGTGCGGAAGACGAAAGACGTCAGCGCAAAGGGCTCACCGAGGTAGTGGGCGAGCGCAAAGACCACACTCGAGACGCAGACGAGGGCCAGCAGGCGCAGGGACGGCTTCTGCCAGTCCTTGCCGAGCCACAGCAGGCCCACCAGGCCCACGCCACCCAGCCGAAAGAACAGCTCCTCGTGCAGACCGGCGCCGGCGCTGACAATCAGCCCGGCGATCAGGCCAAAATGCCGCACGCCTTGGCCGTCCGTCGCCAGGCCGAGGACCGATCGGGTCGCCATTGACGCCAACATGCCGGTGACAAAGGCGTAGAGCAGGCATTCGCCCAGCAAAGGCAGCAGCCACTGCGGATTGAGGTGGTTTTTGCGGCGCAGCCAGAGGAAGAGGACGACGTCGGCGACCGCGAGGACGCCGTAGAAGCCGACGTAGACGGCGGTCGGGTTGGAAGTGCGGGCCATCAGCGAGGAAAGGGCGCTGGAGATGAGGTCGACGCCGTTGCGCGCTTCCGGCACGAGCGTGATCCCGGCGCCGTAGAAGAGCAGGAGCGGCAAGGTCAGGACGGCAGACTGCGTGCCGCCGGAGGAATGGCGGAAGTAGTTGCCAAGGGCGCTTTGGGACTGGGCAAGAACGGCCAAACAGCCCTCCCTATACACGCTGACCGAAGTTCGAGATCAAGCGTCCGCGAGCCGCGGCGTGCCACCGGAGGTGCACGCTAGCGGTCCCAGTCCGAAATGCAACAGGTCTGAACAACGAAATAGAGCATCCGAATAAGGTCGTCATGTTCACAGGTTGATCATGCCGCTATCGCGCAGGGACTTGTGGAGCAAGTCCTCGTGCTCCAGCTCGAAGACCTCGCGTTCCTGGCTCCAGCGCATCGAGGAAATCGCGTGGATGCCGTGGTCATCGATTTCCAGCACGTTGAAGCGCGCCAGGTCGCGGCCTTTCTTGCTCCACGTCGACGACCCGCAGCCAATCACCGGGATATCGGCGCCCAGTTCGGCGACTTCAGCCTGAATCTGCACATCTTCGTCAACTTGCGCGGTCACATCAGCCGCTTTCGCCTTGCGCGACGGCAAATGCCCTTGGTGCGGATGATGGGTGTGGCCGTGCAGGACCGCGGACGCGCGGATCTCATGCATGACCCGGGTAAACGCCCGTCGGTCCACGAGCGAAGCGACGTACTCCGCCGGCCCCACGCGGTGGTGCAGGTTGTGATGCACGAGGCAGAGGCGTACCTTCACTTCGGGCGGCTCCAACTTCACCAATTGCCGGAGGCGATCGAGTTGGTGCCGGCCCACATGACCAAAAGCCAGGAACGGCGGCGTCGGGATCGCGCTCGACAGGCCGTAGATGCGGACATGCGGCGCAGGCGCCCGGACAAAAGGATAGTGGAGCCGGCCCTTGGTCAAGGCGGAATGGTGCTCGTCGGCGTCGTCCACGAGGTACGGACCGAACCACTTCTCAAAACGGTGATGCCGCAGCGCGCCGCGCGTGTACATGTCGTGGTTGCCGGGAATGACCGTCACGAAACTCGGCGGACCGATGCGCTGCACGACTTCCAGCACGCGCTTGAACTCGGAATCGAGCGCGAGGTTGGTCAAATCGCCGGTCAGGATGACGTGATCGATGTCCCCGGCGGCGAGTCGCTCGGCCAACTTTTCGGCAATCGACACGGGATGCGCGTTGCGGCGGATGCCGATGAGGTTCATCGCACCTGTCACACGTTTGTTGAGAAAGGAATGCCACTCCGTTCCGGCCAAATCCAGCACGTGCAGATCGGAAATATGCGCAATCCTCAGCACTGGCTTGTCCTTGCGATCACAACGCGCGACCGGCGCGCAGCCGATCAAGCGATCGGTTCAGGCGTTCAATCGCAAGCACAACTTGATCTTCCGGCACCGATGTAAAGCAGATTCGCGCGAAGTTTTCAAAATCCTTGCCGAATGCGTCGCCGGGGCTGATGCAGACGCCTTCGCGCAGCAGCTCCTGAATCCACGTGATCATCGGCTTGCCATTCAATTCCTTGGTGAAATCAGGGAAAACGTAGCCGCCGCCGTCGGCGTTGCCGAAGTCCGCCTGCAGCGTCTTGCGGACGATTTCCGCGACGCGGCGGTAGGACGCCTTGGTCTCGGCGATCCACGGCCCGCCCTCCGCGATCGCACCCAAGGCCGCGTACTGACAGATCACCGGCACGCTGTAAATTTGGTGCGTGCTGACCCGGCGCGCGACGTCGAGCCACGACGTATGCCCAACCAGAAAGCCCGTGCGCAGGCCGGCCAGCGCGTAGCTCTTGGAAGTCGTGAAAATGGAAGCCGTTCGCTGTTCCATGCCCGGCTCGTTGGCCAGCCACGGATGCGGCGTGTCGTCGTAGATGTAGTGGTGATACGCCTCGTCGGCGATCGTCCACAGATCGTTTTTCACAGCGAACACGGCAACTTCCGAAACCTGCGCGGCGGAGAGCACCGTACCGCACGGATTGTTCGGCGTGCACAGGTACAGCGCCACGGTGCGCTCGGTCACATAGGGCTGGAGCAGCTGCGCGACGGGAACGCCTTTGCGAATGCCGGGATAGAAGGGAACTTCGACGGGCACCGCGCCGAGCGAAGTCACCATGCCTTTGATCAGCGGCCAATACGGCGCGCAAACCAGCACTTCGTCGCCAGGCTGGAGCCACGTTTGCAGCGCGACGTTGATGGCCTGCGAACCACCCGCAGTGACCTGGACGTTGTCCGCGTGCACGCCGGAAAAGCCATCCGAAGCGCAGCGTTGCGCCACAGCGGTGCGCAGTTCTTCCAGGCCCCAGGGATTGGAATACGCATACGCCTTGGTCTTGGGCAGTTTTTGCGCCGCACGATCGATGTGGGCCGCCGCGCAAGGCTCGCGGTACGTATCACCCAACTGCAGCGGAATCGGCGGTGCGGGCAGCAGCTTGAACTGGGCGGTCAAGGTGGAAAACACAGACGGGCGCAGGGAATTCGCCGACGGCGAGGACTGGGGAAACTTTGGCATGGCGCAAACTCGAAGACGCGGAAGAAAGGGGCCGCGATGGTAAAGGGCAGAAAATTGTTGGTAAAAATCGGATGCTGCGGGGTAGCTGTCTCGCGCGGCGGCTACCCGTCCCGGTTGACAAGTTGCCAGTCTCGCACTACCACACGCCGCCTGCAAATCCTGCGCGGCGCGTCCGGAACCTTCCATGACGCCTGCCTGGGAAGCCCAACGGAGAGTGCAAAATGGCGACCATTCGGCGACCGCGCAAGACCAAGAAAGAGCAACACGTTGAGCTGATTGCCCCTGAAATCGTGGAACAAAAGCTCTGGTCGTTGAGCGAATGGGTGGAAGCGCATTGGAAGCCCGTGCTGGGCGGAATCGGCGCGGTGACGCTGGTTTGGGGCGGCATTGGCGTGGCCAACTTGATCGCCGAATCGCGCGCCAATGCCCGCGCGGACGCGACGAGCGTGGTGTTCCAACTCGCGAGCCGATCGGTCGTGCCGCCGCAGGAAGAGCCAAAGCCCGCGGAAGGCGAGGCGCCGAAAGAGGAAGCTGCGGCCAAAAAGAAGCCGGCGGTGAAGGATTCGTTCGATTCGGACAAGGCGCGCGCGGAAGCGGTCGTCGCGGCGGGCAAGGTCGACGATGAAACGGTCGCTCCGTGGATCAATTTGGTGGTTGGCAGTGCGAAGGCCGTGAATGGCGATTTTGCTGCGCAGCTGACCGCTGTGGATGCGGCGCTCGCCAAGGTGGGCGGCCAGGCGCTGGAATTGCCCTTGCGCCAACAGCGCGCGGTGGCTTTGGCGGCTCTGGGCAAATCTGCGGATGCCGCAGCCGAGTGGACGAAAGTGGCCCAACTGTCCGCGTGGCCGTTTGACAAGGCGTTTGCGCAACTGCGCACCGGTGACCTGTACAATCCGGCGATGGGCTCCAAAGCAGCCGATGCGACCAAGGCCAAGGCCGCGTATGCGGAAGCCGTCAAGTTGGCTCGCCCGGGCGACAAGGATCCGCCCGCCGGCGCGCTGGCCTGGGTGGCCGCCGATGCGCGAGCGAAGCTGGCGAGCCTCTGATGCGCTTGAACAGGTTGCTGCTGTCGCTGGCCGCGCTTGGCTTCGCGGCAGGACTGCTGCCGACGGTGGCCGCTGCGCAGAACGTGCAGGTGATTTGGCGTGCGCAAATGGCGACGCCTGCGCCGATGGCGTGGAAACCGCGTGAGCATGGCGGCATCACGGTTTCGCCGCATGGCACATGGCTGTACGCCGCGTCCGCAACCGGTCTGCGGGCCTATGTCGCCGCTTCCGGAGAAGAATTGTGGACGGCGGCGACGACCGAGCGCATTGACAGCCAGCCAGTCGTCGACAATGGCGCGGCCTATGCTGTGACCCGCGCTGGCGCCGTGTACGCGTTCGACGCGGTGACCGGTCATTCGCTCTGGCCGGAGCCGAGCCGACTGCAAGCCGCGGTCCAAGCACCGCTCGCAGCCGATGCCCAACGTTTGTATGTCGCGGCAGATCCGGGTGCGATCGTCGCATTGAATCGTTCGACCGGCAAGCCGGAGTGGCGGTATAACGCTGAAATTACCAGAGAATTTCTGATTGAAGGACAGTCTGGCGTGCTCCCGGCCGGATCGCTCGTCTTTGCCGGCATGCCCGGCGGGAAATTGGTGGCCCTGGGCGCCCGTGACGGCGGCTTGACCTGGCAGGTCGATCTCGGGCGCGCGACGCGAAGTCCGTACGCCGATGTGGATACGACGCCGGTCCTGATCAAGCGGCCCGTGAAAGTGGACGACAAGCAGCCCGGCGATTGGCTGCTCGCGGCGAGCCATTCCGGCGGCCTGTACGCGCTGCGTGCCGTGGATGGTCATCAGGTGTGGCATTGCGATATCGAAGGCATGGGCCCGCCGCTGGTTCATGGCGATCAAATCTTTGTGCTGGCGGCGACGGGCACGCTTCACGTGGTGGATCTCGAAACTGGAAATGTGCTGCGGAGCCATCGCTTGCCGGGCAATCCGTCGGGTTACTTGGCCTGGTCAGACGTGAGCGGCGGCACGCTGCTGGTGCCGACGGAGCAGGGGCTCGACTTGGTGCACGCAGCGACCGGGATCGCGGTGTCGCGCGCCATGCTGGAATGGGGCTTCACCGCGGTGCCACAAGTGCGCGGCGAGCGTGCCTATGCGGTATCCAACGGCGGTGTGTTGTATGCTCTGGCGCTGCACGACGCGCAAGGCGTGTGGTAGACGAACGGCGATGGCAGGCGAGGTTCCGATGCGCAGACTGGTCATCCTCCTGGCGGCACTGGTCGCTGGTTGCAGCGGCAAAACCACGGCGACGGGCGGCGACGCCAACACCGGCCTTGGCTACGACATCGTCTGGCAGGACACCGGTCCCGACGTCAAGAACGGCGACATCCAAGCCGTCCAATGCGTCGGCCCCACTGACAAGCACGTCTGCGACACGTTCGACGAGTGCGCAAGCGGCGAGTACTGCGACCCGTGCTCCAGGACCTGCAAGAAGTCGCGCACCGTGTGCGACCCGTGCAACGTCGACACCGAGTGCGCTGGCGCCGAGAATGGCTCGATCTGCATCCCCTACGACAAAGGCGGCAACTTTTGCGGCGAGGCTTGTGTCGGCGACGCCGGCTGCCCAAAAGCCTTCGCCTGCAAGGCAGTTGCCGGCAGCGCCAGCATGCAGTGCGTGCCCAAGAACGGCTCCTGCGCGCCGGGATCGGGCTTGTGCAAGGCCGACGTCGACTGTCCATTCCAGTTCATCTGCAATGCGGACTACGGCGCTTGCGTCAAAGGCTGCACCGCTGACACCGCTTGCCCGCAACCTGCCGGCGCGCCGACGGTCTGCTCGCTCGGCCACTGCGTCTCGCCGTGCACGGCCGATCCAGACTGCGCATCGCTCAGCACGGACGCGAAGTGCGTCGACCAGCATTGCAAGATCCCCGGCGGCTGCTTGACGTCGGCTGAATGCGCCAAGGAACAGCACTGCGTGCTCGTGGCGCACAAGTGCTACCCGGGCTGCGAGATCGATTCCGAATGCCAGGACGCCGGCCTCAAGTGCGACGGCGGCAAGTGCGTGGTCAAGGGCTGCACGATGAACTTCGAGTGTTCGTTTGGCCTCGTCTGCAACCCGGGAACGGGCTTGTGCGAAACACCGACGCTGCCGTATTGCGGGCCTTGCGACGATCAAGATCAGGACGTCAAGGCGTGCGGCGGCAAGCCGGCGGAATGCGCCAAGACCAAGGACAGCGCGGGCAAAGAGTACGGCCCGTTCTGCTTCCTGCCGTGCACGGAAGACGCCGTTGGCCCGTGTCCCCAGGGCTACGGCTGCCAGGAAGTCAAGGACGACAAGGGCGTCGTCCAAGCCAAACTCTGCATTCGTCAATGCCAGTACACCCCCACGGCGACCACGCCTTGATTGAGGCCCTGACACGGCTGTTACAGCCATGACAGCGCCGTGACTTTTGCCTTTGCAACCCGGTTATAGTTCCACCGTCGACGCGATTTGCGGCGTGTCTGCGTGAGAGAGTCAACATGAATTCAGGTTTGATTGCCAAGCCCCTTGCGGCTGGCGAGATGTCTTGTCGTTCCCGAATGATGGCCGCGCTGGCCAACCAGCCCGTGGATCGGCCACCGCTGTGGCTGATGCGCCAGGCCGGTCGCTACCTGCCGGAATACCGCGCGGTTCGCCAGCAGCACACGTTCTTGGAGATGGTCCATACGCCCGAACTGGCGATGGAAGTCACGCTCCAGCCGGTGCGGCGCTTCGGCATGGATGCGGCGATTCTGTTCAGCGATATTCTGACGATTCCGGAGGCGATGGGACTGAACGTCCAGTTTCCGGAAGGCGGGCCGATTCTGGGGCCCGTCGTGCGTTCGCAGGCGGACATCGATCGCCTGACGACCCACACCGCCGAACGGCTGGGCTACGTCGGTGACGCGCTGCGGCTGATTCGCGGCGAGTTGCCGAACCACGCGCTGCTCGGCTTTTCCGGCGCGCCGTTCACGCTGGCTTGCTACATGATTGAAGGCAAAGGCAGCCGGCAGTTCGAGCACATCAAGGCGATGCTGTGGCAGGCGCCGGAGATGCTGAAGAGCTTGCTGGACAAACTGGCGGACGCGGTCATCGATTACCTGTCGATGCAACTGGACGCCGGTGCGGACGCGGTGCAGCTGTTTGACACGTGGGCGAGTGAACTGCGCGCGGCGGATTACGATGCGGTTGTGCGGCCGTCGACCGAGCGCATCGTGCGGGCGATCCACGCCCGTGGCGGCAAGATCATCGTGTTTGCGCGTCACAGCGGTCCGCTGCTGGAAAGTTCGCTGAAACTGGGCGCGGATGCGCTGGGCCTGGACGGACGGGTCGAATTCGCCGCGGTGCGCAAGCTGGATCCGAATGCGGTGGTGCAGGGCAACCTCGATCCGATCGAGCTGTTCGCGCCGGCCGCGCACATCCAGAAGCGCGTGCAGGAGATGCATGCGGCGACGCAAGGCCACGGCTGGATCGCGAATTTGGGCCATGGCTGCATTCCGGAAACGCCGATCGCTGGCGTGGAAGCGTTTGTGTCGGCCGTGCAAGCGCTCAAGGGCGTGCCATGACGGTGTCAGTGGCTGAAACGGTTGACGTTGCCATTGTCGGTGGCGGCATTACCGGTCTGGCAGCGGCCTGGGCGGCGCACAAGCGCGGCTTGCGGGTGCAAGTGCTCGAGGCACGCGGCACCGTTGGCGGCAAAATCCGCAGCGAACACAAGGACGGCTACCTCATCGAATGGGGTCCGAACAGCTTTCTCGGCTCCGCGACAGCGATCTGGCAGCTCGTGGAAGAGCTGAATCTGCAAGGGGAAGTCATCACTGGCGCGCCTCCCGGCGACAGGTTCATCTTCCGCAACCGCTTGGCCCGCCGTCTGCCCAGCGGGCCGGGCGATTTCTTCAAGAACAACGATTTCATGACGCTATCCGGCAAGTTGCGGATGATGTGCGAGCCGTTCGTCTTTGGCGACGCGCGCGAGACGGACTCGCTGCTGGATTTTGCCCGGCGCCGCCTTGGCCCGGAAGCGGCGCAGTATCTGGTCGCGCCGTTTGTGTCGGGCATTTACGCCGGGGACGCAGAGCAGTTGGGGGCGCGCGATGCGTTTCCGCAGCTGTGGCAGTGGGAGCACGAGTCGGGCAGTGTCGTCATGGGCGCCCTGCTGTCGAGTGGCAAGAAGGCCAAGCCGCAGACGCCGAAGCGCCGCGGCATGTTCAATTTCAAGAATGGACTCGGTACGTTGCCGTTCGCGATCGCGGCGGCGTTGCCGGCAGGCTCGGTGCGGACGGCGACCGCGGTCGACGAAGTGACGGGCAATGCCGATCGCACGTGGACGCTGCGCTGCCATGCGACCAAGGACGAAGCCGCGACTTCGGAAGTGCGGGCCCGGCATGTGATTCTTGCCGCGCCACCGCAGATCAGCGCCCGCACGCTGCCGCAGGATCCCGCGCTCACGCCCGTCCGCGAGGCGTTGGACGGTGTGCAACTGTGCCGCGTGGCGGTCGTCCATTTTGGCGGCGCAGACAAGACGCAGGTGGCGCCCAAGGGCTTTGGCATGCTCATTCCGCCCGGTGAAGGGCTGCGAACGTTGGGAATCCTGTTCCCGTCGAGCGTTTTTGCTGGCCGTGCGCCGGCCGGTCACTATCTGCACAGTGGCTTTCTGGGCGGTGCGCGCGATCCGGATGCCGCGGAATTGCCCGACGATACGCTCCTGTCGCTGGTCCAGCGCGCCCAGGAGCAAGCGTTTCCACAGACGGCAGGTGATGCGTTGGGGCTTGATTTCAGTCAGGTGATTCGCTGGCGCGACGCGATTCCGCAGTATCGGGTGGGCCACCGCGAGCGCATGACCCTCGCCCGGGAGACGCTGCACCGCGCCATGCCCGGCGTGACGCTGGCGGGCAACTATCTGGACGGCATCAGCATCAACGACTCCGCAGCATCCGGCATCGCCGCCGTGGAGCGTTTGTTCCCAGAGAACAACCTTGTGACCACGCGGAGGTCCGCATGATGCATCGCGTCGCAACACGCCAGCCGGGTCGGCACATTGCTGGCGATGCCGATGTGCCGCTCGTCGTCGCAGGCTGCGATTTTCGCGTGGCGTCCGCGACGTGGCGCAATCGCCTGTTGCTGGACGGCGATCAGCGCGCCGAGCTGACGCGGGCCTTGGGCGAAGCATGCGATGCGCAAGGCCTGGTCGTGCTGGAAACCTGCAACCGCGTGGAGTGGATCGTCGCGTCGAAGTCACCGCGCTGGGCTGGTGAACTGCTGCGGGCCCAAATGGTCGACCGCTGGCTGACCTCGGGCAACGACGGCGCTCACGTTCGCCAGTTGCCGGCGCCGTATGTCTACACGGGTCGCTCCGCCGTGCAGCACCTGCTGCGGGTCGCCGTCGGGCTGGAGTCGTTTGTGCTGGGGGAGCGCGAGATCGCCGGCCAGTTGAATCGGGCGCTGATGGGCGCACGGCAAGCAGGCCACGCGTCGGGCTATCACAATGCGCTGCAAACGGCGGTGGGTCGGACGGTGCGCAAGGTCCAGCGCTTGACGCACTGGCGCCACCACACGCGCGGCGTGCACGGGCTGGCACTGGAAGCCGCGCGTCGGCACCTGCCGCACTTGCCGCATCACGAGAAACATACCGTCGCCGTGCTTGGCATGGGCGAGATTGGCCGCAAGGCTTCGGCGGCGCTGGGGCAAGCGGGACAGTTCAAGGTCCTGCACATGAACCGCACGGTGCCGCCGGAAAAGGCCAACGACTGGCTGCCGTACAGCCAACTCGCGGACATTCTGCCGACTTTGGATGCCCTGGTCGTCGCGACCGGCGCGCGCGAGCCGACGGTGAATCTGGATATCCTGCCTCGTCGGGAGAAGCCGCTCTTGGTGATTGACCTCGGCGCGCCACATCAGGTGCAGTTCACCCGCGATCTGGCTCCGGGCGAGGCGCCGATTCACTGCATCGATCTCGATGATCTGCTTGCGGAACCGGCTGCGTCGCCGAATCTGAGCGAATTGCCGACTGTGCAAGAGTTGGTCGACGAAGGCGTGCGCGAATTCCTGCTGGAATGCCGCAAGCGTGAACTGGCCGGTCTGCTGCGCGCCGCGCACGATGCCTACGATCGCCACGGGTACGAGCTGCTGCCGGCGCTGATTGACACCGAACTGGCGGAGCTGTCCGAAGAGCAGCGCCGCCGCGTGGAACAGTCGATCCGCGGATTGTTGCGTGACATGACCCGCGAATTCGTGCATCACGTGGAAGCGGCCGCGGACTCTGGGCGTCGGCCGGACAGCGAACCGTTGGCGAGTGGCCGGACGGGTACCGATGTGGATGCCGACGTGCCTGTCGTTTAGGCTGGTCTGCTCCCGGCTTGTGCGGAGTTTCGACCGATGACTGTTGCTGCGCCCCTGTCACCGGAAATTCTGAAGCAACAACTGTTGATGCGCAAGGCCACGCGTGCGTCGCTGTCGGTGGCACTGGGGCTGATTGCCCTGAAAGCAGCCGCCTGGTGGTGGACCGATGCCGTCAGCCTGTTGGCCAGTCTTCTCGATTCCACAACAGATGCGCTGGCCTCCGGTGTGACGCTCGTCGCCGTTCACGCGTCGCTGGAGCCCGCCGACGAGGAGCACCGCTTCGGTCACGGCAAGCTGGAGCCGCTCGCCGGTCTCGCGCAATCTGTGCTGGTGTTGGGCAGCGCGATCTGGCTCGCCGTCTCTGCGGTGCAGCGCCTGCGCAACCCACAGCCGATCGCGCTCGGCGTTGTCGGCATCGTGGTGATGGTCATCGCGTCTATCGCCACGCTCGTGCTGGTGCGCTATCAGCGAAAAGTCTCGGCGGCGACGCGATCGACGGCTGTCAATGCCGATCGCCTGCACTACGAGTCGGATCTCCTCATGAATGCCGTGGTGATTGTCTCGCTCGCGGCCACGTCCTGGCTGGGCTGGCAGATCATCGATCCGCTGCTCGGTCTGTGTGTGGCGGTGCTGGTCGCGCGATCGGCTTGGCAAATCGCTTGGGATTCTGTGCAATTGCTGATGGATCGTGAGTTTCCGGATACCGAGCGCCAAGTGCTCGCCGAAGCCGTGCTGGTCCACCCGGAAGTGCGCGGCGTGCATGACTTGCGGACGCGGCGCTCCGGCACGCTGGCATTCGTGCAGTTTCACGTCGAGCTGGATCCGGAGATGTCCTTGCGCCGAGCGCATGTCGTGACGGATGCGATCGAGGCAAAATTGCGCGAGGCGTACCCGCACGCGGAGATCCTGATTCACGTTGACCCGGAGGACCATCCGCCGGACGGGCCGCGGATGGTGCGGGAAAGTCAGGTGGTTGTCGCGAATCCTGCCGCGAAGTAGCTCGTTTACTTGTTCCGCACCGCTGCGACGGGTACGCTTCGGCGCGTGCGCTCACGGAGCCAGGACGCACAGGCGGAGTTCGGCGCGATGGGCAACGCAGGAATTCAGACATTCGGAACGCGAACGCTGCTGCTGTGCCTGTTCCTGGCCACGCTCGCGCTGCCGGCGTGCCGGAGTTCCCACCAGCGCGCGCGTGCCCAGTTGCGCGAGTCGTCCGTCCAGCCGCGCGTGGAGCGGTTCAACCAGATCAACGCGGCGCCAGCGAGTGCGGCGACGGACGCCCCGGATCATCCGACGCGAACGGCCGCCGACGACCTGCCGTGCGCCGCGACAGCGACCTGGTTGCGCGAGGCGATGCCAGCCGACGAGGCCGCCGCGGATTGGGAACGGCCTTTGGACAAGTGGACACGTGATCGCGCGGTGGCGCTGCTCCTGACGACGGATCGCGTGCGTGGGCCGTCCGTCGGACCGAAAGGTCGCGTGCCGCCTCAGGTTTGGGCGACGGTTGAGCTTTCGCGCCAGCCCGACTTGTTGTGCGCCGCAGTCTGGATTCTCAAGCGGGCACCGCTCCCTGGGCGCATTTACGCTCTCGGCGCCCTGTGGCTCGGCGATCGGCCACATTTCAACTCATTATCAATTGATTATAGTGAGTTGCCTGCGCCTGTTCCGGTCACATTCGGCTTGGTCGACGGCCAGGTGCGCGCAGCCGATCTGGTGTCGCGCATCCGGACCGGCGAATTGCCCGAAGCGTGGCGGGCGGCGACAGAGCCTCTCTCTGCCGATGACGACGACGCGCCGTAGCCGGGCGCCGTTTCCCGGTCCATCGGGCGTGTGAAATTCTGAATGAACGAGCATTTTTCGGCCATCGCGGGTGACACCGCGGCGCGAAATCCGCATCCTACGGTCGCGCGCTGTCTTGGCGCGCCCCCGCTGTCTGAGGTCTTCATGCGTTCGTCTGCCCCAATTCTGCGATTTGTGTCTGGTCCGTGCCTGCTTCTTGCGCTGGCGCTCGGGCCGCAGACCGCCTTGGCCGGTCCAACGGACGCGATTCATGCGCGAGCGCTTGAGGCGTTTCATGCCCTGCAGCAGCGCCAGCCACAGGTGGAAGCGGATTGGAAGGCCGGTCAACCGGGAATTCACATGCTGTTGGGCCTGGACGAGCCGTTGCTCGGTGCGACGCCAGCGCTGCGGGCCGAAGGGTTCCTGCACGCCAACGAGGCGCTGCTCGGCGTGCCAGCGCGCGCGTTTCGGGCAGTCGATCCGTCGATCAGCCGTCAGCGCACCGTGCTGAAGTTCCAGCAGATCGTGCGCATCGGCGACAAGGACGTGCGCGTGCTGGACGCGGAAGTGACGCTGACTTTTGACAATAGCAATGGCCACTTGCTGCGCGTCGTCAGCGGTGCCGTGCCGGTGGGGAACCTGCCGCGTGGCGTGCTGACGCGGGATGACGCAGTGGCGAAGGCGACGCAAGCCGTAGCCGGTGCGACTTTTGGCCGCGGTTCGGCTGCGACGGCGGAGGAAGCGGCGATCGTCGGGCGGATGGGCGCGCGTCACGTGTGGATCGTGCATGTGCCAGGCGCTTCGCCGCGGGATCTGCGGACGCTCGCCGTCGATGCCAAGACCGGGGAAGTCACGCGGATGCCCAATCGCGTCCTGGATTGATCGTCGATGACGCTGGACCCACTTGGCAACCTGAGCTCCGAGGCCTGCATGTTTCGCTCCTTCCGCCCCCGTTTCTGCACCGTCGTCTCTGTCCTTGGCGCTACGTTCGCCCTGAATGCCTGCGGCACCACGGCCGCCAGTGATGGCACCAACGCCAATGGCAACGTCACCGGCGCGGACACCGGCCTGGGCAGTGACGATGCGGCCGCCGATGTCGCCAGCGATACCGGTCCGGTCAACAAGATCGATCAGGCGAAAGTCTACCTCAATGATCCCAAGACGGATCAACTGAAGACGACGTTGGTCACGCTGGCGCATCCGACCGACACGAATGGCCACTTGATGGGCGATTTTGTCGCGGTGTCGAACTGCCTGCAGCAGGACGGTGGTGGTGACCTGACCATCAACGGCTTCAACGTCGGCACGATGTGCGTTGAGACGCCGACTGCGACGCGCGATGACGACCAGAGTTATCTGAGCATCGTGCCACCGGCGGATGACAGTGATCCTCAAGACAAATTTGCAGAATTGATGATGTATTATCACGTCAATCAAATCCACGACTACTATCAAGATGGTTTTGGCTTGGCCTTGACGCACAATCCGATTGAGGCCCTGGTCAATGTGACGTTCAACAGCAACTACGACATGGGCGGCGGCACAGGCTGGCAGGGCTTTCCCAACGCCGCGTTCATGCCGCCAGAAGCCTATGCGTCGTATGGCCTGCCGCCGAAGCCCTATGGCGGAATCGTGTTCGGCCAGTATCAAGCGACCGACTTTTCCTATGATGCATCGGTGATCTATCACGAATACACCCATGCCATGGTCGGGACAACGCGCCTGTCTGGCGTGCTCGTGGATTCGTTTGGCTTGGACAACTTGCCCGGTGCGATGAACGAAGGGTTCGCCGACTATTTCTCGTGTTCGCGCCGGGACAGTCCGATCATCGGCCCGTACGCGCTGACGTTCCAAGGCGATTTCTACGTCCGCGACCTCAGTCAAGCCCGCAAATTTCCTGACGATTTGACCAGCGAAGCGCACGCCGATGGCAAGATCATCGGTTCGACGTTGTGGGAGATCCGCGGTGCGCTGGGCCAGCAGCAAGCGGACCAGATCATCCTGAACGCCCTACAGAGTTTCACTGCGTCCACGAATTTGGCCGGTGCGGGTAAGTTGATCGCCACAGAAGCCAAGAAGGTCGACGCGACCACCGGCAAGACGGTTTCGGACATCCTGAAAGCGCACGGGATCTTGAGCAATGAGCGGGCGAAAGCGTGGGCGAAGTTCTCGATGCAGACCTCGGTGGAACAGGTGCCGATTTCGATTGCTGGTTCGGATCAAGTGCCGTCCGGATCGGGCTTGGCGGACGGCGTGCCGGGCTACTTTCAGTTCACGGTCTCAGGCATCCCGGCGGGCACGCAAGGCGTGACGCTTGCGTGGCGCACTCAGGCCGGGCAGGCGGCGATGTCGGGAGGCGGCGCGCCGGACGTGCAACTCGCCGTGCAAAAGGATGCGCTGGTGATGGTGGGCATGAACCAGACGATCGCCAATGCCATCGTGCAGGGCAAAGCCGACGCCAGCTTCGGTAAAAATTGGCAGTCTGTGACGTTGAGCGGCGCGTGCCTGCCTGCCAGCACGGGCAAGCTCTACGTCATGTTGCTCAACAAGGGCACCAGCGGCGAAGTGTCCGACACCGACATTCAATTTGTGACTGATGCCAGCAAATCAACCAACGTGGTGACCTGTGCGAAATAGCTTTCCGATTCTGCTGATTGCTTGTGGTGTGGCGGCGCTGACCGCGTGCAGCGGATCAACAACCGGTGCGGACGCGGTAGCGACTGTGGACTTGTCGACGGCGGATGACGCGGCGCTTGCGGCGGACGACACGGCTCCCGATGCAGCGCTCACGGACGCGGTTGGCACGGATGCCGTGGTCGAGGATGCTGCGGCAACTGAGACCGCGGGCGGCGCGGTGGACGTCGCTGACGCGGATGTGGGCGTGGCGGACGTTGCCGTTCCAGACGTCAGCGGCCCTGTGCCGGACCCGGACAAGAATGGCCCGTACACCTATGCGGAACTGGACGACAAGACGACAGTCGCGGCGTCTGGCGACTCGGTTGCGGTCCATTGCGCGTACCCGACGGCCGGGCCGTCCGCCGGGCCGTTTCCCGTCGTCGTCTTTGCCCATGGCATGCAAATCACACCTGACAAATACTACGGCTACGTGCAGCGCCTCGCCAGCTTTGGCTACATCGCCATCACCGTCGATTTTCCAACCGACCTGTTCTTGGGCAACGACAACCCGAAGGAAGCGCAGGATCTCGCGGGAGCGCTGGATTGGGCGGCGAAGAAGGGCGGCGTGCTGTTCGGCAAGGTGGATGAGAAGAACGCAGGCGTCTTCGGTCACTCGTTGGGCGGCAAGCTCTCCTTTCTCGCTGCGACCTTGGAGCCGCGCTTCAAGGCGGCCTTTGGCCTCGACCCGGTCGACGGCGGCGGTCCACTGGGCTGCAATCCACCGCAGTGCGTGGACGTGACCGACGCGATCGGCAAGCTCGCGATTCCGACGGGCTTTGTCGGCGAGGTCACGGACGCTTCCGGCGGCATGCAACCTTGTGCGCCGACGGCCAACAACTACGAGACCTTCTACCACGCCGTGCCCGCGCCCTCGTTCGAGGTCACCGTCAACGGCGCCAACCACATGAGCTTCCTCGACGACACGAATGGCTGCTTGGCCTGTGGATTCTGCAACAAAGCGACGTTGACCCAGGTTCAGGTCACGGATTTGGCGCGTTCCTACGTCGTCGCATTCTTCGAGCGCCATCTGCGCGGCCTAGCCGCGTACGATGACTACCTCACCGGCGCGACGGCGCAGGCCCGCTACGTGACCACGGGCCTGGCGACCATCACCCAGAAGTAGCTACTTCGCCGACGGCGCGCGGAGATACCACGCCGCGCCGTGAAGCAGCGCGGACAGCGGAACCGGTGGCGCTTGCAGGCGCAGGCCGTGCGGGTCGCGGTACAGCCCCAGAACGAAAGGTCTTTCGCCGGCGAGCATTTTTTGCCACCCTTGCAGGCCGATGGCGTCCGGTAGCGCTGGCACAAACGCCAGACCGGCCACAACGTCGCCGTCCAACTCCGGGGTCTTCTGCAGCGGTTTGGTGCGCCCCAACGCGCGTTCGGCGACGGCCAGGCTCGGTGCCACGATGAGCGTCTCCTCGACCCGCACCAGGACCAGCGGCGGCTGCTGCGACTGCCAACCCGGATGCCCAGCGACCTGCACTGCCCCCATCGGCTTGCCGCGCTGGGTGTTTTGCTGCGCCAAATGCGTCAGCGCTGCATCGGTGACCGCCGGATCGCGCACGCCCAACAAGGCCAGCCAGGAAACCGGCGTTTCCGGTGTCGACGGCGCGCTCAACTCCACGGCGAGGACCACGTGACCGGACAGCGCGCGCTCCAACTGTGTCCAATTCAGCCCCACCACGGCCAGCAGACCAATGCGCCCACTCGCCAGCCCCAGCCGCGCTTCCATCCACTCGGGTGGCAGCCAGGTCATCAGGCCATCGAACAGCTCCGGCAGATTCAGCGACACGCGCAAAGCGACCACGCCGTTGGGCGGCAGGAACCGGCTGAACGGCTGGTTGGGCGCGTCGCTGCCAAAGATTTGCCGCAACGACTCCACGCCGTCACTCGAGAGCACGACGCGACCGCCGGTCCCAGACGGGCTCAGCACCAACGACAGCCCGCGCACCCGCTGCGTCAGGTACTGCAGGGCCGCGAGCTTCTCCCCCTTCAAGTGCAGGCGCAGCGCGGCCAGCAGTCCGTCGGCGTGGAGATAAAGCGCGGTGCACTTCTCGGTTGGCATGTCGGTAAATGCCGCCTGCAGCACGGGATCGCGATCCAGCCGGGGGCTCGCCGCCTCCGTCCAGGTTGTCGGCGTAGGCTGACCCGCAATCGGCAGCGCGGCGCTCGCCCAGTGCTCATTCGCCGCCCACTTCAACCCCGCCAGTTGCGGCGTCCGCGGCGCGCCCGGTGCAGTCCAGAGAAACGGGGTGGGCAGGGTGCCGGCAAGATGCTGCGCGTCGAAGGTCAACGCCAGGCCACGTTCAGGAGCCACGCCAATCGCGCGCCAACTCTCGGCGTCGGTGGGATCGAATCCCAACGCTGCCTTGCGAGACTCGGGGGAGAGGAAAGGGGCCAAGACGAGCCTCTCCTCCGGTGACAGATCCTGGGCGCCACGATCAAGGTTCGCAAGCCAGGTATCCGGCGATTCAACGGCGATGAAACCAATCGCATCGTGCGCCGACAATTGCGCGGCGATCGCCGTCGGTGGCGGCTGGGAGGATCGGGAATGCTGGAGGATCCAGCCTGTAGCCGCCGCACCAAGCACGACAACCATGGCGGCACAACCGGTTCCTTTCCTCTCGATCCTGGGCCATTTCGCTTTCACGGTTCCTCCTGGCCCTCTCTCCTAGCACTGGTGCCGGGCCCGCTGCAAGACTGCAATTGGCGAACGGAGCAAACGGCGCTACGCTAGTCATCGGATTGTGTGCTATCGCGGAGGTATCGTGTCGAGTCTTGATCAGAACCCAGATCTGTTGGCGCGTTATGCCGAACTTCAGGGTGCGCGGATCCTGGTGGTGGACGACAACCAGTCGATTCGCGTCGTTGTGCGGCGATATTTGCAGAAATGCGGCGTGACCATCCTGGAGGCGAGCAATGGTGAGGAGGCCGTGACGACGGCGTTGCGCGAAGATCCGGAACTGATCCTGATGGATGTCGACATGCCCATCATGGACGGTCTTTCGGCTTGCCGGGCGCTGCGCATGCATGATTCCACGCGGTTTACGCCGGTCATCTTCCTGACCGGGCGCGACGACGAAGAACGCCACATTCAGGCGCTGACGGTGGGCGGCGACGACTTCATGGCCAAACCGTTCACGCCGCCGGTGTTGGTCGCACGGATCGCCAATCTGGTGCATCGCCATCGGGCGGAAAAAGAGGTTCAGCGTTTGCTGCGGCTGGTGCGCCAGTATGTGTCGCAGCCGGTGCGCGAAGGCAAGGCATCGGGCGAGATCGAGACGGTGGAAGCCACCATCCTGTTTTCCGATCTGCGCGGTTTTACCGCCACGAGCTTGCACGAAGAGCCGACGATGGTGTTCCGCGCGATCAGTGCGGTGCTCGCCAAGCAGACGGAGATGGTCGTGCGCCATGGCGGCTATGTCGACAAATTCAGTGGCGACGGCATGTTGGCGGTCTTCGAGGGCAGTGAAAATGCCGCAGCCGCGTGTCGTGCCGCGCAGGAAATTGTCCGCTGGGCGAGCACCTTCGAAGGCATTTCCTTCTGGAATCCCCCGCCGATCGGCATCGGCATTCACCATGGCACGTTCCTCCGCGGCGACTTGGGCGGCGACACGCAGCGCGAATACACGGTCATCGGCGGCACCGTGAACATCGCCGCGCGCCTGTGCGGCGTCGCGAAGGCGCTGGAAATCATCATTTCCGACAACGTCCGCGAACGGTTCATCGGCGACTTGCGCTGTGGCGACCCGGAATATGTCGCCTTGAAAGGTCTGTCCGATCAGGCGCGCATCTACCGGCTGGACCGCGATGGCCCCCTCGGCGCGGTTGCCTGAGCGTGCGTCTTGCGAAATGCGGGCCGTGCTTGGCCTACGGCTGAGGCGCCTGCGCCGACCGACCAGGACATTGTGCGTGCCAGATCACCGGCAGCGACACATCTGACAGCAACCAGAGGCCACCGTCCTGCGCCCAGCCTATCGCCTCACCATGGGGCTCGTCGGGCTGCGGCCACTTGCGCCACGCGACGTGCGTGAGGCCAGCGCGCGCCTGCGCCACGGGCTCGCCGAGCAGCTTGCCAAGGTCCGCCACGAGCACGCGACCGTACGTTCGCAGCGCCAGCGTCGTCCCGTTGGGATGCAAGTCCGCCCCGGTGACCCGCAGCGCTTCGCCGTGATCCGCCAGTTCGTCCTTCAACACGACCGTGCCAATCGCCTCGACCAGTGGCTTTTCGCCCAGCGTCACGCGATAGACATTTGAAGTCGCGTCGTTGCGCTTGCTGAACAGCACCACACGTGTGTCCGGCAGGACGACCATCGCCTCGCAGTCTTCGGGCCCATTCGGCAGCGCAAACGTGAAGACCTCAACGTCGCCCTTGACCTTGAGCGTCTCGTCCTCTCCCGCCGCGGGCAGGGCGTGTGGCTCGGGCCAGCGCAGAATGTGCACTTCTTTTCGATCGTTGTGATTGTCGCCGGTGTCGGCCAGATACAGACAGGGCTGCTGCTTCGCCTCGTCACCGACACCGCACGGTCCCAGCGCGATGTCTTCCCAGTCCGTGCTCGGCACCTTCTTCAGCTTCCACGAGGCCAAACGCTTGCCGCTGGGCGCGATCGCGTACACCCGCGCTTTGTTGCCACTGTCATTGTGCACCCACAGCACGTCGGGCAGGCGCCGGCTCGCCGCGACACCACTCAGCTCCGCCAGCGCCGTGTCGACCACCCGTCCCGCGGAGACCAGCTCTGGCGCTGCGCACGGTTCGGCAAACGTCAGCAACGGCGCGGGCACTACGGCGGCAGAGTCTTCCGCAAAGTGATGCGATTTCCCCTGTGGCTGAGGCGCCTTGCACGCCGACACCGCCACCAGCACGATCCCCACCGCCATTGCAAGACTCTTGTGCATCGTCGATTCACCGCCACAACCCGCGTCAAGCTTAGGCGCTATTGTCCGCGAGTCCAATGGCGACTGGCGCTGCACGCTATGGCACACTGCGCCGCGGGAGGTGACGATGCCACGGCCTGGACGGACGCTGCTCACCGTGCTGCTTTGCGCGTTGGCGTCACCGGTTTTTGCCGTGGATGCGGACGTCACGCCACCGGAAGTGCTGCATTTTGAGCCGGCGAAATGGCCCGATGGCGTACCGCACGTGTTGACCGCCGTCGTGCTGGACCTGCAGATCACCGCGGCGGGACAAGTGGCGGGGCAAACCGTCGTGGAGAGCGCTGGCGCGGCGTTCGATCAGGCGGCGATGGCGGCAGCGCGCCTGTTGCAGTTTCAACCTGCGAGGCAGGGCGACCGAGCTGTGCCGGTACGCATCCATTTTCGGTTCGCATTTGACCCCGAAACCGAACATCGCCCGGTGGCTCCCTCGCTCGGCCGGTACGATCGGCGAGCGGTGGAGACCGCGCCGAGCGGATTTGCCAGCCTGACCGGGCGCATCGTGGAACGCGGCACTGGCCGGGCGATCGCCGGCGCGCTCGTGCTCGCGCGCGGGCCCAAAGGTGCGCACGACGCCGAATTTGTCAGCGATGGCGAGGGTCGCTTTCGCTCCGCGGCGTTGGCGCCTGGCCTGTGGACGCTGCAGCTGCCAGCCGGCGAGCACGAAGCTCAGTTGCGCAAGGTGGAAATCAAGGAGAGCGAGACCCTGGACGTGCTGCTGCGGGTGCAACGCGTGTCGGATGTCTATCGCGCGTCGGCCGAAGCGCCGCCGGTGCCGGGCGAGATGACGCGGCGCTCGCTGTCAGCCGATGAAATCCAAAAAGTTCCAGGCGTTTATGGCGACGCACTCAAGGTGGTCCAGAACCTCCCAGGTGTGTCGCGGCCTGCGCCGTTGTCGGGCGAAATTGTCGTGCGTGGTTCTGCGCCGTCGGAAACGCTGCTGGCGATCGAAGGTGTGCGGGTGCCGATCATCTACCACTTTGGCGGCCTGTATTCCGTCGTCAACACGGACATCCTGGAGGCGGTCGACTTTTTGCCCGGCGGCTATCCGGTCTCGTGGGGTCGGCAACTGGGCGGTGTCCTGAACGCTCGGTTGCGCACGCCGGCGGAATTGCCGAGGTGGCATGGCTACTTGGAGGTGAATGCGTTTCACGTCGGCTTCTTTCTGGAAGCGCCGCTGGGACCGGACACGACCCTGGCCATTGCCGGACGACGTTCGCACATCGACGTGCTTTTGCCATTTGTCCTCGACACTTTCTTTCCAAGCGTCAATATTCCGTTCACGCTTGCGCCTCGGTACTATGATTATCAAGTGAAATTGGATCATCGCTTCAACAAGCACACGTCCATGACCGTGCTCGGCTTGGGCTCGGATGACGCGCTTGCGCTCATCAGCAAGGATCCGATCGACGGCGTTGATCCCAACACGGCCGGCAAGATCGCCAGCGTCACACGTTTCGCTGGCGGCATCGGCATTCTGCGCCACGACGGCGGGACCTGGACGTCGAAAACGACGCTCGGCGGCATCTGGGCGGAATCGGACACGGCGATTGCCAAGCTGGTCCGCTTCAACCTCCAAGCGATGCAGCTGTCCCTGCGGCAGGACTTCACGTTTGGCAAAGGTCCTGTGCAGGTGCGGACCGGCGCGGACATCGAGCACCAGCAGCTTTGGTTCGATGCCTACGCGCCGCTGGGGCGTGCGACCGAGGAAGGCCAGGGGACGGACAACGCGGCGGCGAACGCGACGAGCATCTTCGTCAAGGACCACCTGCCGATGTTCTCGCCCGCGGCGTGGTTCGACATGGTCTGGAAGCCGGACGAGAAATGGGAAGTGGTGCCGGGTGTGCGTCTCGACGGCTACGTCGGCAATGCGCCCGACCTCACGCTGCTGCCGCGGTTCAATGTGCGGCGCAAGCTGAACGACCGATGGCTGCTGAAAGCCGCGACGGGGCTGAGCTCGCAGCGGCCGCAGGTCTTCCAGATCGTGAATACTTTTGGCAATCCTTACTTGACGAGCAGCCGCAGTTGGGAAATTGCCGTGGGCACGGAATGGGCGCCGACGGGCGCGGATACCGTGGACGTGCAGTTCTTTCACAAGCGGCTGTGGAATCTGGCGGTGCTGGCGCCGGGGCTATTCCCGGAGGTGCCGTACATCAACGGCGGAACGGGGCAGGTCATCGGTATGGAACTGATGTTGCGCCACAAAATGTCCGGTCGCTGGTTCGGCTGGCTCGCGTACACGCTGCAGCATGCGACGCGTTCCGATGGTCCAGGCCAGCCCGATCGCCTGTTCGACTGGGACCAAACGCACATTCTGACCACGGTCGCCAACTACAAAATCGGCGCTGGCTGGGAAATCGGCGGGCGCTTTCGCTTGGTCAGCGGCAATCCCTACACGCCCATCGGCACCGCTATCTGGAACGAACAGAGCGACACCTGGAATGCCATCGCGTCGAACTGTGTCAACTGCGCGCGCTTGCCGGCGTTCCATCAGCTGGACCTGCGCGTCGACAAACGGTTTACGTTCGACAGTTGGATGCTGGACGTCTACCTGGACGTGCAAAATGTCTATAACTATCGCAGTCCTGAGGATGTGACCTACAACTACAACTACACGAGTTCGTCGTGGTTTTCGGGGCTGCCGATCATTCCGTCGCTGGGCGTCAAGGGCGAGTTTTGACCGCATGAGCAGCGTCGGTGTCGCGTGCAGGAGACGCATGTTTCGATTTCGGAACGCGCATGTCTCGCAGTGCGCTCGCAGGGAAGACCGGCGTCGCGATCCGGACGGCTCGGGGCGCACGTTGCGACCTTCCGGTCGCTCTTGGCCGCGCTTGCAGCGCTTGGCGTGCAACCTTCCAGTCGCTCTTGCTCGCACCACCGCGGCTTGGCACGCGGTCAGTCCTTCTGCAGCAAGAACGTCTGGTTGAACGCTTTCGCGTCCGGCAGGATCGGCAGCCCGCGGATCGCCCGGAACTTGCCTTCGATGCAGTCCGCCAGGCTGCCCTGCGCGCCGATCACCTGCACGTCCGTCACCGTTCCGGCCGTGCCGACCGTAAAGTTCACACGAATCTTGCCGCTCACGTCCGGATTGTCGCGCAACGCCGCTTCGTAGCAGCCTTTCACCGCGTTCGTGCGCCCAGCGATCTTCTTCGCGATCTGGTCCTTCATGCCCGCGCCGTCGTCCGGACCTTCGAGCGGCCTGAACGTGATGGGCACATCGGGCCTATCGACCGGCTTGGTGCGGATGACGCACGGATCGCGCGGCCCCAAATCCGTGTGTTTCGCGACAATCCGCTCCACGCTGCGGCCTGCGGTATGCGAGTCCTCAATCATCAGGCCTGCGTGTCCCGGCCCACCGACGTCGCTTTCCGGAGTGCCGCCAAATCCCGTCGTCGCGCGCGCGTTGGCCGTCGGATCCTCCTGAAACAGAATGATCGACGCGCCGCTGCGATCCCGCAACGCGCTCGCCACCGTGTGATCCAGCGCACGGGCGTTGCGTTCCGCCACATCCCCTGGCGCGCGCGGTTGCGTGCGTTCCGGGTGGGCATCCGCATGCGCCTTGTGCGTCTCGGCCGGTTGCGGTGCTTGCAGTGGCGCTGGCTGCTCGGCCGGCTGCGGTTCATCCGGAACCCGCTTGTCCGGCAGCGGCGGATCTTCCTTCTGGGCAATGTCGATTTCTATCAAGTGGTTGTCTGACGCTTCCTGAGGAGCCACATGGTCAAAAAAGTGTCCCTTCTGATGTTGGTACAGCAACGCCTGGCCCACCAGCGCGCCCACCAGCAGGAATGCCGCGAGCAGGGAAGTCGTCCACACCGGTTCGCGCAGGAACGGCGACATCACGCGCTCCTGCCACGGCCGCGCGCGCGGCGACGGCACCGTCACGGACTGCTTGACCACCTGGAACAGCAGCGTATGGGCGCCGAGCGTCACGCGGCCACGCGCGCCGAGCGGCAGCGGACAGCTCACCACGCCGTTTTGCAGTTTCGCCTGATGCTTGGCCAGCAACTGCGCGGCATTCATCGGCTCCGCCGCGAGCGCCAGGCGCAAGTCCTGACCATCGTGCGCCTTCAGCGCAAAATCGCCGGCACGACTGCGGCTGAACGTCACCGGCGGGCCTTGGTAGTCGTCCTCCGGCAGCACGATATCCAAATTCTTCTGGCAGCCCACGGTCACGCGCGTGGCATCGCCGAACACCGCATCGCTGATCAGCCGTTCGTCGTGCACCAGGCCGAGGCGCAGCACGATCTGCTCGCGCGTCACCAGCGGTGCTGTGTCGGCGTGGACAAACTGGAACAGCAAAGTGAGTTCGCCCAGTTGCAGTGAGCCCCCGGGCAGATCGTCCACCAAAAGCGCGCGCCGGCCATCGACGGTCTGTACCTCGCGTCGTTCGTTGGCGCCGCGCAAATGGAACCGCGCCTGGGGATCGGCCGGCAGTGTCAGAAAGTACCGGCTGTCGCGCAGCGTCAGGAAATCCACGCTCTCCGGCATGTCCGGGCATTGCTTGGCGGACAGCTGAATCGTCGAACCGGCGCGCTGGCCGATGCGGACGTCGATGCGGCGGTCGAGGATTTCTTCGTGGATCATGCGACCGCGCCAGGCGATGCCGATGCGGACGTTGCCCACGCGATGCGGATCGCAAAACATGAGTAAATCCAATACGCATGCGACAGTCGTCGCCCCAGCCACGCACCCTGTAGCCGCAGGGCGCGCGTCTCCACGAAGAGAGCAAAGCTGGGACGACGACGGAGCGCATCATGT
>CAIYBN010000137.1 GCA_903924465.1 uncultured Myxococcales bacterium | reverse complement strand
TGATGCGCTCCGTCGTCGTCCCAGCTTTGCTCTCTTCGTGGAGACGCGCGCCCTGCGGCTACAGGGTGCGTGGCTGGGGCGACGACTGTCGCATGCGTATTGGATTTACTCATGTTTTGCGATCCGCATCGCGTGGGCGCCAGTGGGGGAGGCATTTTTGCCGGGCCGGTGGAGGCCCAGCGCGAAGGAGGAACCGCGACTACTTGCCAAGTGCTCGCATCAACCGCCGCTTCTGATCGGGAAATAGGTGTTTGAACTTGATGTCCAACGCGAGTGTCAGTGGGTCCCTCGGCTGCACTTCGCCGAGCGCCCGGACCGGCTCGCCTTCGTCGACGTTCAGGTCCATCCACACGTAGCGCCCCAAATCAAGTGCGCCCACGTCATTCAAGTGCACGCCTTCCGCGTCGATGGAATCCGCCTGCGTCTCCAGATCGGGCGCCTGATGGGCATTGCCACGGTGCAGCGCGACGCGATGGTGATGCAGGGTAATGACGTTGTCCGTGGCCATTCGCAGCGTCCCAAGCGGCAGCGGGCCGCGCTGCCAAGGATGGCGCGGTCCGGGCGCTGGTCAACTATTTTGCTCGCGCCGTTCAGCCACCAAGGGCTCTGTCGATCGCGTTCCGGTCAAAACCCGTTATGATTTTGCCCTTGACCGAGAGGATCGGCACGCCCTGCAACGACGACTGTGGCACGCCCGCGCGCTGGGCCCGCGCCAGCATGTCCTGACGCGCCTTGGGGTCTTTCTCGATGTCCTTCTCGACGAACTTCACGCCCTTGGTCCGCAAGTATTCCGCCGCTTTCTTGCAGTAGCCGCACCACGATGTGCGGTAGATGATGACGTCGTTGTCCCGGGCGGCGGCTGCTGGTGCTGGCGGAGCCTGGCCTGCGACCGCCGTCGGCGGCGCTGATGCCGCAGGAACTTCCGGTGCCGCTGGCGGTGCTTCGGGCGTCGGCTTCGCAGCCGCCAATTGCTTCTCAATCTCGGCGCGATCGACAACCCTCACTTCATAACCCGCGCCGGTCTTCTTGGTCAGGTCCGCGACAAAGAGCCAGGGGCCTTGCAGATTCGGATCTTCCGGCGCAACCAGCACTTGCCCACGAGCGCCTTCCGGCACTTCGGTGGGCGTCTTGGCCGCGACCAGTTCGCCTGCTGCCGCGGAGAAATAGCGCAGCACGTAGGGGCCACCGCTGTCCGTCACCACCGGTGCCTTGGGCAACGCGACCGGTGCAGCCTGCTCTTCAACCGCCTCCGGTGACTTGCCGCACGACGCAATGGCCAGCGCGCACAGGGACGAACTCAGGAACCGCCTCACTTCACACCTCCAGCCAGCAACTGCTCGACTTCGTAGCGGAATGCCGGCGTACGCGCCGCCAACTCGGACAGCTTACTCGAAATCCCGGGCTCCTGCGCAACGAGTGCGAGCGCCCGGACCACCGCCAATTGCACGACCGGCGACCCATCGTGCAGCGCCGCGACGAGCGCCGCCTTCACCTCCGGGACACGCACAGCCGACACGAGCGCGCGCGCTGCTTCTGCCCGCAACAACTCCGTACCGCGGGTCAAATCTTCCAATAGCGCCGAGCGCACCGTCTCATCACCCGAACGTCCCAGTGCCAGCCGCGCCGTCGTCGCCAGTCCTTCATCGCCATTGGCCGCGGCCAGACGCAGCGCCGCGCGGATGTCCCCATTCGGCACCTTCGCACTCACCGCCGCAAGACCGTCGATCGCCGCCATCTTTTGACCCGTCGTCGTCGTTTCACTGGCCAGCGCTGCGAGCAGCGGCTTGACTGCCTCCGCCTGAACCGGCGCGTCCGCCGCCGCGAGCCGCTCCACCAGCAGCGACCGCGTCACGCGTTCGTCAGTCGTCAGCAGGCCGAAGCACGTGCCCAGCGTGCAGACGGCGCGCACGGGCCCCTCCTGACAGTCGCGGTCATTCCGGCAGGTCTTCGTCGGCCCGAGGCCATGCAGCAGCGCATCGGCTTCCAAGGGGTAGTCGCGCACCGCCACAGGCGCGGGCGCAGGCGCGCAGCCGGCAAGCAGCACGATCACCAGCAGCCATGGCAGAACCGGAGTGGGCACGCGCTATTCATCCCTGGCTTGGCTCGGAGCCATATTGCTTGTGTCGCCGCGAGTCGGCCCGCAGAGACGCGAGCTTGGCGACCCAGCCAGCAGCCTAAACATGCCTACCGTAAAACAGCAATTGATCTCGGGTCTTGGCAGGCATCTTTAGCCACCCAACAGGGTGAGCGCGGCCGAGACCCGCACGCGCTCATCGGTGTCGTCGAGGAACTTGCCAAGCAGTTCGAGCGCTTCCTTGTCGCCCTTCAATTTGCCCAGCATCCGAATCGCCGCCACGCGCGAACGCGGTCCCGAGGACAGCGCCAGCGACTTGATTTCCGGTGCAACTTTCTTGCCTTCCAAGGCAAACAGCGCCGTCAGCATGCGAATCCGCAAATCCTCATCGTCGGAATTCTGCAGCACCTTGTGCAGCACTTTGCCCTCCGACTCGGGCAGCAGGTGCAAGCCAATCAGCGCCTCTTCACGCAGCGCCACGCCATTGTCGTCCTTGCTCGACTGGTTCAACGCGATCTCAAGGAAGCCTTCCATGGTCTTGGTCAGCTCGTGCGTCAATTCGAGCATCACCCCGCGCGGCAGCCACTTCAGCGAACGCTCCCAGATTTTTACCGCTTGCGCGATGTCGCTGAGGATAAAGCCGCGCACCGCTTCGGCGCGGATCCGCGGATCGTTGTCGTTCAGCGCATTCTGCAGCCCCGGTCGCACCGCCGATTCGCCCGACTCCGCCAGCGCCCGCACCACCGTCCGGCGCACTTCCGGATCCTTCTCGCGGGTGAAGAACATCAGCGCTTCATACGCCGTCTTGGACTTGATCGACGCCAGCGCGCGGATCATTTCCAACCGCACATTCTCGGTCTGCTCGCGCTCAATCGCTTCCTTGATCGGCGCCACCGACACCGGCGACTGGATGTAACCGAGCACGCGCGCCGCCGCCAGACGCACCGCCGGAATGCCGTCGTCCAGGTACTGGTGCATTTCCTTGAGCCGGCCCGGACCGCTCACCCAACCGAGGTAGAACACGCCCGTCGCGCGCACGTCCGTGTCGGTCGATTCCGCCAGCTTCGCCGCTTCCTGCGACATGGAGCGATCACCCAGCCGGGCCAGAATCTCGTACACCGCAAACATCAGGTCCGGAGACGGCGCACCGTTCAGAATCGGCTTGAGACCCGGGATGTCGTCCCTGCCTGCGACGCGGCGAAATGCGCTCAGCAGCGCGATCTGCTCTTTGCCCGTGGCTTTTTGACACACCGCCAGCAACGCCTTCGCCACCGTGCGATCGTCATGCTGCGCGCGGATCGCCAAGGCTTTGGCCACGAGCGCTGGGTCCTTCGACTTCACCGCCGCCAGAAACGCCACCGGCACGCGTTCATCCGTCTTCTCGGCGACGGAGAGCAGCGACTTGACCACTTCGTCGTTGCCGCCCTGCGCTTTCGCCACCGCGTCCAGCACCTTGGGCTGAATCACCGGATCCAGTTGCGCCACGCCCTTGACTGCCGTCGCCTGCGCCAGCGGATCCTTGGAGCCGAGCGCCGCCACCAGCAGCGCCGCGAGGTTCGGCCGATTGCGACTGACCAGCGCAGTCATAACCTTGTCCTGCAACGGGTTTTCCTTGTCGGACAGCACCGTGATCAGCAGCGCAATCGCATCCTTGTCCGCGATGTCATCCAGCACCGGCAGCACGTCGTACGGCGACAGCACCGCGAGGCCCAGCGCTTCCTTGACGATCTGCTGCCATTTCGCGTTCTTGGTCGCGTACATGGCTTCCGCCACGCCGCGCCGCACGACCCATTGCGGGTCGAGCATGCCGTCTTCCAGCTGCTTCTGTAAGTCCTTGTTCGACTTGTCAAAAGCCGCACCGCGGTACGCCATTCCGCGCGCCGCGAAATCCGCCGACTTCAGCGCGTTATGCAGGATCGACAGCGCCTGATCCTTGGGTTTCAGCACCACCTTGGGTGCCGCAAGTGCGGGCATCGCCACGGCGGGCACGGTCAGGCACAGGCAAAGGCGAACGGCAAAGCGAGAGAGGCGCATGGCAATCCTGGCCCGAAATCGCGCGGGCGCGGGCATGATCGTTTCCCGCGATGGGCGTGTCAACACGCCCGGAAGCGGTCAGGCATCCGAATCGCGGATCAGCTCTTTCAATTCTTCCAAACGCTCCGACGCAAGCAAAAGCGCCGCCGGGCTGCGGAGAAACACGCGGATGCGGGAAGCGTCCGCCAAGCTCATCAGACACGACGCCTGCACCTGCGCCATCTCCGGCGAGTTCGGCACGCGCTCGGCGAAGCGAATCGCGTCGTCCAGATCGCCCAGGTTCGCCGCCGAGATCGCGAGGATGTGCCACGTGTGCCGCACTTCCGCCGGCGACAATTCAGGTTCCGCACGCGCCTGATGGCAAAACCGCATCGCCGCTTCAAAATCCTTCGCTTCGAACGCGGTACGCGCCTGACGGAGCAGCTCGCCGACGCGCGGGTGTGGGCGATCGGCGCGGAAGTCTGCGTCCATCTCGTTGACGTTTTTCAGCGCGCGGTAGTTCTCAAACGCCGCTAGGCCGAGCAGCACCGCGCCAAAAACACTGTGGAATTGCACGGCAAAGAGCAGCGCCATCAGCGCGCCGAGGACGAGACCTACGCGGTGGGTCCAGCGATCCGCGGTCAGCGACTTCTTGACAAAACGCCGCAAGGTCACGCGCAGGATCTGGCCGCCGTCCAACGGCATGATCGGCAGCAGATTGTAGATGCCCCAGAAAATATTGAGGAAAATCACCTCTGACAAAAGCGAATGGGCGAATCCGATGTCGCCACCTTCTGGCAGCACGCCCGTGGCCACACCGAACAGCACCGCTGCCAGCAGGAAGTTCATGGCCGGACCGGCGGCGACGACCAGAAACTCATCGCGCGGCCGCCTCGCCGGCTGATGCGCCGTGAAACCGCCAAAACCGGTCAACACCACCGTCGGCTGGAGGCCGAAATGCCGGCTTGTCAGCGCGTGGCCCATTTCGTGCAAAAACACCGATGCGCTCGCAGCAAACAGCATCGTGAGGCCAAAAGCGACACCTTGCTCAAACGACCGCTGAAAAAAGAACAGCAGCGTCAGCAGATGCCAGATCGACACGTGCACCGGAATGCCCAGAATCCAAAACAGCGGCTGTCCCACGGGAACCCTGCTCACCGCCATCGCACGGCGTCGGCGCTAGTGTAGCACGCTTGGCGCGGCTGGCACGTGTTGCGGCTGCGGCGGACGAACCGGCAGCGGGACCGCCATGCGCGGCGCGACGGACGGCTCGGGCAGCGTTGGCTCGTCGATGCAGCGCAGATTCCAGCCGAGCAACGCACGCGCCCGCAACGTCTCCGCGTGCTCCGGCGGCATCTGCGCGGGCGTCAGGCCGATCTGCGCGGACACGCACGCGACCATGCGCTCGACCTGCGGCGTGAGCCGGATCGGCGGTGGCCACGGCGTCGCGTGCAGATTTTGATAAATCTCCCACAGGTTGCGACTGTACAGACGCGGCAATGGCTTGAATTCGTGAACAATTTGTTGCACCTGCACGCCGGGATCGCGAAACACGGCGAAGAATTGGCACGCACCGGCATCGTCCAGGCGTACCTCCTGCGCACGCTGCAGATACGGCAGGTGGCCGTTTGGATACTCGATCACTGGCGTCCACAGCACGTCCGGCACGGGTTCGTTGACCAAACCACCGCGCAGAATCAGCGGCCACGCCCCCAAATCGTCCTGCACGCCCGCCCGCACGTGGCGCGTGTCGCTGCGCGCGGAAACCGTGCAGACGCGCTGGTTCGCGGGCAAGGTGGCCATCGCTTCTTCCATGGACCCAAAGGCGACGCTGTCGAGGAGCATCGAGCGCATCGCGAAGGTGGGCAGCGCGACGACAACCACGCAGAGCAATCCCGAGGCGAGCCACGTGCGCACCCGCATGGACGCGGGCGGCGCGAGGGGGTCGAGCGGAATCGCCAACGCCGCAACCATCGCGACGATCGGCGGCAGCAACCCGGAAAACTGGGCGAGCGGCAGCGGCGCAATCAGCCGCGCGGGCAGGAGGAAATAGCCAGCGGTCAACACGGCCAGCGCGTGCACCGGCTGCGGATTCGGCAGATCCTGCGGCTGCGTCACACGCTCCCGGGCCTGACGCATCGCCGCGGCCAACCAGACAACGAGCACGACCAACCAGGCAAACGCCAGCATTTCACCGGACCGTTCGGCCAACTCCTTGATCGACTCGATGCGCGGGCCATGGTTGCCAAAACCGTCCAGCGACAGGTCGGCCAATTGGCGAAAGTTGTCGCCGGGCAGCCACCATTCGCTGTGCCACGCATGGCTGAACCCGCGCGTTCCACCCAGCGACGCGAGAATCTTGGCCGTCCACGGCAGCAACAACGCGACGGACGGCACCAGCGCGAGCACCGTGGCGATCAGATGCCCAAGTGCCACGCGCCAGCCCGCGCGACCCATTTGCAGGATCGCCAGCAGCGGCAACAAGCCCACCAGCGTCAACCAGGCGACCGGGTGGGTCACCGCAAGGATCGCCGCGGCAAAACCCAGGAGCGGCCAACGCCACACGGCACCGCGTTGCATCGCCGTCATTTGCAACGCCAGCGCCCAAAACCACAGCGGCCACGCGACCAGCAGCGGCAGATCGCCTTGCAGGTACGCCGGGCCCATCAGCCACGGCAGCGCGGCGACCACCAGCCAGGGACTTCGTCCCGACGCGCGCAACCACGCGATCCACGCCCACGGCAGCGCGAACAGCGCCAGCGTCGCGAGAATCCGCGCCACGAGGACAAAGCCGAACTTGGGGCCCGCCAGCGCCAGCACATACGGCACCAGCGACACCGGCGTCGGCACCCACAGGCGCCCGTGAAACGCATCGGGACCGCGTGCCAGCACATCGGACAGCACCCGCGCCACGTGCAGGTTTTGCGTCCATCCGGATCCGGGCAGGACATGCACGAGCCAAATGGGCAGCACGACCAGCGCGGAAATGCCCAGGACCAACGCGTAAAGCGGCCAACGCCAGCGAACAACCGGCATGGGTCAGGGCTCCATCGCCGGCGCGACCATGCGCTCCGGCGCCAGCAGGGCGTCCAGCGTGTCCGCGTCCAGAATCTGGAGTTGCAGCGCCGCCTCGCGAATCGTCAAGTCGTTGGCTTCGGCAAAATGGGCAACTTCCGCTGCGCGCTCGTAGCCAATCCGCGGCGTCAGCGCGGTCACCAGCATCAGGCTACGGCCCAGATGCGCGGCGATGGCTTTGCGGTTGACTTCCAGCCCGGTGACGCAATGTTCGTCGAAACTCGCACACACGTCCGCCAACAGACCGATCGACTCGATCACGGTGTGCAGGATGACCGGCTTGCACGTGTTTAGCTGCAACAGCCCCTGACTGCCGGCCAGCGACACCGTGACGTCATTGCCCATCACGCGCATCGCCACCATCGCCAACGCCTCGGCCTGCGTCGGATTGACCTTGCCCGGCATGATGGAACTGCCCGGCTCGTTGCTCGGCAGCACAAGCTCCGCCAGCCCACCGCGCGGGCCACTCGCCAGAATCCGCACGTCGTTGGCGATCTTCAGCAGGCTCACCGCCAGCCGTTTCACCGCGCCGTGCAGTTCCACCAAAGCGTCGTGGCTCGACAGCGCTTCAAAGCGGTTCGGCGCCGGCACAAAGCGAATTTGCGTGAACCCGGCAATTTCCCACGTCACGTCGTCGCCAAAGCGCGGCGGCGCGTTCAGACCCGTGCCCACTGCGGTCCCGCCGATCGCCAGCTCCTGAACGTGCGCCAGGGCGTTGCGAATCGCCTGCAAGCCGTGATCCAGCTGACTGACCCACGCCGACAGCTCCTGACCCACCGTCAGCGGCACCGCGTCCATCCCGTGCGTGCGACCAAGCTTGACCACGTCCTGCCATTGCACCGACTTGCCATCCAGCCGATGGCGCAGCGCCACCACCGCGGGCAGCAGCTTGAGCCGTACGTCCTCCACCGCCGCGATATGCATCGCCGTCGGCATCACGTCGTTGGACGACTGACTGCGGTTGACATGGTCGTTCGGATGCACCGGCTGGCCGAGGATCCGCGTCGCGACAAACGCGATGACCTCATTGGCATTCATGTGCGTCTGCGTGCCAGAACCGGTCTGCCAAATCACCAGCGGAAAATGGCTGTCCAGACTGCCGCCGATGACCTGATCCGCGGCGGCGACAATCGCGTCGCGCATCTCCGGCGTGAGCAGGCCACGCCGCGCGTTCACGATCGCCGCGCTGCGCTTGACGATGCCCAACGCACGCAGCAAGGAGCGCGGCCAGTGTTCGTGACCAATGCGAAAGTGCGCCAAGCTGCGCTGCGTCTGCGCGCCCCAAAAGCGATCGGCCGGCACTTCAACGGGTCCGAGTGAATCGTGCTCAATGCGGGTGGACATGCGCAGCTCCAGAAGCAGGGCCGAGAGCATAGCAGGCTCGGGGCGGGGAAGTTACTGCGGCGTGGTTTCGAACATCACACGCGCCTTCGGCAACGGCTTGATCGGTCCAGGCGCGGCCGTGTCGCCAGGCAACTGCGGGTGGAGCGCCCGTTGCGCACGATGGGCCTGACGGACTGCAGTCGCCGCAATGGCCACCGCGATCAGCGCAAACAGGGCGACAATGATGAGCCGCGACAGCAGGTTGCGCCCTTGGGTCTCCGCGTGGTCCTGCGCCCGTGTGCGTTCCCATTCCAGTTGATCGAGCGCCGCGCGCAATTTCGCCTGCCCTTCTGGACCGGCCGCGGTCGCCACGCTCGAAACCGCGACGAGCGTGCTCTCCGGAAACTGCGCCGACCACGGCACCGAGGACGCATAGGCAGCCAGCGCGATGAGCGGCGAGCCTGCCGCCCAAGGGGCGAGAACCGTGCGCTCGTCGGCCAACGTCGTCGGCAAGTCGGCCGTGAGCTGCGCGAACGCCGCCACCAGTTCCCCCAGCACACCCGCGCGCGCCCAAGGCTGTGCCGCGAGACCGCGTTGCAGGAGCGTTGCGAGGTGCGGCGCCGTGCTGGTCAATTCCGCTAGGTCGGCTGGAAGCGGGCCGTGCGCCATCGCCACGCGCAGCGCAGCGGGATTCGCCTGCGCAAACAACGGCCGTCCGAGCAACGTCGCCGCGACAACGGCGCACAGCGAAAACACATCGGCCGCAGCAGAAAGCCCTTGCCCTGCGAGCACTTCTGGCGCAACAACTTCAGGAACTGCCAGCAGTTGGCCAAAGCGTGGGGCGCCGAGCACGCCCAGCGGACCGCTTGCCGCGACGACAAGCGCAGGCACGCCCGCGTCGACCAGAAGCAGCGGCGCCGCATCCTCCTGACCCGGCGGACACAGCAGGAGCGTCTCGGCACTGAGGTTGCCCGCGACCAGCGCGGCGCCATGCAGCTCGAGCAGGCCCTTGGCCAGATCGGCGAACAGCGCCGCGACCGCCTCCTCGTCCAGCGTCACCTTGGGCAGCACCTGGGCGAGCGGCGTACCGCGTGGCAAGGGGCGTTCCAGGCGGAGCACCTGTCCCGGGCTACCGGCAGGCTGGGCCACGCTGCCGTGATCGAGCGCGTGCAGCGCCGGGTGGTGAAACGCACGCCAGGCATCGGCGAGCGCCAGCGCGCTTTCGATCTCGCCCGGACGAACCGCGATTTCATGAATCAGTTCGGCGCCGTGGGCATCGGTCGACTCTTGCACCAGCGTCTGTCCCCACGTGGCGACACGCAGGAGCCGTTGCACGGAGCGATCGCGCAGCAGCCCGTCGCGGCCCGCTGGTGGCAGGGAAGTGGCCGGCTCGTCGGTCATCGGCGGCCCAACGCCGCCAAAACGGCTTGCACCAGCTGCTCGTCTCCCAGCGTGGGCGGCTCCGGCGCCGGACACGCTGCGCCCGGCTGGCGGTACGGCGGCGGTTGAGGGCGCGCGATTGCAAACAGCTGATCCACTTCCTGCGGTGCAATCGGCTGCGCGCCGCCCATCATCTTGACCGTGCAGTAGATGAGCGCCGTGTGCTCCAGGGCGTCCAGGCGGATCAGCGCCGCGTCCAGATCGTGTCCGAGCGTCACCGAACCGTGGCGCTCCATCAGGATGACGTCGTAGCAGCGCAGGTACGGCGCCAGCATCTGCGGCACTTGCAGCGTCGTGGGCCGCGAATACGGCGCCGTCGCAATCTGCCCACAGGCAAAGACAACTTCGCTCACCAGCACTTCCGACAGATGCCCGCCGGCAAGCTGGTACGCAATCGCCATCGGCGGGTGGGCATGAATCACCGCGTGGACGTCCGGCCGCGCCTCGTACGCCGCCAGATGGAGCGCCAGTTCGCTCGATGGCTTGCCCGGTCCGTGCGTCTTGCCCGCCGCGTCCACGATGACCACGTCTTCCGGGCGCATCCGACCTTTGTGCACACCCGTCGGCGTCGTGGCAAATCGCCCGTCGGTCAGCCGCACGCTCAGGTTGCCATCCGACGCGCCCGACAGCTTGCGGCCGTAGATTTCCCGCGCGACTTCAGCGATTTGGCGGCGGGCGGTATTTTCGTCTTGGGCAGGCATGGCGCGCGTTCTCTCCAATCGCCAAGTGGCACGAATCACCCTGCGGCGTCAAATCCGATCCGTCGCACCCACCAGGATCTGCCCGACAAAGCGCACCAGCACTTCCAGCCGTTGCCCCGCGCCACGCACGCGCTCGATGGTCAGCTGCTTGATATCAATCCGCACCGGCAACCGCTGTCCTTGCACGTCCAGTGGCTGCGCCAGGCCCAACACCGCTTGGCGTGCCTGAGCCTCGATGCTCTCGCGCGAAATCCGCACCTGCGCAGCGATCTGCGCCGTCAAGTCCGCATGCTTCAGCGCCACCGCAAGCTCCACCAGGCGGTCGTCGGTCTGCATGTCCAGATGCACGTCGGTCAAGTGAATTTCCGTCGGCGTCACTTCTGGCACGCCCCAGATCAGGAATTCGCCGTCGATTTTGCGGTGGATCGGTAGCCACAGGAAGGTATCCGCGATTTCGCCATGCAGCTTCACGCGAATCAGCAGCGCGCCCTTGGCCGTGTCCAGACGAATCGCACCCAACTGCACCCATCCGCGATCGTCGCCCGGCTTGCCCAACGGCAGCGGACGACCGGTGATCAACTGGCTCACGGCTTGGGCCTGCACCGTTTCCAGCGCCAAGCCGATCGGCAGGAGCAGCCGCGTCTCCGGGACATTCAGCTCGCGCTGCACCGCCAGCCGCACCGGCCCCAACGGCGCCGTTTCCCCCAGCACGCACGGCTGTTCCACCGTCGGCAGCGCCGCGACGACGATGGCCAGTCGCACCGCGCTTGGGTCCACATCCGGCTGCGACGTGGTCACGCTTTGCGCCCGGAGTTTCAGGCAAGCCTGCTGCGGCAGCGGCAACGGCCGGTTCAGCGCCGCGGTCAACGGCGAGACGGTCGCGGCGATCGGCAGGCTCACCCGGCCGACCACGTCAGACAGCTGCCGCGCCGCCAAATTCTGTAGTTGTTCCACCGCGACGTCCGACAACATCCGCAGCGGCCCAGGGAAATCGAGTTGCTGCAAGGCGACGCGCGACACCACGTTTTCCAGATGCAGATCGCCGCCCGTGGTCAGCGCCGGCCGCGCGCACAGTTGGATATCCGCACCGATCGACTTGTCGAGCCGCGAGCCCAGGACTTGTGCCTGGGCCACGACGCGAAACGGCACCAGCACGCACAGCAAGCCGGCGTCCGCGCGCGGCGTGACGATGCCGGAGCGCGTGATATCTACGCTCCAGCGAATCGGCCCCGCTTCGCCATCGCGGTGAACCGGCGCCAGCGCGTAGCGTTCGACCAGCGCCGCAACTTCGATCAGTGGCAAACGCGCAACCGCGGCGATGAAGGATGTTTCCGCCGCAGGTTCGACCGGCAACACCGTGCGCACGTCGGGCTCGGGCGCGACCACGTGCAGCGCGCAGGCGGGCAACGCGAGCAGCGGAAGGACGGCAAGAAGAAGACGCATCAGCCGACGGCGAGGAGTTCGACGTCAAATACCAGCTCCGAATTGCCTGGAATGACGGGCGGATAGCCGCGGACGCCGTAGCCAAGCGCCGGGGGAATGTTCAAGGTGCGGCGGCCGCCGACTTTCATGCTGGCGACGCCTTCGTCCCAGCCCTGGATGACCTGCCCGACGCCGATGACGAACGTGAACGGCTGGTTGCGATCGCGGGAGCTGTCGAACTTGCTGCCGTTGGTCAACGTGCCGGTGTAATGCACCGTGACACGCTGGCCCTTGGTGGGCGAGGCGCCGGTGCCGACTGCGAGGTCTTCAAAGCGGAGGCCGGAAGGAAGCGTGGGCATGGCGAACATCCGTGAGGTGAGAAGGTTGAACCGGGCTCGCACGCTAGCAGATGTGCAGTCCGTGCGAAAGTCAGGCCGCCGCGTGCAGCACGATGCGCGTCAACTCCGATGGCGCACCCAGCCGCATCGGCGGGCCCCAATAGCCCGTGCCGCGACTCACGTAGATCCACGTGTCCTTGTGCAGCGCCAGGCCCGCGACGTACGGCTGCTGGAGGCCGACCAGAAACGAAAATGGCCACAGCTGCCCGCCATGCGTGTGGCCGGACAGTTGCAGGCTCACGCCGTGCTCGGCCGCTTCGACGATGCTTTTGGGCTGGTGCGCCAGCAGGATCACCGCGCGGTTCGGGTCGCGGTTGGCCATGGCCTTGGGCAGATCGTGACCGTGACCGCGGCCGAAACGCGCCGCTTGCCAGTCGTCCACGCCCGCCAGATCGATGACGTCCGCGCCGGAACCGATGGTGACGCGTTCATTGCGCAGGACGGTCACGCCTTGTTGCCGCCACCAAGCGAGCCAGTCGTCCACACCGGAGTAATATTCATGATTTCCGGTGACAAAGAACGTGCCGTAGCGGCTTTTCAGACGCTTGAAGCCCGTCATCTCCGATCCCAGCGCCGCCACCGAGCCATCGACAAGGTCGCCCGTCAGCACAACCAAGTCCGGATGCAACGCGTTCACGCGGTCGACCAGCGCATCGACCACATCGCGGCGAATCGTTGGGCCCACGTGCACGTCGCTGATTTGGATGATCGTCAGGCCATGCATGGACTTGGGCAGTTGCTGGAGCGGCACCACCACGTCGACCAGCTTGGCCTCCTGCAGCGCCGATCGCAGCGCCACGGTACCGGCAATCGCCGAAAAGGCCGCGGCACTTCCGCCCAGCGCCCGCGCCAGGAACAGCCGGCGATCGGGATCGGGCGCGAGACTCCGGAAGGACGCGAAGAGGCGATCGCCCAGATGAAACAAGTCGGCGGCGGCCAGACCAAACAGCAGGAAGAACGCGAGGCCCATCCAGACATAGCCCACAAACGACAGCGCCCGCGACCACGGCGCGTCGACCAGCTGGTGGACGATCAGGCTCGCCGGCAACAGCAGCGCGCCCGCGACCAGCACGGCGGTGACCAGGCCACGCCACGGCGCTTCCAGCGAGGTCGCGCGCACCAAACGAGTCCACAGGAAGTAGTGCGAACCGCTGGCGACCAGCGCGATAATCGCGATGAAGATCAGGATCATCGGCAGCGGACGGGGCATGTTTGGATTTCCTTGGCGAAACGCGAGGCGTAGATTCCGGTGATTGAACCCGCGCGGCAAGGGTTTTCTTCCGGGAGCTGGCGATTCAAGCTGACCAGCCGAGCCTGCAACAGCACCCGGCAGGCGGTAGCGGATCACTCTGCATGGGCTACGTGGTCACCCTGTCCGCGGTGGATCCGCACCCGGCTGAACCTGCAATGGCACCCGGCGTGCGCTACTTGGCCATCCGTCCAGGGCTACACGGGCACCCGGCTTGGCCTACACGGGCACCCTGCGCGCGGTACTTGGCCACCCCGCGGGCGCTGCATGGCTACCCGGCCGGCGTTGCGTTGCAGGAGACACAAACGCGGCAGCGCACTCAACCTGCCCAGACCAAAGCGCCACCGGCGGTTGCCGCCGTTGGGTACAGCGCGCCGGCCTGAGTCACCGCGAGTAGATCAGGACGCTGTACCGTCCCAAGGACACGGGCGCGTGGCACGGCCTCCCGTCGTACTCACCGGGAACCGCAACCGCATCGCCGCTTGGATACCCGTCAAACGCTTGGCTGTAGCCCGACCAGTCGCTGTTGAAGCGCAGCGTCCAGGTGCCTTCTGACGGGAAGCCTATGACGTAGTTCTCCTGCGCTTCATCCATGAAATTCGCGACAACCACGACGTCATCGCCGGGCCCGCCCTCGTCCCAGCGATGCATCGTCAGCACTTTGCGCGCGTCGTTCAGGTGGTAGACGTCTGTGTGTTGGCCAGCCAAGCCGCGCGTTTGGCCTGCGCGGTTCAAGCGGAGCGCAATCAAGTCGCGGTACAGCCGGACAATGCCGCGAAACTCCTGATTCTGGTCCCAGTCCAACGGCACTGTGTCGCGAAACCAGGCGCCTTCCAGGAATTCCTGGCCCTGAAACAGCATGGGAATGCCCGGCGCTGTGAACACCATCGCGGCAGCGAGCGTGGAGCGCTTTTGCGCGTACCAGCCGGTCGGGTCCTGCGGGTCAATCTCCTGGGGCACGCGCGCCTTGCCATTGGCGACTTCATCGTGCGATTCGCTGTAGATGACGCGGCCAAACGCGTTGTCGCCGAAGCCATGGCAGAGGGCGTCGCGAATGGCGGCAAGTGAACGCTGGCCATCGTCGGCGGCAATGACGGCTGCACGAATCGGGTGGACGAACTTGCCGTCCCACTGCGCATCAAAGCCCGCGCCGCCGTCCGACACGCTTGCGGTCAGGGAAGCTTCGTTCTGCAGGTCCTCAGCGATGGTGATCAGCCCGGGAAACGCCTGGGCAATCTCTGCGCTCAAGCGCTGCAGGAGGCTCCAGCCGTCGGGAAGGTCGACCGCATGCGAGCCGTCGACCGTGCGAATGAACTGCGTGCAGTCAAAGCGCAAGCCATCGATGTGGTACTCCTCCAGCCACATGCACACGTTGTCGCGGATGAATTGCCGCACTTCCGGACGGCCATAGTCAGGCCGCGTATTGCCCCACGGCGTCACGGCGCGGGCGTCGTTGTAAAAGTAGATGCCGCCGCCGTCGTTCTCGGACCAGCCGTCAAAGCGCCAGAGGTCAAGGTCGCTGGGCCCCAGGTGGTTGTAGACGACGTCGAGCAGCACCGCGATGCCGTGCTGGTGCGCGCGCTTGATGAAGCGCTTGAGCTCCACCGGTCCGCCGTAGGCCAGCTCGACCGAGAAAATGTGCGCCGGATTGTAGCCCCAGGAGCGATCGCCGGCGAACTCGGCGACCGGCATGATTTGAATGGCATTGACGCCCAGGCGCTGAAGGTGGCCGAGACGCGCGGTGACCGAGGCGAACTGTCCCGGGCTGTCGTCGGCGGCGTTGTCGTCGTTGAATGTGCCCACGTGAAGTTCGTAGATGACCAGTTGGTTGACGGGCGCGAGTGCAAAGTCGTCGCCCTCCCAGTTGAAGCCGGACTCGTGGACGATGGCGTTGCCGACGGAACTGGTCACCGCGCGGGCGTACGGGTCGATGCGGTCAAACTCGCCGTCGGGCGTGCTCAAGTGGAACTTGTAGGCATCGCCAACCGCCGCGCCGGCAATTTCGGCGTACCAGAAGCCGTCCGCCTCGGCGGTCATCGGCGCACGGCGGCTGTCCCAGTCGTTGAACGTGCCGATGACGGCGACGGCGTGAGCGTGGGGCGCCCAGACGCGGAAGGCCACGCCGCCGTCGATGGGCATCGCACCCATGCGGATGTGCTGGAGGGAGTCAACCATGGTTTCCGCAAGTCGTGGGGCTGCATCCTGCGACCGCACCAGGCGGAACGACGGTCAGCTGGGCACAGGCAGTCTGTGCTCCCGAACGCCGTGCGTCAACATGCGAAAATGTGAGGCATTCTGGCCGAAGCGCTCCAGCCGATGACGGCGGGCCGTGACTGCTATTGCGCGCCGGACGGATGCACGACAATCTCGACGCGCCGGTTGTTGGCCCGACCTTCCGCCGACTTGTTGTCCGCGATGGGTCGGTCCTTGCCGTAGCCAACCGCGGACGTCTGGTCCAGCGGATAGCCTCGGCCCGTCAGGTAGTTGCGCACGGCTTCAGCCCGCCGTTGGCTCAGCTCCTGGTTGTGCGCAGCGGAACCCTTCGAGTCCGTGTAGCCTTCGACGACCAACGTGCGCTCCTTGGTTTCCATCAGCGCATCAGCGACCTGATCCAGTCGGACGCGCGCTTCCGGCAGCAGCACAGACTCATCGGATCGGAACAGCACGCTGCCCGAGAGGGTGATCACCAAGCCACGCGCCTCCTCTTTCACCGCCGCGAGTCTCGCGAGCGCCACTTGCGCCGCCATCGCCCGCCGCTCAGCTTCCTTACGTGCATTCTGCTCCACCACCAGTTGGTCGCTCACGTTCGCTGTCGCCGCTTTCGATTCCGCAGCGCGCGCATCGGCATCGTGCCGCGCCTGTTGTTCGGAAGTCAGTTGGCCAACGACCACCGCGGCCGTCGCCTGGGTGGCGCGCAGGTCCGTGCGCGAGCGGCTCAGATCGCTCCGCGTCTGGACCAGGTCCGCTTTGGTCTGCTCAGCCAGTTTCGCCTGCGTCGCTGCGAGTTCTGCCTGCGCACGGGCCTTGGTCTGCTCCTCTTGCGCGATCCGCGCCCTGCCGTCGGCGATTTCCGCCTTGCGCTGGGCGACGTACGCCAAGTCGAGCGTGTGGAAACCCGTTGGATCGTTGTGCCAAGCTGCTTCGGCTTGGCTGAGCGACTCATGGGCTTTGTGCAACTCCGCAGGCGTCAACTGCGCCGCCGGTCCGCGACTGGCGTTGTCATAAGCTTGCCGCGCGTCACGCAGCTCAGCCGGAACTGTGGCTGCGCACGCGCAAAGGAGCGTTAGGGTTAGCGGCACGATGTACAGTTGGGATTTCATGGGGTCTCCTTGCTTGTTAGCGGTTTTCCTGTTGCAGCAAGCGAACGCGTTCAACGGCTTGCGCTGCCTCGTTTTTCTCGCTGTCTTCGCGCGCCAGAACGACGGCAAACTCAGCATCCGCTTCCGCCCGCAGCAAGTAGGACGTCGCCTGGTCCTTCTCGCCCGCCTTCGCCAGTTTCTGCGCACGGTCCATTTCCTCCTTCGCCAACTGCAGGTGCAGCGACGCGCGTGGCACTTTGCCGGCGCCAACCTCCTCCGCGGCGCGGATTGCCGCCGACGACGAATCGGTCTGAAGGGTTTGCGCGCCACCGCATCCAGCGGCGAGTATCAACATCGAAGACAATAGCAATTTCATTGGAATTCTCCCGGCAGGCTATCAGCCCTGTGTCTGAAGCTAGGTGGGTGAATCAGCCGCACCATGAGAAAAAGCCGAACGACCGTAAGCTTCAAGCGAATCGCGGTGTGAGTGCGCGGTTGACCGAGCGCGTTGCGCCGTCCCGGCAAAGCGCGACGACCGCGGGATGCTGGACCTTCGTCTTGAGCACCCAGGCAAAGAGCGCGTGACGCAACTCCTGCGCACGCCCCACGAGGCGCAGTTGTTGGTTGCGAAACAACTCGCCCTCCCGCTCCTCGGCCGCGACGAAAACGCCCAGGCCATCTTGCGCGAGCAACGCGGCGAGCGCCGTGTCGTCCAATTCGGCGACAATGCGCGGGGCGATGCTGTTCGCATCGCACCAGGCATCCAGACCGCTGCGCATGGCGGAATGGACGCTCGGATACAGGAACGGCGCGCCGTGAAGTGCCGAGGGAAAGCCAGCCTGGAGCGCTTGGGCCAAGTGTGGCGCGGCAAAGAAACCGCTCCCGCTCTCGCCCATCGGATGGCTGAACATGGGAACCTGGGCGTCTGTCGGCGCCGGCGTATCGGCCAGCACGACGTCCACCGCGCCTGCGGCGAGTTCGTGGACGAGGCGGTCAGCCACCGACTGTTGGCGACACGTCACAACGACCGCCGGCTCCAGCGCAAAGACCGGCGTCAAGAGACGTTGGACCACCGAACTCGGCAGCCCGTCCATCACGCCGACCACCAGCTGGCGGCCTCGGCGCTCCGTGCTGTGCCCCATGGCCTGCAGGAGCGCGTCGCCAGTCGCGAAGATGCTGTCTGCAAAACGAAACGCCTCCCGCCCAGAATCCGTCAGCACCATGCCGCGCCCCTGACGCCGGAGGAGCTTGCTGCCCAATGTCTCCTCAAGCAGGTGAATTTGCGCAGAAATCGTGGGCGGCGAGAGGCGAAGCTCCAGACTCGCCCGCGCGATGCTGCCTACTTTGGCGACTTTCCAGAAATACTGGAGGTGGTGGTAATTCAGCCAGTTCATGACGCCTCGCCGCGCCTGCTCGCACTGACGGAAGTTCGCGATCGATCGCCCGCGATCCGCGGCGTGGCAGTCGTTTGAGAGCGCAGCGCGACCAGCAAGGCTTCGAGCGCCATCCGAACGTGCTGATTGTGCATGACGCGAAGCTCCAAAGCCCGGACGGTCCAACCGGGAAGTGTCGCGCTGTTCCGCAGCCACCACGCGCAAAGCCGGCGGTTGGACAGGCGCGGACCGCAACGACATCACAAACTCCCCCATCATTGCCAACAAGCAAACACCGTGCCACCTCGCCGAGATTCGAACGAATCGATTCGCCCACGCGGTTTACGTCGGTGCTGCACGAACAAATGTCGCAGCGGTTCGACGAGCGCTGCGGATTTCAGCGCAGGAAGTGTGGAATCCGCCCCAAACGCCGCAGGCCCGGAGTCCCGCCCGAGTTTGCGCGAACGAAGGCGATCCTGAGTCAGACGCGCAACGCCGGCCGCACGTTCACCCTTCCAAGACCAAAACGCCAACGGGGGCAACCGCTCTCCGCGATCGCCCCCGCCAGCGCGCGTGGCACCCACCACCGCGCGTGCCTCGTCTGCTTGCGTCCAACCGGCTACTTGCCCGGCTGCTCATCGGACCGTTTCGACTTGCGTGTTTCGAGCCGACTCTCCAAGGCCTTGCGCACCGCCGAGTCGAACGTATTGCGGTCCTTGAGCGCTTCCCCGTTCGCTCTTCTCAAGGCCCCTGTCTGCCCAGTAACACCGCCCAATAGCGCCGTTTGACGCGCTCATGGTGCGGAGTAGACTGATGCCGTCGCTGGGCATTTTGACGAGCACTGTTGTGCTTGGGTCGAACGTACACGGGAAGTCCGAAGGACAGACATGCTCCGCTCGCAGTTTCGCGTGTCGCCGTGGCAAATCTGGACCGCGCTCCAAAGTGTGATCGCGTTGCTCGCCTGCCTTGCGCTCTCGGGCTGCATCAGCTGCAACCATACTTCGTCGCCCAGGCCCACAACCACGCCTTACGGCTGGAGCAAAGACTCGCCTGATAGCTCGAGCGGCGACGCGACCGTCCCGGACGACCCCTGTGACGATGACAATCCGTGCACCGACGACGGCCACTTCTTCGGCTTCTGCAGTTCCGCTCCCGTGGAAGATGGTACGCCTTGTGGCGCCAGCGTGCCGTGCCAAGCCGACTCTGTCTGCATGGCCGGCACCTGCACCGAGGTCGCAGTCAACTGTGACGACGGCAACATTTGCACCGTCGACGCCTGCGGCGGGACTTCTCTCAGCAAGTGTACGCACGAACCCGTCGCCGCCGGGACACAATGCGGTGCGGCGAAAATCTGCGCACAGCCAGTCTGTTCCAGCTGGGGAACCTGCGAACTGACCCCGGTCGACTGCTCGGACGGCAACACCCAAACGGTCGACACGTGCGGCGCTACTGGCTGCGTCCACACACCGCTCCCCGCGGCAATCACTCCAACGGCGCCTCCGGACTGCGCGAACGGCGTCTTCAACGGCTGCGGGACCTGCCCCGCCGACCCGGTTTGCGCCGATGGCATCACCTGGACCAGCGCCTGCGCCGCGATTTCACTTGCGCAGGCGGTCACTTGGACGAGCGGAGCCTGCCCATCGTGCAAGGCCTGCACAGCGGCACTCGCCAGCCTTCAACCGGCGTGGGCCGTGCAGTCGGCCAACGGGCTCAAGCTCGACCTCGCGGACCCATGCCAAGCATGGTGCGTGCCGGACCTCAAGCTGGACGCGTCCGGCGGCGCTTTCCTCGGGAAGGGCGCTTGGAAGACCGAGTGCAGTGGCTTACCCGTCAACGGCGTGTGCCCGCTCGTCGACGAGCCGGTCTGCGCGGAAGAGGATGGCCAAACCTACCGCAGTGTCTGCGCGTTGCAGCACTGCGACCTCGATGAATGCGCGTATCCGGGCGCCTCAAACAAGGGCGGCTGCACGCCGGGCGCGATGCACGTCGCGTGCGCGGGCGAATGCTACAACGCCGCCAAAGCTCCGGGCTGTGGGAGCGCATGTGCGCCCACCTGTGGAGCCAAGATTCTGCAACTGCCCGACGGCGTCACGCAGACCGTCTACCGCAGCTTCCGCAACACCTGCACCGCCAACGCCGCTGGTTGGAGCGCGATGGACTGCAGCTATTTGAACGGCCTGGGCGGTTCCTGCGCCGCGTCGCTCTACGTGAACCACGGCTGCTGCGAAGGCGTCGACTACGGCGCCATCGCACCCGTCTGCGCCTCGTCCCCGGTCGCCGGCAAACCCGACAAGTTCGTCACATTCCGAAACCAGCAGGAACTGCTCTGTTTCGCCGGAAGTGACCCAAGCTGGACATTCCAATATGACGGTCCGTGCGTCTGTTCATGCACCAACAACTCGCAATTCGTCTGCGGCGGCGATGGTCTGACCTACTTGAACGCCTGCCAAGCCGAATGCTTTGGCGGTCCTGACATGCCTAATATCCCGGGTAGGTGTCAGTCGCCGTGAGTTTGGGGCTGAGTCGTAGGACAAGCAACCACGGTGGTCGCAGCGCTCCCCTTTGTCTCCCATGACCGCCTCGCTCACACTCCGCCCGCGTGCTGCACACCCGCCTACGCTTCGACCCGCGCCAGAACCACTTCCACCGCCAGCCCATGGTGCCGCGCCACGGCATCGAAAATCCCCCGCAATGTTCCAACCTTGAGTGGGTCGTGTGCCGGAACGGTCAGGTGGTGCTCGCCGCCGATTTGCGTCGTCAGTCTGATGTGGCTCCCGGTCTGGCGCGTGACGACGTAGCCGAAGACCTTGAGCCGCTTGGCCAGATCCCGCCCGCTCCAGTCCCGTGGCAACTTCATGCCGCCAGTACCCTATCCTGGACGATGTGCAGCCGAATCAGGCGCGGCTGCGATGCTTCATCGAAATGGCAACGAACGGCGTCGCGCACGGACTCGTCGACGGTTTCCAAGCTATCGGCCTGCGTCCAGATGTCCGCGCCGACTGCTCGGGCGATCCAGCCGCCTTCCGGTTCCGCTTCCACGACAAACAGTATTTCAACCATAAGCGCCTCCGACCGTCAGCGTAGCGGGAAGGCGAGGGTGGGGCAAGCGGTGACGGATGATCTCGAACTTCGGTCGGAGTGTGCCGCGCCCTCGCGTTCACCCTTCCAGGACCAAAACGCCAACGGGGGCAACCGCTCTCCGCGATCGCCCCCGCCAGCGCGCGTGGCACCCACCACCGCGCGTGCCTCGTCTGCTTGCGTCCAACCGGCTACTGGCTGGGCTTCTCCTCGGACCGCTTGAACTTGCGGGCCTGCAACTGACTTTCCAACGCCTTGCGCACCGCCGAATCAAACGTATTGTGGTCCTTCAGCGCATTCTTCGCCCGTTCGCTCATCTCAAACGCTCGGCGTTTCTGCTCCAGCTCCGCCATTTCCTTCTGCAGCTGCGCCCGCTCGGCCGCCTTCTGTTTCACGAACACATCGCGCTGCTCCGGCGCCAGTTTGGCCATTTCCGGCGGCAAGTCTTCCGCCTTCGCGTCGCGGAAACTCGCGCCATTCTGCTCCAGCGCGTCCACGACATCCCAATCGGCGTTCGCGTACATTTTCGCCGACGCCTTGACCGACGCACGCCCGACCGCGGAACTCGCGCCGGCCATCTTGGCATTGCTGTCCTGCGCCATCTGCCGGGCCTTTTTCGTCGCGCCCGCCTTGCCATAGCCCACGTACGTCTCGCTCAGCTTGTCGCTTTTCTTGACGATTTCCTGGTCATACGGCGTCGCCACGTGGAGTTGCGCGACGTTCGGGTCGATGCTGAGGTACGCGCCGCCGCCGAGCTTGGCGCCTTCCTGCCAGCCGGTCTGCGCGCCTTCCGTGAACCCGCCGCAGTGAATCGTGTTGACCGCCACGTGCCGCGCGGCCGCCTTGGCGACGGATTTGTGAAAATCAACCGGGCCTTGCGTGAACGGCTCGTTGCCGGCGATGAAGATCGCCCGAAAATCCTCCGGATCGCCGCTCCAATTCAGTTCGCCGATCGCGCGGTCGATGACCTGGCCGCAAAACTCGTCGCCGCCGTTGGTCGTCAGCGCGAACAGCGATTCGCTGATGACGTCCAAATCCGTCGTGAACGGGCTGACCTGGCGGATGAAGCCATCGCTCGCGGCCAGCGACTGCTTACCGTATTCGTAGAGCGCAACCTGCACCAGCGGCGTTTGCCCGTTCTTCTGGTAGGTTCCAATCTCGTTGACGATGCGCCACAGCTCCGCCTTCGCTTGGGCGATCAGCCCGTCCATGGAATTGCTCGTGTCCAACAAGATCGCGATTTGCACGACTGGCCGCCGCGCGTTGGGGTTCTGCAGGCTGGACAGATCCGGCTGGCTCGGCGGATGGCCAAGCGCCGGCCAGGCGAGGAGCGACAGGACGACAGACAACGTGGTCAACAACTTGTGGTTCATGGCTTCCTCCTGACGACCGGTGGGTGTGGCCGCCTGAACCCTCAGACGCGCGGCTGCAACAAACGATCTCGCTGGCTCAATGGGGCCGGATCGCCCATACACGCTGCCCGAATGCGAACATCACAGGCTTCGGAGCCGCGGCGTGTCTCCGGAGGTGCACGCTCGCGGTCCCAGTCCGAAATGCAACAGCTCCGCCAGACGGATTGTGGTGTTCGTTTTGGATCAGCATGTGTAGACTCTTCCGCCGCCCGTCGTCGGGGCAGGTGCTCGGTTTCGCCATGGCCTTTTCCATCCACCAGCGCCCCGCCATGTTGCTCCGCTTGCAGTCGGAGATTTTCGACATGGTTGTCGTCGGCGGCGGCATTACCGGTGCCGGCGTGGCGCGCGATGCGGCGTTGCGTGGCCTGAAAGTCGCGCTGATCGAACGCGGCGATTTTGCCATCGGCACGAGTTCCCGCTCGTCGAAGCTGATTCACGGCGGCGTGCGCTACCTGGAAATGGGCGACGTCGCGCTGGTTTTTGAAGCCGTGCGCGAACGGCAACGCCTCATGCGCCTGGCGCCGCATCTGGCCCGCCCGCAATCGTTTTTGCTGCCGGTGTACGAGGCGCGCAAGAAGCACAGCGTGTTCATTCTGGACGTGGGCCTGACGCTCTACGATCTGCTGGCTTCGTTTGCCGGCGTGATGCACCACCGCGCGCTGCGCACCAAGCCGATGAAACGTCTGGAGCCGCTGCTCAAGTCCGCGGGCCTGGACGGCGGCGTGCGATTCTGGGACGCGATGACTGACGATGGCCGCCTGGTCATGGCCAACCTGCGCGGTGCGCTGCAAGCGGGCGCGCTGCCCGTCTCGCGCGTGTCGTTTGTCGAACCGGTGTGGAAGAACAACCGCCTGCTGTCGGTGCGCCTGCGCGACGAGCTTTCCGGCCAAACGTTTCTCGTGGCGACGCAGACGGTGGTGTCCGCGACGGGGCCGTGGACCGATGAACTGCACGGCAAATGGAAGCACGCGCCGACTGCGCAGACGCTGCGACCGTCCAAAGGCGTGCACATCGTGGTCCCGCGCGATCGCTTGCCGCTGAATCAAGCCGTGATGATGACGGCACAGGATGGCCGCGTGGTGTTTGCCCTGCCCTGGCCACACGCCACGGTGCTCGGCACGACGGACACCTTGTATCACGGCGATATCCGCGAGCCGGAAGCCACGTTCGCCGATGCCGCGTATTTGCTCGACACAGCCAACCAGCATTTTGACGCACCGGATCGGCCGCTGGAATTGGCGGACGTCATCAGCTCGTGGGCAGGCATCCGGCCGCTTGTCGCGAATTCCTCCGAGTCGAGCTACAAAACCTCGCGCGAGCACGTGGTGTCGACGGATCCGCGCGGACTTGTGACGGTCGCGGGCGGCAAGCTGACGACCTACCGCGTCATGGCCGAGCAGACCGTCGACGCTGCGTTGAAGTTGCTGCCAGCCCAACTGGTCGCGGAGCTGAAGCCGAGTCCGACGGCGACGCTGCCGCTGCCGGGCGCCGACCAACTCGTGGGCGTGATTCGACCGCTGGAGACCCTGTCGGATCGACTGCAAGGTCAGCACAAGCTGGCCGAGGACGTGGCGTGGCATCTGGCGCGCAGCTATGGCAGCGATGCCGAGGACGTGCTGGCTGCATGCGATGCCGAGCCGGGTGGACGGACGCCCGTGCTGGCGGATCTGCCGTACCTTTGGGGCGAACTGGCCTGGCTGACCCGCGAGGAAATGGTCATCACGCTGACCGATCTGTGCGTCCGCCGCACGCAGCTTTACTATCTGGCCGGCGAACGTTTGCTGGCTCTGGCGCCGGAAATGGCACGTCGACTGGCCGGCTGGTGCGATGCGCCAGACGCGCGGCAAGCGGAATGGATCGCCGAGCTTGCAGCGTTCATTGAAGCGCGCAAGATTCGCGCTGAGTCCGCGCTGATTGCGGCGAGCCCGGAGGCAGAATCCGCTCATGTCGCATGACCCGCGCAAGCCACACGTCGATCTGCAGGCGCACTTGACGCTGCCCGATTTGCGCGCCGTGGTTGAAGTGGTGGAAGGCGCGTCGCAACTCGTGCTGGAGTTGCTGCGCAACCCGATTCGCGATTGGGCCAAGGGCGACGCGTCGCCGGTGACAAGCATCGACATTGCGGTGGATCGTTTTCTCTACAAGCAGTTACGGCCATTGCTGCCGGAGGCGGGCTGGCTCAGCGAGGAAACTGCGGACAACATGGAGCGGCTGAACTACCGCTACCTGTGGGTGGTCGACCCGATCGACGGCACGCGCGCGCTGATCGCCGGGCAGCCGGAATTCTGCGTGAGCGTGGGTCTGGTCGAAACCGGTGTCGGGCCGCTGCTGGGTATCATCGCCAATCCATCGACGGGCGAGCTGTTCTACGGTGTCAAAGGCCGCGGAGCCTTCGATCGCGAGGGCGCGCGCTTGCGGGTGAAGCGCGAGTGGCACCTGGAAACGGCCAAAGTCCTGGTCTCGCGTAGCGATCTGGCGCGCGGACTGTGGCGGGGCCTGCACAACGAACAGAACCTGCATCCGCTCGGCAGCTTGGCGTACAAGATGGCGCTGGTCGCACAAGGTCGGTTCGACGGCCACGCGACCCCAGCGCCGCGCTCGGAATGGGATGCCGCGGCTGGCATGTTGCTGCTCAGCGAAGCGGGAGGCATCGCCACCGACGCGCATGGCCGGACGTTGCGTTTCAATCAGCGCAAGCCGTTGTATGATGGCGTCGTCGTTGCGTCGCCGCTCGCCCATCCGCAGATGATGCTCTGGGTGCAGGAGTCGGCGCGGATTTGGATGGCGCGGCAGACGGAGTGAAGCGTGCGGCGTGAGCGAATCCACAGTCTGGGCGCGATCCTGGCATTCGGGCTGCTGCCGTTTGCCCTGAGTCTGAGCACGGGCTGCGAACGGTCGTGCCATGATCTGGCCGACACGCTCTGCAGCCAGCCCGGCACCGATGAACGCACGTGCGAAGCGTGGCGGGAGCGGACCAGCCGTGTACCCGTCCAGACCTGCGAACTGGCGCTCCGATCGTGGAAGCGCGATCGAACCCGATGAACGATGTGCCGCCGCAAGGCGATCGCCAACCGCCCGTCGCTCTGCCGCGGGAACGTCTGACGCTGCCGGGGCCACGCGCGGCGTGGTGGCTCCTGGCGATGCTGAGTCTCTCGGTGCCGCTCGCCGCACACCTCGCGGGCGAACCGGAGACGACGGTGGAGCAGCCCGACGCGCTGACGTCTGAACTGCGCGGCCGCACCTTCATCTGGCGGTTGATCAGCAACACGCAGCCGCAAATTCAGGCACAGCACGACAAGAAGCCGCCGACCGATCCGACTGAAACGAAAGTGAAATTGGCGGAAGATGCAGATTGGCGCGAGTTGGTCGCGCATGCGGCCAAGATTGACGCCACAAATGCCGATCAACCGGCGAACGCGCGCGAGCAGGTGATCGTGCACGCGCTGGCGGTCGAGCACCCCGAGCGCGCGGTCGCGCTGGCGCGTGAAGTCACCGTGCTGTCGGCGGACGTGCGCGCGCTGCTGACCGGCCTGCCGGATGCGCCGACGGCCAGTGTGATGGACAAGCACGCGGCGCTGGCGCAGTTGCGGTCGCGCGGTTTTGGCCACGGCTGGAGCGCGTACCAACGCGATCACGCACGGCAGCTGGCCTACGAGCGCTTGGACGATTTGGAGACCGCACGCAAGCTGAACGCGTCGTTACGCGAACGGGACAACCGGGTTGTGCCCACGTGGTCCGCCGCAGCGATGCTCCTGCTCATCGCGTTGTTCGTCGGCGGCGCGTTCTGGTTCGGTGCATTTTTCCGTGCCCTTTCGGCCGCCCCCGGCACGCATCCGGGGCGCGACTGGGTGCTTTCCCGCTATCCTGGGCTCCCGCGCGATCTGCCGTACCTGACCGATCCGCTGATTCCCTGGCTTGGCTTTGGTGGCTGGCTGACCGGCTACCTGCTCGCCAGTCTCGCGCTCGCGGCCATGGCCGGGCAGCGCTCGATGTCTGGCCTCGGCGTGCTGTTCCAATCCGGCGTCGGCGTGCTGACGGCGATCGCCATTGTTCAGACGTTTGCGCGGCATCCGCCGGGCCTGCCGCACGCCGCGCGTCTGAGCGTGAAGTCGGATTCGCTGCACGAAGCCCCGCAAATTTCCTTGCCGCAAGCGTTTCTGGCCGCACTGCGGGTCCTGGCCGCGCTGTTGCCGGTGATGCTCGCGGTCGTCCTGATCCTCGCGCTGGGCGGCATCACGACCGCCGAGCACCCCGTCTCCGGTCTCGTTTTTGCCGATCTGGATCCGCTGCAGCTCTCCGCCATTGGCGTCACCGTCACCTTGCTCGCGCCGCTCGGAGAAGAGCTGATCTTCCGCGGCTTCTTCTACCGCGCCCTGCGCATGCGGTTGGGCGTTTGGCCGGCGCTCGTGATCACGTCGCTGGCCTTTTCCGCGCTACACCCGTCCCTCGGCCCCTATTTCGTGTTGAGCGCCGCGTTTTGCTTGGCTTACGAATGGACCGGCTCGCTGTGGACCTCGATGCTCCTGCACGGTTTGTGGAACGGCCTGTCGTTTGCCGTGCTGGTCGGCGTCGCAGTCTCTTGAGCGCTGGTGTGGCAGTCTGGTGACATCACCTTGACGCAGTGCAGCCGCGACGGCGACACTCTCGCCCGGCGGTTTTTGGCCCGTGCGCGGCATTGCAGGCCGCTTTGGTGGATAGAACGATGAGTGAACGCAAGAAAGTGGTGCTGGCTTACTCGGGCGGGCTGGATACGTCCGTCATGTTGCACTGGCTGAAGTATGACCAGGGCTACGATGTGGTCTGCATGACAGCCGACGTCGGCCAGGGCGAAGAGCTGGACGGCTTGCGCGACAAGGCCATGAAATCGGGCGCCATCGGTCTGCACGTGCTGGATCTGCGCGAGACGTTTGTGCGCGACTACGTCTTCCCGGCGCTGCAAGCCAATGCCGTCTATGAAGGCTACTACCTGCTGGGCACGTCGCTGGCGCGGCCGCCGATCGCCAAGGCACTTGTGGAAGTAGCGATTGCTGAAGGTGCTTTTGCCATTTCCCACGGCGCGACGGGCAAAGGCAACGATCAGGTGCGATTTGAACTCGGCGCGTATGCGCTGAAGCCCGACATCCAGGTAATTGCGCCGTGGCGGACCTGGCCATACCGCTCGCGTTCCGATCTCATCGAGTACTGTCGCGTGCACAAAATTCCCATCACCGCGACGGCAGAAAAGCCGTATTCGACCGATCGCAATCTGCTGCACATTTCTTTCGAAGGCGGCATCCTGGAAGATCCCTGGGCCGCGCCGCCGGACGACATGTACAAGCTGACTGTCGATCCGCGCCAAGCGCCGGACACGCCGGAAGACATTGAAATCGCGTATGAAGACGGCATCCCGGTGGCGATCAACGGCGTGACGCTGGGATCTGTGGCGTTGCTGGAAGCGGCGAATGCGCTGGGCGGCAAGCACGGCATCGGCCGGGTCGATATTGTCGAAAACCGCTACGTTGGCATCAAGTCGCGCGGTGTGTACGAGACGCCGGGCGGTACGCTGCTGCTGCACGGCCACCGCGCCGTCGAATCTCTGGTGCTCGATCGCGAAGTAATGAGCCTGCGCGATGGCCTCGTACCGCAGTTCACCCGCATGATTTACAATGGTTATTGGTTCAGCCCGGAAATGACCGCCCTGCTCGGCTTCATGCGCAACCTGCAAAAGGGTGTGACGGGCGTGGCACGGTTGCAGCTCTACAAGGGCAACGTCGTCGTGACCGGTCGTCGGGCGCGCAATTCCTTGTACAATCCCGAATATTCAACATTCGAGGCCGATCGCGTCTACAACCAGGCGGACGCCGACGGCTTTATCAAGCTGAACGCCCTGCGCCTGAAGCTGTCGACGTATCGCGATCGCGCCATGCTGGCCGATCCAACGCCAGATGTTGCTGAAAATATTGGTGAAATGCGTCGCCAGTTCATCGAATGATGCGCTGAGCCAGTCCCTTTGTCTTCCAAAGCCGAGAGGCCGCAAGAGCCCAGACGGAGCCCCGAGATGAACGCGCGTATCAAGATCTTTGCTGGTTCCAGCCATCCTGAGTTGGCCAAAGCCATCTGCCACCACTTGGACACGCCGCTGTCCAAGTCGGAAACCATCAAATTCAGCAATGAAAACCTGATGGTACGTATTCAGGAAAATGTCCGCGAATGCGACGTGTTCTACATCCAGACCTCGGCGCCGCCGGTCAACGAGGCGATCATCGAGACGCTGATTGCCATCGACGCGCTGAAGTCGGCGTCCGCGGCGCGCGTCACGGCGGTGCTGCCGTACCTGTTTTATGCGCGGAGCGACAAGAAGGACCAGCCGCGCATTTCGATTACCGCCCGGCTGATGGCCGATCTGCTGCAAACCGCGGGTGCCGATCGCGTGCTGACGATGGACCTGCACTCGCCGCAAATCCAGGGCTTCTTCCGCATCCCGGTGGATCAACTCGTGGCCTCGCCGATTCTGTGCGAACACCTGAAGACCGGCGATCTGCGGGACACCGTGCTGGTGGCGGGCGACGTGGGCGAGGCGAAGGAACTCGGCCGCTTTGCCAATGTGCTGCACCTGCCCGTGGCGGTGGTCGACAAGCGCCGTTATGGCAACGACGACCACGCCGTGGCAACGAATCTGATCGGCGACGTGGACGGCATGCACGCGATCATCGTCGACGACGAGATCGCCACCGGTGGCACGATCATCGAAGCCGCCAACTTCCTGATGGCGCGCGGGGCCAAGAGCGTCCGCGTGGTGGCCACCCATGGCGTGCTGTCGGGTCCAGCGATTGACCGCATCAACGGCAGCAACATCCTCTCGGTCATCGTCACGGACACGATTCCGATTCGCGAGAAGAAGTCCAACAAGCTGGAAGTGCTGTCGGTCGCGCCGCTGTTCGCCAAGGCGATCCGCCGCATCCACGACGGCGATTCCGTCAGCGACTTGTTTTGATTCGGTCAAAAGCCGCTGATCTTCAAGATATTTCACACGACCCACCTGTTGAATTGGCTTGACCGGGGTCACGGCCGTGGTTAGCTTGGCAACATGAGGAGCGGCAATCGCCTCCACGACTTTCTGCGCACGACCTTCGCCCTGCTGGTGGCGGCGCTGCTCACTTTTGCCCTGATGTTTGGTCTGGCCGAGCTGATGAACGGCGCGCCTGATGGCAAGCACGGGCTGGCGGCGATGAACGCCAAGCTCGCCAACGGCAAGAACGCGGCGCACAAGGGGCCGGCTGCCAAGAATGCCGCCAAGGCGCGCGTGCGCGTGGCCATGGCGATCCCGCCGCCGCCGAAGAAAGAAGACAAAGCCAAGCCGCTGCCGCCGGAAGACAAGCTGAACGGCCAGATCGTCGAGACGGCCAAGCCGCTGGTGGAGCAAGCGCCGCAGAATGCGAAATACCTGGGCAAGTACGATGTGACGACGGCGCATGAGCAAAAGAGCAAGGGCCAGAAGACCATCGGCGCGAGTTCCGGGCGGCTGGCGTTGAACGATCCGTCGGCGTTGCAAAGTCCGCAGTCGACGAGCCGTGATCCAACACAGATTCCGCAGCACGCGCACAAACCGGTCGCGGGCAGCACGGGCGCTGTGGGCCGGGAGGAGACGATGCCGGCGCCGCTGATGGCTCCCGGCGTGCGGCAGGAAACCGAGGTGGGTGAGGCCAAAGCGCGGCCAACTTCTCCCGTGATCGTGGGCGCCTACGACGGCCTGCTGCTGCCGTCGACGTCGTCGCGCAACGTGCTGCACAACATCCAGGCGCTCTCAGGCAGTCCGGGCGGCAACGACTATTTGCCGGATGTGGACGACGAAGGCGACACGAACATCCTGAATACGCGGAAGTTTCGCTACTGGGACTTCTTTCAGCGCGTCAAGGACAAGATCGCCAACGAGTGGGAGCCAAACGAGGTGTGGCGCCAGCACGATCCAACGGGTCAGAAATACGGCGTCAAGGACCGGTACACCGTGCTGCGCGTGACGTTGGACCGCGAAGGCGCCGTCAAAAAGGTGCGGGTGACGCGCGAATCGGGTCTCGATTTCCTCGATCAGGAAGCTTCGCGCGCGTTCATGGCGGCGAGTCCATTTCCCAATCCGCCCAAGGGCTTGCAGAACTCGGAAGGCGAAGTTGACGTGCCTTTTGGCTTCATGTTCGAAATTTCCAACCGGCAATTCCGCTTCCTTCCGCCGCACATGTAAACACGCTGACCGAATTCGGAGATCAAGCCGTGCCGAACCGCGGCGTGCCACCTTCGGAACACGCTCGCGGTCCAGTCCGAAATGCAACAGGTCTGCGCAGAAGGGCTTGGTGTGCGACAAAGGTCAGCACCGTAGCTTGACGTTCGGCTCGGCCCGCCCTTTCCTGAGTCGACGCCGGATCCGCATCCATTGCGCCCGCAGTTGAGGACAATGGCAGGTCGATCTGGTTTGCTTTTGAAGGGTCGCGCGCTGCTGGTAGGCCTCCTGCTTGCGCTCGCGTTGCCCGCGCGCGCGCTGACACCGCTGCCGGACGACGCGACCGCCGAGGAAGCGACGCGGCAGTTGAAGCTGGACGTGGTCCTCCACGATGTCGACGAAGCGCGACGGCGGCCGCTGGAAAAGATGACGCGTCAGGCGCTATCCGCCGTGCAGACGGATTTGCAGACGCGGCTCGTCGGCGAGTTGCACGTCGATTTTGTCGGTTCCCCAGGCACTTTTGCCGATGTGATGACCGAACACGGCGCTTTTGGCTGGCCGGAATCGTGGATTTCTGGCCTGGCGATTCTGGATCAGGACCGGATCATCGTGCAGGTCAACGGTCCTGGCGCGCTGCTGACGGGCGAGACGGTGCGGCATGAACTGGCGCACGTGGCGATTCACGCCCTGACGGCCGGCAAAGCCTCGCTGCCGCGCTGGTATCACGAAGGCGTGGCGACGTGGCTGGCCGGCGAGGATGTCTCCCAGCGGCTGCGCGAAGGGCTGCCGGAGCTCGACGCACGCGGCACATTGGCGCAATTGGACAAGCGCTTTTCCGACAGCCACAAGACGGTGCAGACTGCGTATGCGACCGCGGCGAGCTTTGTGCGCTTTTCCCTGAAGCGCGGCGGTGGCGTGCGCGCGCTGCTGGACCTGCACACGCGGATGCGCGCGGGGCTGGACTTTGGCCCGGCATTTACGGCGACCTTTGGCATGGATCCGGAGGCGATGTACCAACTGTACGGCGCGATGACAACGACGCCTGATCCTTCCTGGCTGAAGCTGTTTGGCGAGAATACGCTCTGGCCGGTGGCGTCGCTGCTCGCGGCGTTTGGCCTGCTGTGGCGCGCGTGGCGGCGACCGCGTTTGGTGGCGGAAGCGGGGCCGCTGGACCTGGAGGCCATCGCGACGGCCGGTGAATTGGCGCTGCGACCGTGGCGGCGACCGGGATTCCAAATGACCCAGCCGACCGCGGTGCAGGACCCGCCACCGCTGACAGATGGCGCTTCGTTGCCCGCGGCGCCTGATCCTGATCAAGATCTGATTGACAGGCCTGTAAACCCAGACCTATAAGCCGGCCACCGCGTCTCACTCGCGCTTCTTTCGCCCATGTCTGCCAATGTCGTCCGACTCCAGCCGCACCTACTTCGCGCCGCGCATTTGCGCGTGCTCGTGGCCGCGGTTGATCAGGCGCAGATGGCCTTTGACGACGCCGAAGTCCTGATCGCGGCCGGACGATTCTTCGGTCGCGCGACGTTCGCCTCTGCCGATGCCTTGCAGGTTTGGCTGGATGAGCACGACGCCCACGCGCAATTCCTGCCGTGGTTGCTCTGGGATGCGGATGCCGAACCGGGTGTGCAGCCGGAACACGACTTGGCGAAGCGCCTGCGCCGACAGTTTCGCTCGGGGCCCGAAAAGACGGTGTTGAAAGCCCTGCGCGCCACGCGCCCGGATGTCTACGCGGTTTTCGCCGTCGACGGCAAGACGACGACGCTGGAACGCCTGCGGGATCGCGCCCAGGTCGTGGTGCACGAGCCGGTGCTGCGGTCGATGGCTGCGGTGGGAGAAGTGTTCGTGGCGCGTGTGGTCGAAGTCGGTGGTTTGCACCTCCTCGATGCGGTCCATGCCAGCCTGCCCGCGGTTTGCCGACCAGCGATGTTGCGCGTTGCCAAACGCTTGGAATTGTTACCCAACGAGCGGCGCCTGCCGACCCTGTTGAGCGCGGCGAGCCGCAGCTTGAGCCGCGTGCGTCCCGTGGCCGAACGCTTTGCTGGACCCGCCGGCCGGATGCGCTGGACGATGGTCTTCGCCGTCGACGACACGGTGCGCGTGCAGGAGGCCCTGCGGCGGTCCACGCTCGACGGCCAACTCGCCCGCCTGTCGCCCAACCGCTTCGCCGTGCTGGATCCAACGCTTGGCCCCATCGGCGCGACGCTGCGCTTGGCCGGTGGTCGCTTTTTCGCCGCGACCAGTGCTCCAGGAGGCCTCACGCGTCTGCGCACCGGTCTTCCGCCGCTCATCGGCTTGCAGCCCCAGGCGACGTTGGTCCGCGATCTGGAACCGCTTTTTGACGCCAGGCGGCGCAGCGAATGGAGCTCCAGCGAACTGCAGTCCGTGGCGCGCGAATGGATGGGCGAGTGCCTGACGGCGTTCCAGGACACCGCGCAGCCCTGGCTGGATGGCGCAACGCCGCGCGAAGCGGTTCGGACCGCCGATGGCCGGATCCGCGTGAAGGCTTGGCTCAGCCATGTTGAAGTCGTCGGCGAAGTGGCCGGGCCTGGCTACAATACGGCGGTGCAACGCTTGTGGCGCGAACTGGCCGACGCGTAGATCACGAGCCTGTCGGCTCAAACGCCTTGCAAAACGCTGGCTCCCCTTTCCCGTCCAAAATCTCAATCGGCTCCGCGCAAAGCACCTCGACGGTCCAGCCGAGGGTGCATGCACGTTTGGACGGCCAAAAGTAGACGCAATCCGGGCAGGAGAACTGCAGGCGGAATTTCGCCACGTCTTCGCGGAACTGCGCATTGAGGCCGGCAACGGTCTCACCCGATGCGACGAGCTGAGGCTGGAACAAGGGCTTGGTCACGGGGTCGCACCTGGCGCGGTAGTGGGCAGCGTGACGTGCAGCATCCGCGCCACTTGCTGCGCCAGCGCCACCTCTTCCGGTGAGGCAGCCTCCCGCCACGCCTGCGCACACAGCGCTTCGACACCAGGCGGCTGGCCAGCGAGCGCACGCAACAGCGCCGCGCGCGGGCCCGTCACGCTCAGGTCGATCGACGCCATCGCGTCCTTCCAACGCCCGGCCACCTGCGCCTTCAGCAGTCCAAGCGTCAGCCGCGACTGCGGATCGTGGGACAGCAGCGCCAGATCGGCGACGAACACCACCGCCTGCTGCGGTTGCCCCGCACGCACGCACGCGTCCACCGCGAGCGCCCGCATGCCCTGCGAGGGCACGAACGTCTCGTGGATGATCTGCAGCATCGGTCGCGGCCCTTCCACGTGCGTTTGCAGGAAGTGCGACACGCCCTCGACGTCGCCACCGCGCTGCCGGGTTGGCTGGTAGAACAGCGGTGCGGCCTTGCGAATCAAGTCCGTGCGCAGCTTGGCCACTTGGCCGCAAGCCTGAGGATAGCGCTTGCGATCCACAAGCTTGGCAATGGCGACGAGTGGCGGCGCCAGACTTTCGCGCCGTGCCCGCAGCGGCTGAAGCCGGGCGATGAGGTCCGCATCCAGGGTCGCTGACGGTTCGGCCGGCGCCTGAGCGGTCGCGATCGACGGGCTGAGCAGCGCCAACAACAGCGGGAATATCTGGACGAAGTGTGGCATTCGGCGTTTGCGCTCTGGGCTGTCTTGACAGCCACGGGCGTTATCCTATCGTGCGCACGCTTTGCGGGAAAGGAGAGTTGAATGACGTCTGCGGCCATGATTCAAGTGCGTGACCTGGTCAAAACCTACGGCGACAAGAAGGCCCTGAACGGCGTCAGCTTTGACGCGCGGGCCGGTGAAATTCTGGGACTGCTGGGGCCGAACGGCGCGGGCAAGTCGACGACGATGAAGATTCTGACGACGTTCCTGTCCGCGACGTCGGGAACTGTGACCGTTGACGGCATCGACGCTGCGGCCAATCCGCTGGCAGTCCGCGCGATGCTCGGCTATCTTCCTGAATCTACGCCACTTTATTCGGACATGGTCGTCTACGACTACCTACTTTGGTGCGGCGAAATGCGCGGACTGGCGCGCTCGGACGTCATCAAGCGCATGGCCGAGGTAGCGCGCGTCGTCGGGCTGGAGAGCGTGATCGGTCAGGTGATTGGCACGCTGTCCAAGGGCTACAAACAGCGCGTGGGGCTGGCGCAGGCGATGCTGCACAACCCGAAGATCCTGATCCTGGATGAGCCGACGTCGGGCTTGGATCCCAATCAGATTATCGAGATCCGCAACCTGATCCGCGCGCTCGGGCAGAACCATACGCTGATCCTGTCGAGTCACAACCTGACGGAAGTGCGGCAGATTTGCGATCGCGTCGTGATCATCCACCAGGGGGCGGTGGTCGCGGACGGCACGTTGGACGAACTCGAAGGCCGCGTGGCGAGCCGTCATCACCTGATTGTCGGTATCCAGACGACGGCCACGCACGACAACGACGCGCTGAAACACATGCTGGCGGAGACGCCGGGGGCCAAGAGTGTGGCGTTCAGTCACAGCTCGCAAGCACCTGTGCCGGCTGCGTTTTTTGAAGTGGAAGCCGACACGGATATCCGGACTGCGCTGTTCGAGCGGATCCGCGCAGCCGGTTTGACGCTGCTGGAACTGCGGCGCAAGTCTTTGGATCTGGAAGGTATCTTCCAATCTCTCACGCAAAATGCGTAGCCCATCCTGCGATAACAGAGGTTCACGACCATGAAGCCAGTTTGGATTCTCGCCCGCCGGGAGATGGCGGCGACCTTTGACTCGCCCATTGCGTACATCGCCGGCGCGGTGTTCCTGATCGCGACCGGGCTGCTGTTTTTCTTCGGCCTGGGTGGCACGGACGACTTCTTCGCCGCCCGCGAGGCGACGGTGCGGCCGCTGTTCGAGTACGCGCCGTGGGTGCTGGCCGTGATCCTGCCGGCGGTGACGATGCGGCTTCTGGCCGAAGAGAAGCGCCAGGGCACGCTGGAATTGCTGGTGACCCTGCCGGTGACGGATACGCAGATCGTGCTGGGCAAGCTGCTGGGCGCCATGGGCTTTCTGGTCGTGGCGTTGGCGATGACGCTGGTGCTGCCGGCCTTGGTCATGTCCATTGGCCATCCGGACGTCGGCGCCATTCTCGGCGGCTATGTCGGCCTGTTGCTCATCGGCACGACGTTCCTCGCGCTGGGCGTGATGGCGTCGACCTGGACGCAGAACCAGATCGTCGCGTTCATCGTCGGCATGATGCTCTGCATGTTCTTCTGGACAGCGACCGACGCGCTGTTGCGCCTGGTGCTGGATCAGCCGCCGCCGGCGCTTGCGCTGCTGAGCTTCCAGAGCCAGTTCGCGGATTTTGCCCGCGGCGTCGTCGATCTGCGCAACGTCCTCTACTTCCTGAGCGTCACGGCCATCGCGGTCCTGGCGTCCACGTATTCGCTGCGGTCGCGCCACTGGCAGTGACTGACTTTGCAACCCTGACTGGCCAAGACCGCGGTTTTGCACTGGGAGAAAGACATGGCTGAGACAACCAAGAAGTCCAACGGGCGCATCGACGCGCTGGTTATGCTCGGCGCGGCAGTCGGCGTCGCCGTGCTGGTCAATGCGCTGGCCGTGAACACGGCGGTGCGGCTGGATTTGACCGAGCAACAGGTCCACACGCTGTCGGAGGCGAGCGTGACGGCGGCGAAGGCGTTGGACGACGTGACGGTGACGGTATACATCTCCAAGAAGCTGCCGGACGTGATCCCGACGCCGCAGGGCAAAATGCCGCTCAAGGGTATCGACCGGGCGTTTCGCGACAAGCTGGCGGAATATGCGCGCGCGGCGGGCGGAAAGTTGAAGCTGGTGTTCGCCGAGGACGGCAACCCGGGCGTGGGCACGATCGAGGAGCAAGGGGAAGCGGCGAAGCTCGATGCGTTTTCGTCGACGGAAGCGCAAGTCCAAGGTAGCACGCTGAAATTCCAGAAATACGTACTGGGCGCGACCTTTCATTACAAGACCGTGAGCGAAGTGCTGCCCAAGGCGCTAAGCCCAGGCTTCTACGAATTCGAGATGACGCAGATCCTGCTGCGGCTCAAGGAAAAGTACGAGCAGAGCCAGCTGATGAAAGAGCCCCTGGCGCAGGGCAAAGCGGTGTTCGACGGCGTCAAGACGTGCAACGAGGCCGTGCAGAAGGCCGCGAAAGTGGAAGAGAAGAAAGAGGAAGATTCGGGTTTGTCCCTCAAAGGCGGCAACGATCCGAACCAGAAGCGGTTGAACGCGATGCAGGCGGCGGCGGCCGATTTGGACAAGGCTTGCGCACCTGTGGCGGGACTCGTTTCGGGCGATGGCGCCAAGTTGAAAGGCAAGAACCCGTTTGGCGACCATCTGGTCGACAATGCGGCGGAGTTCGACAAAGCGTGGCAGGAGCTGAAGCAGGCGACGTCCGGTCAGGCGCCGGCGCAAGGGCAATTGCCGCCCGCGCTGATGGTGCAGCAACTCGCGCTGCTGCTGGACCAGTTGTTCCACGAGGTCGATCGTGCGCACCAGACGCTGGCGGATAGCCCGGGGCGCAAGTCGATCGGCTTTCTGTGCGGCCACGACGAGTTCTGTCCGTTTGCCGAGACCAGCCAGCTGGTCGATCCGTCGGTCGCGTCGATGCTGGGCCAGAACAACCCGATGATGAAGCAGATTGTCCAGGCGGCGACGCAGATCAGCCAGGCGATCGACGAGACGAACGCCAAGATCGGCGATAACCTGTTCACCAAGCGCGGCTATTCGATTCGCCGCATTGGCCCGGACGAGGCGATTCCGAACGACGTCGCCGCGTTGATTGTCTATGCCCCGCGCAAGCCGCTGGGCGAATACACGCGCTACCAGCTGGACCAGACGCTGCTGGCGGGCAAGCCGGTCGTCGTGCTCGCACAGTCGTGGCAGGTGGCGCTGCTGAACATGCAGGCGCCGGAAGATCTGGGCAACGAGATGCGCATGGATTGGTCGGGGATGTTCGCGACCGCCAGCAACCTGGAAGACGTGCTGAAGGCCTACGGCGTGGTGCTGAGCAAGGATCCGATCCTGGACTCCAAGCACGTGGAAACCGTCCGCGTCACCGGCATGGTCAACAAAGGTGGCCTGCAATTCCAGACGCAGCAGGATTTTCCGTACGCCATGATTCCGGTCGCCAGCGATTTTGACCGCGCCTACGCGCTGACGCGCTCGATCACCAGCTTGTCGCTGCCCTACACGACCAGCGTGGAGCCCAGCAAGGAACTGGCGGCGAACAAGGCCTTTGAGGTGTCGCGGGTGATTCGCTCCTCGGCGTCGTCGCTGAAGAAGTCTGGGCCGGTGCCGGTGCTGCCGCAGACGCTGAAGAAGCTGGTGCTCGACACGCCGGCGAACGGGCCGCACACGCTGGCGCTGGCCGTGCAGGGGCCGTTCAAGTCGGCGTTTGCGGGCAAGGAAATTCCGCGGCGGCCGGAGGGCGATAGCAAAGACCCGCAAAAAGCCGCGCAGAAGCCGTCGGATGCGGAGTACGAGTTGGCCAAGCGGACGTTCAAGTCCGAGGGCAAGGGCAAACTGCTGGTCATCGCGTCGAATCTGGGTATCGAAGGTCTGAGTCGCAGCGACGTGCTGGCGGGTTTCGACCTGAGCAAGTTCCAACAGTTCAGTCCGGAGTCGATCAAGGCGTTCACGCAGTGGCAGGCCAATTTCCAGAATTGGCAGATTCGCATCGGTCAGGTTTCCCATTTGCTCAACGAGAATCTGCAGTTCTTGTCCAACATTCTTGACTGGGCGAGCGCTCACGAGGCGCTCGTGGCGATCCGTTCCAAAGGCGACGCGCGGCGGCCGATGGACGATCTGGAGCCCGAGAAGCAGAAGACGCTGCGTCTGGAAGCACTTGTCGGGTCGCCGCTGCTGCTGATTCTTTTGGGTCTGGTGCGGTGGCGCATGCGTCTGGCGCGGAACCGTTCGCTCAAGGTCTGAAGCCAGGTCGCAACAACAAAGGAGATTGTCCGCCATGAAGCGCTCAACGTGGATCACGCTCGCCGTTTTTGCCCTGCTGGTCGCCGTCTGGTTTGGGCAAACACGGCCGAAGACGCACGACGCACCGCCGCCGCTGTCGATTGACGGCTACATCGGCAACGTCGGCATCGAGGAAGCGCGGACGTTGGGGCAGAAGCAGCCGGCACCGTACACGCATATCGCGCTGAGTCGTCTGGACGCAAAGGATGGCAAGGAGACGATTGAACTGGACAAAGTCGCGACGCTCGCCGTGGAGCCGGCCAAGTCGGACGACAAGGCGCCGCCGCCGGAAGCCAAGTGGCAGGCCAAGCGCACGGTGAACGGCAAGTCGACCACATGGAAGGCACAGGGCTTCCGCGCGACGTCGATGGTGGAGCAGCTGCAGCGGTCTATCCGTTCGAATTTCGCGGTGCGAGTCGACGCAAAGAGCGCCGCGGAATACGGACTTGATCCAGAACACGCCATTGACATTGAGCTTTCCGGTGGAGGCGGGCCTGCCGTAAAGCTGCGCGTTGGACTCCTGCAGAAAGCGGAGAAGGACGGCGAAGCGACCACGTGGATTGCAGATCCGGCTCATCCGGATGTTGCCTTCCAGCTCGCCGGTCGCGACCTGCGGACAGCGTTCGATTTCCACTGGAACGATTTGCGCGACCGGCAGTTGCTCACGCTGGACGTGACGGCCATTGACCGCCTGGAACTGGTCCGCCCTGGCCAGAAACCTGCGCGCGTCGTGATCACGCGAGCTGCGCAAAATGGCGACAAGCCCCAAGAGGTGGCGCAAGCGTGGACGATAGCCGAGCCGGCGGGCGTGCGTGTCGGCGACGTGGACGAGTGGCTCAAGGCCATTGAGCGGCTGAGCGCAGCGGAATTCGTCGCGGCCGACGATGGAGCCGCCAAATCCAGTGGGTTGGATAGTCCTGATGCGCCAATATTGACGATCAGCAATGGCTCGCAAAAGACCGTTCTTATTTTCGGCAACACTGACGATACCAGGCCAAATAAAGAATCGTGGTTACGGGTAGTTGGTCGAGATGAGACGTATCGGATCGGCAGCTACCAACGTGATCAGGTGCTTTTGTCGCTTGATCAACTGCGGGACCGGCACCTGTTGTCAGGCATGAGCGCCAAGGATTTGCAATCATTCGCTATTTCTGGACCGTCCAGCCGGTTTGCGGCAGAACGCCGCGACGGCGAATGGCATGCCCTGTCTCTCAAAGAATCGGCGGACAGCAACAAACTCAACACTTTCGTGGCGTTCATGGACGGATTGAAGGTCGATCTTCTGCCAGAGGCTCCCACCGCGTCCGCGCTGGACACTCCTGAATGGACCATTCAGTTGAAATTCGCTGACGCCAACCAGCTAATTTCACTTAGCAAAGAGGAGTCAGGCAGCGTTTATGGCAAATGGCTCACCGGCCAAGGGGAGGTGCGCGTATTCAAGTTGACGAATTGGAATGCCAAGCAGCTTGAGAAGCAACCGTCTGATTTTCAAGCGAATAGCCAAAACGGCGCAGCTCCGCCGGCGGCAGGGGCGCCAATGCCGGGGGCTCCCTCGAACGAGCGATGATTGGCCGATTTCATCGAACGCGCTGTGGTATCTGCAGGCCAAGCGCAGTTTGGGGTTTTCGAAAATTCCTGGTCATTTCATGCGATTGCGTAACAACCGCGACGGTTCGCGCATTTCACGGTGGTTCGTCGGCCACGAGCGTTGGCGCATAACTCCTGAATTATGGAGGATATCGACGAATTGCTTGCACAAGATGGCGCGTCTCTGGTACGAAGTGAGCCATGATCGAATTGCAGCGCGTCAGCAAGAATTACGACCATCTCGAACAGCCGGTCACGGCCCTGCGGGAGATCGATCTATCGGTTGGACGAGGCGAATTCGTAGCTATCATGGGGCCTTCTGGCAGCGGCAAGTCGACATTGCTCAACCTCCTGAGCGCGCTCGACAAGCCGACAACCGGGCGAATTGTCCTGGCCGGCGAGGATATTGGCACGATGTCGGACGACGCCGTGACCCTGTTTCGCCGCGAGAAAATCGGCTTAATCTTCCAGTTCTTCAATTTGTTGCCGACGATGACTGCGGTGGAGAACGTCCTGCTGCCCGTGCTGCTGGCGCGGCGTGCAGTGGATGCAGACCGAGAAAAAGCCGTGCGCCTGCTGGAACAGGTAGGACTGGCGCACCGACTCACCCACAAGCCCAGCGCGATGAGCGGTGGCGAAATGCAGCGCGTTGCGGTGGCCCGCGCGTTCATGACCGCGCCGCCGATTTTGCTGGCCGATGAACCGACCGGCAACCTGGATTCGAATTCGGGCTCCGAGGTCTTGCGGCTGCTGCGGCGTCAGGCGGAGGAGCACGGGACAACGGTTGTCATGGTCACGCATGATGCCAACGCAGCCCGCGTCGGCAGCCGTCTGATCGTCATTCGCGACGGTCGCATCCAATCGGATGCCGCCGTTCCAACAACGGTCTCCAGCGCAAGCGCTGGGGGGCATTCTACGGATCAGGGCGTCTTCGCAGCCCCAACTGCATGACGTTCTGATGCTGAAGCGGCAGGCGTCGCTTCTCTGGTGTTGGACGACTCCGGTCGTCCGTTTGGTGGCAAGTGTGCCGCACAGGAAGTTCGCGCGATTTCCAACACGGTAAGCACAGGCCCAGGACCGTCCGGCGGCGCTTTTTATGCGACGGTGCGATACGGTCCATTTTCTGGTCAGGTGGCCTATCGATACGAGCGAGCCGCATCGTACGTTGGCTGACAAGCAAGGAGGGAGCTTGCGTTGGGTTGAAGTTCAGAACCTTCAACGGCGAAATCCGCCCAACGTTTCCATGAATGGCAATCGCGCGCAAATGCGGCATGTGTGAAGAGGCACGTCGGCGCAGAGCGACAAACGGCTAGAACAGACGAGGACAACATGAAACTGGATTTGGAATTGTTCGGCATCAACCTGTCCGCCAGCCCCGCTGGCGTGGCGCTTTCGCTCGACGGGAGCGCGACGCGGTTTTCCCGCGCGGAGTTCGGAGCCCTTGTGCACGCGCTCTCGTCGATTCAAGAACTCCTGGAGGGCATTCCCGCGCAGACCAGCGTGACGCTGGTACGGCCAGAAACCGTGGCGGCGCCGGTCGCAGCTGTCGCGGCGGCACCCGGCGCCAAAAAGCGCGGTCGACCGCCCAAGACATCGACGGCCACGCCTTTCGCGGCTGCTGCGGCTCCGGCTGCGCCAGCGAAATCAGCAGCTGTTGCCGTCACGCTTGCGCCCGGTGCGAAGAAGCGCGGCCGTCCGCCCAAGACGGCCTTGGCCACACCCGCGACGCATGCGGCCGCCGCAAGTGCGGCGCCAGTGGTAGTCGGCCTCAAGAAGCGCGGCCGTCCGCCCAAAGGCTCCGCGATCGCTTACGCGGCGCCCCAAGCGCCCGCTTCGGCCGCTGCGGCCATTGCGATCGGCCCGACTGGCAAGAAGCGCGGTCGTCCACCGCAGGGCGCGCGGCCGGCAATCGCGGCAGTTGCTGCACCGGCGGCGGCAGCAGCCATCTCGGGTGGAAAATTGCGCGGACGTCCGCCGAAGTCCGCTGGCTCGACCGCCGCCAGCACCGCACCGGAACAAGCCGATGGCGGCAAACGCGGCTCTGGTCGCCCACGCACGGACGGGACACCTGTCGGCGCCCCTCGTTTGGTGGAACTGGTCGACGCTTGGATGGCGAAGAATCCCGGTCCGAAGTCGGTAGCCGAACTTGCCGAAGCCGCCACGGCCAATGGCTGGGTTGAGGCCGCGCAGGCGACGGAATTGCTGGAACGGCATGTGCCGCGTGCGCCGAATTGGTTCGTGCGCATGCCGGACGGCCGTTTTCGCCGCCGTGCTGACAAGACGCCAGTCGAGGCCCCGAAGGCGGCCAAGGTGCTGCGTCGTCGCGGGCAGAATGAGATTGCGATCGTTCGGGTTGAAGCGCCTGGAACCTGAACTGCCGGCCCAGCAACGTGCGGGAGTGGTCTCGGAGAACTGACAGGGGGTCGCGTTTCGCGCCCCCGGCGGCTTCAGGCTGAACGCGCTCAGGACAATCGTTAGGCGAAGCTGCGGCGGCCGATGCGGGCGAAGAGCGCCGCCTCACGCAACCGAAAGACCATCTGCAGGAGCCGGTCTTCGTCGGCTGATTTCAGCTCAACGAATTCCAACGCGAGTTCGCGCCCGGAATCCGGATGCAGCACGCGCACGACCCGCGCCAGCGCGCTGATCAGGCCGGTGCGGCCAGTGGGGTGCTGATCCATCCGCAGCGTCACATCCAGCAGCTCGCCGGGGGTCACCGCGAGGTCGGTCGCCACGCGCATTCCGGAGGCAGACAGTTCGACCGACATCACCGTGAACGCGCCGCGTGGATGTAGATGCGGCGTCATGCGCACTTCCAAATCTGCGACAGCGCGCACGAATTCGCGCCGTTCACCATCGCGCGGGTCTTGCAGCGACACGAGGTAGTAGCTGGTCGGCAACACTTCCTCCACGCGCATCGGCCAGCGGAACAGACGCCCTTGCTGCACGAACAGGACATCGGCTTCGCCCTGCGGCTCGACACCCCAACGGCGTTCATCGGCCTTGCGCGGCACAATCAACGTCGACGGCGTGACACGCCCCGCGCGCGCGACGTGCGTCACCGGATGGCCACCAACAATGACCAACACCGTAATTTGGTTGCCTTCTGTCGGACGGACCGGCGTATCACTCAACGACAACCCCACATCGCAGCCAACTCATGCGTCCCCAACTGAGTTGCGCAGCGACAGCACGAGGTTCTTCAAGTCCGCTGTCCGAGCTGTGCAAGATTCCAGTCCCTCTTGAAGCGTGTTGTACGCTTCGCCGCGCTCATTGTCGTCCTCGCTGGTCAGCTGTCCAACCGCGTCCGTCAACGACGTGAATTCAGTACGGAAGCTCGAGACAACCCCGTTCAGCTCGTCGACCAATGGGCCCAGATCCGGCCCGGGCGCAGCGACCGGTTTCGATTGAAGCGCCGCGATCTCCTGGCGCAGTTGCGCGACGGTTGCCGCGTCCGATTGACCGGATCCCGCGCGCGCCTCTTCCGCCTCGCGCATCAGCTTCTGGATCCGCTTCATGCTGGCGCTCGCGGACGCCTCCAGTTCCCGGTTGGTCGCGGTCAGCCGCTCCACTTGCGCTTGCAGCTTGTCGGCGTCCGGAGCGGTGGTTGGCGTCGCAGCGTCCGCCGCCTCCAACTGCTTCTGCAGCGCGGTCACTTGCGCTTTCGCCTCGTCCGCGTCCCGCCGTGCCCGAAGCAACTGCTCCGACGTCTCAGTCGCCTTGGCCTTTTGCGCTTTCAATTGCGCCCGCGTGTCCGCCAATTCTTCCGAATCCGCAGCCGGCGCGGTCGCAACCGCAGCTGCCGCTTCCAAGGCCTTGGCTCGCGCTTCCGCCGCTTCTGTCCGCCCACGCAGGAGACCGGCAAGCTCTTCGGCATTGCGACGACCCGCACGGGCTTCTTCAAATTTCTCGGATGCTTCGTCGGCCTTGCGTTGCGCCGCGGCCAAATCCGACCGCGCCGATTCCACCTGCGTTCGCAGCGCTGCGGCTTCCTCAAGGGCGTGTGCCAATTCCGTCGGGTCCGTTTGCGGTGCCGCCGGGGCAGGCCCAGCCTTCAGCCGCTGGAGGTCTTCTTGCACAATGGCCAATTCCCCTTGGGTATCGGTGAGCTGAAGCTGGATTTCGTCGCGCTCGGCCTCCACCCGCTGGGCTTCCACCTGCCATTGGCTCGCGACCTCGATTTGTTCCGCCAGCTGCGCATCCAAGCGGGCAATCTCGTCGTTCAAGGCCTGCACGTCGTCTGGCGACTGCACCATTTCTGTCGGCGTCCCCAAGTCGGCCAGTTGGCGCGACACCGCGTCCAACTCGAGCATCAACGCCTGAATGCGCGCGTCCCGATCGGCGATCGATCGGTTCAGTTCGTCAATCGTTCGGTTCTGTTCAGCGATCGCGTTGCGCAACTCCGACACGACTGAAGCATCTGCCGTCGTGTCTCCACCCGGCAATGGCGCGCGCTGGCGTGGCGGCGGGGGAAGCGGCGTGGACGGCCGGTGCTCCGGCGGAGGCGGAGGCGGAGGCGGCGGCAGGGGCGCCGACACGCGCTGCTCCGGCGGGGGCGGAGGAGGAGGAGGTGGTGGTGGCGGAGGAGGAGGCGGAGGAGGTGGCGGCGGCGGCGCGCTCTGCGAGTATTCCCAATCCGCCGAGGCAAACCGGGTCGCGTCGTCGGTGCCCTGCTCCTGGTAACCGTAGTCCGTTGAACCGTAGCTGCTTCCAGCCCCGCGCGCGCGGTCCTCTGCGTCGTACGCAAACGCCATTTCGAAATTGCCGCACAGCAACGTCTCGTCGCTCTCCACCTGAACTGGCACCTGCGCTTCGAGCCGCTGGTTCTGATAAAATGTGCCGTTCGACGAGCCGTTGTCCTGGAGCCAGTAGGACTCGCCGTCAAAAAAGATCCGCGCATGCTGGCGCGACACGCTTGGATTGGCCGTGCGAATCGAACAGGTCCGGTGCCGTCCGACCATCACGTCGGGATTTTCCGGCCCGATGACGATTTCCAGTGCTTCACCTGAGTCGCCCAAGTATCGGATAACAGCCACAGCTTCCTCCGAGAAATCTTCGCCTTGCCGGCCAAGTCCAAGCACGCGCCAACGCGCGCTCGCGTGTGGTCCAAAGCTGGAGCCGAAGGTAGCAGAGGAAGGCAGGCGCGACAACCGCAGCACGGGCAGACGTCGATCGGCGACGGCGTCTTGACAGCGCCAACCCGCCACCTACCTTGAGGTCAGTTCGGCCGACAATAAACGGCTGTAAATACGCCAAATTACGCGAGAACATAGGTGTTTTCGCTGGGCTTACCTACACCACGGAGCAAGACAATGGGCAAGATCATCGGCATCGACCTGGGCACGACGAACTCGGTCGTCGCGATCATGGAGGGCGGTCAGCCGGTCGTCATCGCCAACCAGGAGGGCGGTCGTACGACGCCATCGGTTGTGGCATGGAACGACAAAAGCGAGACGCTGGTGGGGCAGATTGCGCTGCGACAAGCCGTCGTCAACGCGCGCAACACCGTGTACTCGGCGAAGCGGCTGATCGGTCGTAAATTCAGTGAAGTAGGCGAGGAGGTCAAGCGCCTGCCGTACAAGGTCGAATCGGCCGACAACGGCGACGCGCACATCGTGGTCAATGGTCGCAAGATGTCGCCGCCGGAAGTGTCGGCCAAGGTGCTGGCGAAGCTGAAGGCGGCGGCGGAAGCGTATCTCGGCGAGCCGGTGACGCAGGCGGTGATTACCGTGCCGGCGTATTTCAACGACAGTCAGCGCAATGCAACCAAGGATGCGGGCAAAATCGCCGGTCTGGAAGTGCTGCGCATCGTCAACGAACCGACCGCGGCGGCGCTGGCGTATGGAACCGACAAAAAGGGCGACGAACTCGTCGTCGTCTTTGACCTCGGCGGCGGGACGTTCGACGTGTCGATCCTGGAAATCAGCGACCACGTCGTCGAAGTGAAGGCGACCAACGGCGACACCCACTTGGGCGGCGACGACATCGACAACGCGATCATCGACTTCCTGATCGGCGAGTTCAAGCGCGACCAGGGCATCGATCTGGGCAACGACGTGATGGCCAAGCAGCGGCTGAAAGAAGCGGCGGAAAAGGCCAAGATCGAGCTGTCGCAGGCGATGGAGACAGAGATGAACCTGCCGTTCATCACGATGGATGCGACCGGGCCGAAGCACCTGCAGGTGAAGCTGACGCGGGCGAAGCTGGAGGCGATTTGCGAGCCGCTGTTCTCGCGCGTGCTCGAGCCTTGCAAAAAGGCGCTCAAGGACGCCGGCAAACAGCCGAAGGACATCGACGAGGTGATTCTGGTCGGTGGTTCGACGCGCGTGCCGAAGATCCAGGAGATGGTGAAGGCGTTTTTTGGCAAGGAGCCGAATCGCTCGGTGAATCCGGACGAAGTCGTGGCGCTGGGCGCGGCGGTGCAGGCGGGCGTGCTCGCGGGCGACGTCAAGGACATGCTGCTGCTGGACGTGACGCCGCTGTCCCTGGGCGTGGAAACGCTGGGCGGCATCATGACGGCGCTGATCAAGCGCAACACCACGATTCCGCACCGCAAGACCGAGGTGTTCTCGACCGCTGACGACATGCAGACGGCCGTGACGGTGAAGGTCTACCAGGGCGAGCGTGAGATGGCGCGCGACAACAAGCTGCTGGGCCAGTTCAATCTGGAAGGGATTCCGCCGTCACCGCGCGGCGTGCCGCAGATCGAAGTCACGCTGGACATTGACGCCAACGGCATCCTGAACGTCAGCGCGAAGGACAAGGCGACGGGCAAGGAGAACAAGATCACCGTCCAGGGCGGCTCGGGCTTGTCGAAGGACGACGTCGAGAAGCTGGTGAAGGAAGCTGCCGCGCACGCCGAGGACGACAAGAAGGCGCGCGAGAAGGTGGAGACCAAGAACCAGGCCGAGGCGACGATCTATCAGGTCGAAAAGACGCTGAAAGAGAACGGCGAGAAGTTGCCGCCGGCGGACAAGGCGAACCTGGAAGGCGTCGTGATGAAAGCCAAGGAAGCGCTGAAGAGCGAAGACCTGGAGCAGATCAAGGCGACGCAGGAAGAGCTCAAGCAGGCGACGTTCAAGCTTTCGGAAGCGATGTACGCGAGCGCGACGCCGCCGACGGAAGGCGGCGAGGCACCGAAGGGCGATGGCGCGGCCAAGAAAGACGGCAGCGATGTCGTGGACGCCGAGTTCGAATAGCCGCTTGGATCAGCGAATCTGGCCCCGGCGCCGCGGTTGGCCGGAGGTTGGAGGAAACTGGCGACGATGGGATCCGCGCCGAAAGTGGTCAGTCGATCGACTTCTTTTGGCGCCGGTCCTAAGCTTGGCGAGCGGTTGGGTCCGAATCGGCCAACCTCGGCCCACACAGGTCAAATCAGGTGACGCGTGGCGACAAAGACCGACTACTACGCCTTGCTGGGCATTGCCCGGGAAGCAACGCAGGACGAAATCAAGAAAGCGTATCGCAAGTTAGCGATGCAGTTTCACCCCGATCGCAATCAGGGTGACAAGTCGGCAGAGGAGAAGTTCAAGCAAGTCTCTGAGGCGTACGCGGTCCTGTCAGACGTGGACAAGCGCAAGAAATACGACACGTTCGGTTCGGCAGACGCGTTTTCGCAGAACGTCTCAACTGACGATATCTTCAAAGATTTCAATATTGATGACATCCTGTCGCAATTCGGTATGCGCGGCTCGGGCTGGGGCAACTTCAAGGGACGGCGCGCGGGCGCGGGGCCAGGACAAGGCGCCGGAGGTTCAGCCTTTGACGATATCTTTGGCGGCACGGCCACGCGCGATCGCGTGCCGAAGAAAGGCCAGGACGCCGAACTCCCTGTCACCATTCCCTTTCACGACGCCATGTTCGGGGCCGAACGGCCGATCGCGATGCAGATCGACGGCGAGGAACGGCGGCTGACCATTCGCGTCCCGGCGGGCATCGCGACGGGCAAGAAGCTGCGCGTGAAGGGCGAGGGCCACAAAGCCCCGGGCGGTCGTGGCGATCTGCATCTGCTGGTGACAGTGGAGGAAGACCCGCGGTTTGAACGCAAGGGCAACGACCTGCACACGACCGCGCACATTGCGCCGTCGACGTTGCTGCTGGGCGGATCCGCAGATGTGGAGACGTTGCACGGTCGCAAGCGCATCAAGGTTTCCGGCGGTGCGCCGTCGGGTACGCAGGTGCGGGTGCGCGGTCAGGGCGCGCCCGTGCTCGGCAAGCCGGATGCGCACGGCGACCTCTACGTACGCCTGGAAGTGCAAGTCGAAACGCCGCTGAGCGATGAGCAGCGCGCGGCCGTCGAGCGGCTGCGCGAAGTCGGTCTGTAGGATCGCCAAAGGACGCGAGGAACTGTTGACGTCCGCAAGGCAATCGGCGATTCAGCAAAGGTGGACACCGCGTCCGCGTGGACAGGAGACAGCATGAACCCGGCGGACGCAGCGTTCGGTGGCGCGCGGTGGCATGACCACCAGGCAGCGTTCCGATTTCGCGTTGACTTCTGGTTTGACAGCCAGTTGGCTGGCGGTTTTCAAGCCGTCGAGGGCATCCAAACCCAAGTCGAAGTCATCGCGTACCAGTCCGGCCGCGACATGTACCCCCGGCAGATTCCCGGTCGACCGAAGATTGCGCCCGTCGTGTTGAAGAAGGGCTACGTCAACACAGCGCTGTTGTGGGACTGGATCAAGGCGACGATGGACGGCAATTTTCGCTTTGAAAACGCGAGCATCGTGCTGATGGATGACTCGGGTCGCACTGAACTGGCGCGCTACAATTTGCTGGACTGCTGGCCTTCGCGCTGGGCCGGCTGGCAACTGGACGCGAATTCGGACAACGCGATGGTCGAGGAGTTCGAACTTCAAGTCCGCACGATTGAGCGCGTTTCCGGGTACGACGCGACCCACCTTCGCCGCGCGGCAGCAGCAAGCCCTCCCGAGTCCGGCGGCAAGCGCGGCTAATACCGGGTCCGTTCTTCCCGGTACAAACGCAATCCGAACTGCCCCGCTGAAGTCGCCCGCAGCGCTGCGATTTCCGTGCGCATCGCCACTGGCATCTCCGCCCACGGCGCGTGCATCTTCGGGTGCTCATCCGGCAGCAGCACCGGCGCGGCAAGCGCGGCGAACGTCAGGTCCGCCGCGGTGAAGCGATCGCCGCACAGATAGCGCCGTCCGTCTGCCAGTTGGCCGCTCACGTCGGCAAAAAGCTGGTGGATCTTCTCCAACGATTGTGCAGATTTCCCTGCCGTGATGTTCATGCCGCGCCGCATCAGGCCGGCGAAGAGCGGAAACAACGCCCGGAGAATGGCCCGCTCGTGCGCTGGAGCGCCCTGCCCGATGAGGCTCGTGGCCAGCCTGGCGTTCGGCAGCACGTGAAAGTATGCCCAGCGCCGGGCCGCCGGCCCCAACGAGCGGTCAAAGCGCTCTTCCGACGCGACCACCCGGGCCCGCAGGTCCGGCTCATCCGGGAAAAGCTTCTGGGCCGGCGTGACGCGCGCATCGATCCAGTGCAGGATGTCCGTCGAATCTGTCTCAACACCTTGGTCATGCACGAGAAGCGGTACGGTGCGCGTCCCTTTGCGCTTGCGAGCGGCTGGAAAGTGCAGAATCGGCGCGTGACCTTCTTCCCGATAGTCGATGCCGGCCCGATCCAGGGCCCAACGCGCCTTGTCGCAGTAATGGCTGATGGGAATCGTCACGAGCGTGCAGGTCATGCCTGCTCCTGCTGCAACGCCCGGCGCAGCGCATCGGCGTGCCGCTGACTGAACTCCAGCCAGCGCTGCCGCAGCGCCCACATCCGCGCGAGCGACATGTCACCCCAGCCATGCAACTCGGCGCGTCGGCGCGGCACCAACTGCTCCAGGGAAATCGCGAGCGCAACCGACAGATTGTAGGACTGGACCATGCCGTACATTGGCAAGATGTAACGACGATCCGCCAGAGCGCGCATCTCTTCGCTAATCCCAACCTTGGCGTTGCCAACGACGAGCGCAATCCGCGGATCCAGCGGCATCTCCGTCAGCGTCTCGGTCGCTTGCAGGTCGCTGACCCAAATGGCGAAGCCCTGCGCCTTCAGCGCCTGTACCGCTTCCTGCGTCGAGCTGTGCTGACGCACGTCGAGCCACTGGTCCGCCGACTTGGCAACCGTCGAGCTGGAGCGCATGCCAAACTGATTGTGAATGACGTGGATGTCGTGCAGGCCGTAGCCCTCGGAAGTCCGCAGGCCAGCGGCGATGTTGTGCGGATCAAAGACGTCCTCAAAGACCGTCGTGATCGACACGATTCGGTGGCGCAGCACGGCGTCGATCCGGGCGAGCCGTTCCGGCGTGGTATACGCATCCAGCGGGTCGATCGCCGGCCAGCGAAAATCCGCATCATTGCGTTCACTCATGGTGCTTCATCATCCTCTTCGCCGCCATCGTCGTCCCCAGACGGCGGCGCATCACTGCCCGTGCCGGACAGGCTGGAAACCTTTTTGCCGACCAGAATCCAACGGATGAACCGGTCACGCGTCCGATCGGAGAGCTTGGCGAGTCCCCGCGCTTGGCCCAACGCCACGTCGCCACTGTAGAACTGGATGTTTGCCGCCAATTCGGCTTCAGCGCCGTCGAGGGCCGCCGCCAGTCCCGGACCTTCACTCTGCGTCGCAGCGACCGGAAGACCGGCCAGCAGGACTCCAGACTCTTGCGGAATTTCAAGCGCTTCCGCCATCGTGCGCTCGATTTGCACGGCCAACACGGTCTCGGGATCGTCGCGGTCGCGTGCCAGTCGCTTGGGATCGACCGCGATCGCGTGCAGCGAGCGATCCAGCGTCGCCGGTGTCCAAGTCGTCGGATCCTGCGCCAGCGTCGGCACCGCCTTCCACAAGTGTCCCTGCGCATCCAGTGCGTGAACGGTCTGGCCCACTTGCGTCCCCGCGCGCGCGTCCGGCCGCGGCAGGTAAACCAACCGACGCGTCCCGCTCGAGTCATCAACTCCGTGACCAAGAAGTTTCGAGGTTTGCCCTTGCCAAGCAATCAGTTGCGCCAATTGACGGCGACAACGCGCGAGCGCCGGATCGCAAGCCAGGACAGCGGTCATCGGCGCATCCGGCTCGCCGAGCGACAGGAGTGACTGTAGCTGCTCGGGATCGGACTGCGGCACGTAGCGCGCCACCTGACCGACGATCGCGTCCTCGTGCTGGACCCAAGAGGCGAGGCCACGATCCACGATGAACCAGGCCAGAACAAACGCCGTCAGCAGGCTGATCAGACGCCCCAGCATCGCGGGCAAAGCGGAGCGCGTCGTGGCGGGCGGCACGTGCGGCTGATCGGGAAGCGAGGGGGAATTCACGAAGCGGGCCGCCTGGGCAGACTGGCGCACGTCGGCCAGAGGGAGGCGAGTATGGCCGAAACGGCGCGCTTCTGAAACCGCCAAGTTCGTTCACTGCGCGTGTGTCAATTCTGCCACACACAGGTCGATCGGGCCGCGCCGGGCTGACCTCCGGGGCGGTCTGTGCGACACTACCGGCCTCACACGCCTACCGAGGTTGTCATGTCCGTTTCCGCCCCCCTCGCCATCGACGCGCTCACCATTGCCACCATCAAGGGCCTCGCGATGGATGCGATCCAGGCCGCCAATTCCGGCCATCCCGGCATGCCACTGGGCATGGCGGACGCCGCCTACGTGCTCTGGCAGGACTTTCTGCGCTTTGACCCAAGCGCGCCGAACTGGCCCGACCGCGATCGCTTCGTGCTCTCTGCCGGACATGGTTCCATGCTGCAATACGCGCTGCTGCACCTGTACGGTTTTGACTTGTCGCTGAGTGACATCAAGCAATTCCGTCAGTTGCACTCCAAGACGCCGGGGCATCCGGAGTATCGGCACACCGCCGGTGTGGAGACGACGACCGGGCCGCTGGGCCAAGGCATCGCCAACGCGGTCGGCATGGCGCTGGCGGAGGAACGGCTGCGCGCGGAGTTCGGCGCCGAGCATGTGGACCACTGGACCTATGCGATCGCGGGCGACGGCTGCCTGATGGAGGGCGTCGCGTCGGAAGCATCGTCGCTGGCCGGGCATTTGGGCCTTGGCCGCCTCATCGTCCTGTATGATTCCAACCACATCACGATTGACGGGCGCACGGAATTGACGTTTACCGAAGACGTCGCTGCGCGGTATGCCGCCTACAACTGGCATGTGCTGCACGTAGAGGGCAACGATTTGCCGGGGATCACCCAAGCGCTGCACGCGGCCAAAGCGGAAACCGCGCGGCCGACGCTCATCGTGTGCAACACGGTGATCGGTCGCGGATCGCCCAAGCTGGCAGGCAGCCACAAGGCCCACGGCGCGCCGTTTGGTCTGGAAGAAGTGGCAGCGACCAAAATCAACATCGGCTTGAATCCGTTGGAGTTCTTTGCCGTCGACCCCAAGGTGTATGGCCACGTGCGGGGCAGGAATGCCGCGCGGCAGGCGGAACGCCAGGATTGGGAAAAACACGCGCACCAGGAGAAGGGCCAAGCGCTGCTGGCGCGCCTGAATCCGGACTTGCCGGATTTGACGGCGCAAATAGCGTGGCCAAAGCAGGACACCGGCGCGATGCTGTCGACGCGCAAAGGCGGCGAAAAGGTGATGGCGGCGATCGCCGCGGTCGTACCGCAGTTGCTGGGTGGCAGCGCGGATCTGGGCCACTCGACGTTCACGGAAATCACGGGTGGCGGTCATGTCCAGCACGGCGACTGGCTGGGTCGCAACATCCACTGGGGCGTGCGCGAACACGCGATGGGTTCCATTTGCAACGGTCTCGCCACGCACGGCGGGCACATTCCGGTGGGCTCGACCTTTCTCGTTTTCCACGACTACATGCGGCCCGCGACCCGGCTTGCGGCGTTGATGGGGCTGCAGGTCGTCACCGTGTACACGCACGATTCGATCTTTGTCGGCGAAGACGGCCCGACCCACCAGCCGATTGAGACGATCATGGCGATGCGGCTGATTCCGAATACGGTCGTGCTGCGACCCGCGGATCTGGCGGAAACTGCTGGCGCGTGGCGTGTGGCGCTGCTGCGCGGTCAGGCACCGACAATCCTCGCGTTGACCCGCCAGAACCTGCCGGAGCTGCCGCGCGAAGCTGCGTTGGGCGATGCCGTGACGGCGGTCGAGCGTGGTGGCTACGTGCTGCGTCACGAAAAGGCCGCGCTGAAGCTGGTGATCCTCGCGACCGGGTCGGAAGTGCACTTGGCGATGGCCGCGCAAACGGAGCTGGAGTCGCAGGGCATCGGCGTGCGCGTGGTGTCGCTGCCGTCGCTGGAATTGTTCGACGCGCAGCCGTTGGAGTACCGGAAATCGGTGCTTCCGGCGGGCATTCCGCGCCTGAGCGTCGAAGCCGGCACGACACGCGGCTGGGAACGTTTCGTCGGCATGGACGGCACGAGCATCGGCATCGACACGTTTGGCGCCAGCGCGCCGGACAAGGTACTGGCCAAGCACTTCGGCTTCACCATCGAAAACGTCCTGGTCCAAGCCCGCGCGCTTTTGGCGTGACGCGCAGCCCGGAATTCGTGCAACCAAAATGAGGCCGCACGCCGCGCCTGGCGTGCTACCTTGTGGCCATGTCGCACTCCTCCGGCATCTTTCCTGTCCTCGGTCGGCGCCACGCGCTGGAGACCGATATGCACCCGGATCACCACGTCCGCGTGCTGCTGGACCCGCACGATGCTTGGCAGGTGCTGTTGGCCGATCTTGCTCGCGCCAAGGTGTCGATCCTGATTGAGCTCTACATGCTGGTCGACGATGTCGCCGGGCGGATCTTTGTCGCCGCGCTGGGTCACGCCGTCGCCCGCGGCGTCGACGTGCGGCTGACGATCGACGGCGTTGGTTCGCTGGATGTCGCCGGCAGCTTGCTGGACGAATTGACGCAATCTGGCGTGAAATGGCGGATCTACCACCCGGTGACCGCCAAGACGCCGTGGAAGCACTGGCTTCGCCGCAACCACCGCAAGCTGATCGTCGTGGACGAACAGATCGCGCACATCGGCGGGCGCAATATCGGTGAGAAGTACTACGCGCTGGCGCCAGGGCTGCCGGTGTGGCTTGACTTGAGCGCGCGCGTGGAAGGGCCGTGCGCGGCGCAGATGGCCTCGGTCCTGCGGTCCCACTGGCGCAAGGTGGCGCGCATCAAGGACCTGCCGCCGCCTTTGGCCGGTCCGGCGCTGGTGACGCACGCCTTCAACCTGGGTGGACCGCGCAGGGCTTTTGCCAACCGGCGCATGCTGCAGGCGGTGCGCAGCGCGAAGCAGAGCATCCACGTCGTGCAAGCGTATTTCCTGCCCAATTGGGCGCTACAGCGCGCACTGGTCAGTGCCGCCCGACGCGGCGTCGACGTTCAAGTCGTCGTACCGAATCTGGCCAGTTCCGATGTGCCGATCGTCGCGCTGGGCAGCGAGCACGGTGTCGGTCGGCTGCTCAAGCGCGGCGTGCGTGTGTTTGCGCTTGGCACGGGCGTGTTGCACGCCAAGTTCATGGTTATCGACGGCCACTGGTGGACGATTGGCTCGGCCAACATGGACCCGCTGTCGCGCCTGCGCAACTTGGAAGCCAACGTCGTGGGTATGGGCGCTGCGGAAGCGCAGGAAGTCGAAGCGTTGTTTGCCCGAATTGTCGCAGCCGCCGATGAGTTGTCGTGGCACAAATGGCGCCAACGCCCGCTGATGCGTCGCGTCGCGGGCGCCATTCTGTGGCGTCTGCGTGGGTTGGCCTAGGCCAACGGCCCGTCGCGAGGCGCGCGACGCATGCACGGCTGCTCACACGTCACGCCGTGGGGCAACCGCGAGCATTGCGCGACCGACGACTGCGGCACCTGCGACCACGGCCAGCGCTTTTGCGTTTCAACCACGATGTCCGTCGGATGGCCGTTCTCCGGACACGTCACTTGGCGCGCCGCGAGCACGCGCGACGCCACGACGATGGCCGCACCCATCAGCAGCACGAGCGCGAACGCCACGACGCTGTAGGCGGGCAAAATGCTGTCGAACAAGCCGAGTGCAAACATGACATCCCCTTGACGCGCACCTTGACGCATCTGTTCGCACCATAAGCCGTTCGCGCGGTGCCGGCAATCCAGCAGGGCACGGTGCTGACAAGTCTACAGCACGAGTTCAAACCGCCGCACCAGCGCGCCGGGCAGCAGACTACTCGCCGTGTGCCGCGCGCCGTAGGTGTCGGTATCCACCAGCAAGGCGCGCTCGACCGTCAGTGCTTCCAAGTGCTCGCCCAGCACGCGGAACAGCGAATCGTCAAAGCGCATCACATTCAGCGGCGCAACGATTTCGCCGTTCTCCACCCAAAACGTCGCAAAACGCGTCATGCCGGTGATGCGCGCGTTCATGCGATCGCTGAAATTGAGGTACCACAGGTTGCCGATGTACAGGCCCGTGTCCAAGCGCCGCAACACGTCCGCCTCCGGCAAGTCACCAGCCGCCATGTGCAGCGATTGCGTCGTCTCCTCGGCATCAGCGTTGGCCGTCAGCCCGTATTCTTTGGCCGTGCGCGGCGACACCAGACTACCGAAGAGCTGGCCATCCCGCACCAACGGCGCCTCGGCTGGCTTCAGGAAGCCTTCGCCCTGAAACGGCGGCGAGAGCCCTTGCGCCGAGTTCTCCACCAGCGTCACCAGCGGCGAGAACGCCGCCTCGCCGGTCTGGAGCTTCAGGAGCGGACTGCGCTTGACCTGCAGCTGCTTTTCCGAGAAGCCACCCCAATTCAGCATCGACAGCAGCGATTCCAGTGCCACGGGTGTGAAGAACGCGCGGTAGGCTCCAGGCGTCAGCGTCCTGGCCGGTCGCTGCAGCAGCGCAAGTTGCCCGACCGCGTGCGCCAATTTGTCGGCAAAGACCGCCTCCTCCCAGACCGTGCCGGCGTAGGCGCTTTTGACGGCCTTGTCGCCGTGGGCGAAGAGGCTCCATTCGAGGTTGAAGCTCGTCGTCTCCGCCCAAAGCCGCGAGCCGGTGTCGGCCGCGAAGCCGTGCGCGATGACACCGCACGCGAGAATGCCGACCAGGTCGTAGGCAGCCGCGCGCGATGTGACCGCCTCCACAATCACCGCGGCCTGGAGCTCCGGATTCGCTTCCCGCCGCGAGGCAACGTGGCACGTGTCCGCAAGCAGCAGATGCGGATCGACCGCGACGTCCGGCAGCTGGCCCCGCAATGCGTCAAGCTGATGCAGCACTTGCGCGCGGTCTTCCGCCACTTGCTGACTCAGCGTCATCGTGACCGAGACCTGCTTGCCATCGGCGACCAACCGCAGCGTCAAATGCGCCTGTTGGACATGTCCCGCCTGACGCACCCGGGCGTGGTTGAAGCGAACAAAATCCGACGTTTCCGCCGCCAGCCACGCCGTGAACCGCTCGCCGGGTCGCAGCTGCGCCTGAACCAGATCCGCCAATTCGAAGAATTCGTGCTGCATCAGGCTTCTCCGCCAAAAACGTCGACATCGCCGAACAGGCAAGCCGGGCTGGCGTGGCCGACCCGGATGATCTGGTTGGGTTCGCCCTTGCCGCAGAACGGCGTGCCCATGGTCTGCGACGTGCTGGCGTTGCCGACCCGTCGCAGGGATCGCCAGAACGTCGCGGAAATACCGCGGTAGTTGGGGTTCTTGACGACGGTGGTCAGCTTGCCGCCTTCGATCAGCACGCCGCGCTCGCAGCCGAACTGGAACTTGTTGCGCGAGTCGTCGATCGACCAGCTGACGTTGGTGTCCATCAGGACGCCGCGCTCCACGCTCGCGATCATCTCCGCCAACGTCGCGTCGCCCGGTTCGATGTTGAGATTCGCCATCCGGTCGATCGGCGCGCGATTCCACGCGCACGCGCGCGCGTTGGCCACCCCAGGCAGGCCCGAGCGTGCCTGCGAGATCGCGCCACCCAGCGGTCGTTCGAGGATGCCGTCGCGGATCAGCAAATGCTTCTGCGCAGGCGTTCCGTCGTCATCCCAGCCGTAGGACGCAAACTCGTTGGCGACGGTCGGATCAGAGGAAACGTTGAGCAGCTCCGAGCCGTAGCGGTACGTGCCAAACATGTCCGGCGTGACAAAGCTCGTGCCAGCGTAGTTGCGTTCGTCGCCGAGAATCCGGTCCAACTCCAGCGGATGCCCAATGGATTCATGCAATTGCAGCAGCATCTGTTCCGGCATCAACAGCAAGTCCATTTGGCCGGTCGGACAATTCGGCGCCGCGAGCAATTCCAGCGCCTCGCGTGCCACACGCGCACCTGCGCCAACCAGCCCAGCGGCCTGAAGAATCTCCTGGCCACCTTGGCGACAGTAGCCGTTGTACTGACCGCCCAGGCTGCGCGTCTGCGTATCGCCGTTGGCAAAAGCGGTCACCGAGACGCCAGGCATCACGAACTGGAAATCCTGCTCCACGCCTGACTCGCCCTGCGCCGCTGAGGCGTGGGTGATGTACAACTGGCGCGACGCCAGCAGCGCGATCGTCGCACCCCAGTCGACGATGCGGTCATCGACCTTGGCCGCCCGCGATTCCGCCATCAGCAGTTCGAGAAGTTCGCGGCGCTGCACTTGCGGCGCATGCGCCACTTGCGGGCTGTGATACTGGCCCGAGGGGTGCGGCAGCGCGATCTGGCTGTAGTCAAAAACCGAACGCGTCCGGCTGATTTCTGCCCAACGCTTGGCCTCCTGGATCGCGGCTTGCAGCCCGGCTTCGGTCAATTGACTTGTTGCCGCGTAGCCATAGCCGCCCGCATGGATCACCGTCACCATCGCGCCGCGGTCCACGGAGCGGGTCAACGGCTCCTGCACATCCTGCCGCACCGCCAGCGTTTCGCCGCGAGTCTCCACCACGCGCAGCGCGCAGAAGTCCACGTCAGGCCGCAGGCGGGCGAAGGTCTTCTTGATCGTGTCCATCGCGACTCCCGGCGGCCAACTCGACCGCGCCAGGAGGGGACTTTGCCGCAAAATGCGCCGCGCGACTATCCGCGGCTGGGCGGAATTCGCACCCGCGACCTGCGACGGAAGATGGCCAGCAAGCCGCAGACACAGGCCAGAAGGAATCCGCCGACGCCCGAACCGATGCCGGCGCTGCCACAGCCAGGGAGGCCGCCGCCGTTCGCGGTGGCCCGACAGCCGGATTCGTCGGTTTGGCCATTGCAGTTGTCGTCCAAACCGTTGCCGCAGATTTCAAAGGCATCCGCAGGCCCGGGATCGACGCTGCAGATCGTGCCCAGCTTGTCGGCGCTGCACAGTTTCTTGCCGATGAGCCGGCAGATTCCGGTGCCCGCCTCGCATTGACTGCCGACATCAAATCCCTCGTCGGTTTTGCCGTCACAGTTGTCGTCCAGGCCGTTGCCGCACAATTCCTGGCTTGGCGTGCCGGGCGCGGCTGTGAGGCACATCACGCTGCCGTCCAGCGCGCACTTTCTGGCACCCTCCACGGCGCACGCGCCGATGCCGCTGCTGCAACTCGTGTCGTTGAGCATTTCGTCGGTCAGGCCGTTGCAGTCGTTGTCCAAAGCGTCGCACAGCGTCTCGGTCGCCTGCCAGGCGGGATCCTGAACGCAGGTCGGCGTGCCATCGACGCACAGGTCTTGCGCCAGCAAGCACACGCCTTTGCTGCCGCACGCGAGGCCCGTGACGACGACGCCTTCATCCGTCTTGCCGTCGCAGTTGTCGTCCTTGCCGTTGCAGATTTCCTTGGGCGGCGCGCCACAGGTCCCGCAGGCGTTCAACAAGCCTTCATCGGTCAAGCCGTCGCAATCGTTGTCAAAACCATCGCATAGCGTTTCCTTCGCGGGTTCAAAACCTGCTGGATAATCGCAGACGTAGCCGGTCGCTCCTTCGCAATGGGCTACGGCGCCGGGCTTGACGGTGCCGTCGGCGCCGACGCTTGGCGCGCAAATTCCCAAGGAAGGACAGAAACCGACGGGCGGCGTGAGGTTGTCGTCGGTCAAGCCGTTGCAGTCGTCGTCGACGCCGTTGCACACTTCCTGGGCGTCGATGTGCACGGTCGGGTCGAGGTCGTTGCAGTCGCCATTGGTCGACAGGTAGCCATCGCCGTCCAGATCACAGCCCACGTTCTTCGCACCCGGCGTGCCATACGGACTCGTCTGCGGCGGCACAAAGCACCAGAGCGTCTGATCGCCGTTCTTGCACGGGTCGGTAAACGCCGGGTCCAAAGCCAGGACGGTCGCCTTGGGTTTCGGCGTGGCCTGGCACAAGTTGTATTCAAACGAGTCGATCAGCCCCGATGGGCCGATCAGCACCAGCTTGGCGTGGCAGGCCGGCAGTGCAAAAGACTCGCCCAATTCCAGGATCTTGACCTTGAGCAACGCGCTGAGTGGACTCGTGTCCGGCACATCGCCCAGCGCCCACGCCTCGCCGGCCTGAATGGACGGCAGCGTCGCGCCCAGTGGAAAGCTCGCGAGCAGCGCGCCCTTCTCGCCAAAGATCTGCAGCGTCACTTTGACCAGCGAAAGCGCGTACTTGCCTGGATTGGTGATCTCGACCCAGCGGGGATCGTTGGGCCCGCCGACCATGAACTCGGTCAGAACCAGCGTGTTGGGCGGCGCTGGACAACCACCGCTCGGATCGACGAGCACGGCAAAAGCGTGCCCCGGCAGACACAGCAGCAACAAGGCGAGCAGAGCGCCACTCAGGCGGCGGCGGTCAAACAGGTCTGGTGGGGGCGGAAGATGCATCACGTCCGCAGCGTAGCAAACGGCCGGGCCGCGATCCAGAAACCTCACGTTTCTGACGATTTCGCGAGGAAGTCTCGCCAGGACCGCGTGCGCGACGATCGCCCGGCCTCAGTGCAATTCCACCGTGGTCGTCAGCCGCACGCCAGGGTTCTTCTCGGCGATGTACTCAGCGCGGAACCGCGTCTCCGTCAGCAGGCACAGGTTGCCCGCGCCGTCCTGGAACAAGTCCTTGGTGTAGGCATTCTCAAAGGTGCGCCGCGCTTCAGGTTTGTCAAAGCTCACCCAGCGGCACACTTGCAGCGCCAGACCTTCAAACGCGGCGTCTACGCTGTATTCGTCGCGCAGGCGCGCTTCAATCACTTCGAATTGCAGGGCCCCCAACGCGCCGACGATGTAATCCGAGCCGACAAGCGGCCGGAACAGCTGCGCCGCACCTTCCTCGCACACCTGCTCCAGCCCTTTCTGCAGCTGTTTCGCCTTCATCGGGTCGCGCAGCCGCACGCGGCGGAACAGTTCCGGGGCAAAGCTCGGCACGCCGGTGAATTGCAGGTTCTCGCCCTCGGTAAACGTGTCGGCGATGCGAATCGTGCCGTGATTGGGAATGCCAATGATGTCGCCAGGGTAGGCTTCCTCCACGATGCTACGATCGCGCGCCAGGAACGTCATCGCGTTGCGCACCTGCAGTTCCTTGCCCGTGCGCACGTGGACAATGCGCATGCCGCGCCGGAACGTGCCCGAGCACACGCGCAGGAACGCCATGCGGTCGCGGTGGTTCTTGTCCATGTTGGCCTGGATCTTGAACACGAATCCGGAGAATTTCTCCTCCTCCGGCATGACGATGCGCTCCAACGTCTCGCGCGGCTGCGGCGGTGGCGCCAAATCGCAAAAGCAATCGAGCAACTCCTTGACGCCAAAGTTGTTCAGCGCCGATCCAAAGAACACCGGCGTCAGTTGCCCGCGCAGGAACGCGGTCTCATCCCAGGGCGACGCCGCGCCTTGCAGCAGGTCAATCTCCTCCACCAGTTGCTGGCGGTGCCGCCCCAGCAGTTCCTCCGCTTCCGGCCCCTCCAGGCTGTGCAGGATTTCCCGCTCATTGCGCCGTCCGCGCGCCGCCGCCAAATAGAAATTCACAGTCTTGTCGCGGAGATCGTACACACCTTTGAAATCCGGCCCCATGCCAATCGGCCAGGTGAACGGCGTCGTCTGCATGCCCAGCTCTTTCTCGAGGTTGTCGAGAATGTCCAGCGGCTCCATCGCGTCCAGGTCCAGCTTGTTGATGAACGTGATCACCGGCGTGCGTTTCAACCGGCACACTTCCAGCAACCGCCGCGTCTGCGTTTCCACGCCCTTGGCCGCGTCGATCACCATCAGCACGGAGTCGACGGCCGTCAGCGTGCGAAACGTGTCCTCGGAAAAGTCATTGTGGCCCGGCGTGTCGAGCAGGTTGAGCTGCAAATCCCGGTATTCAAAGGTCATCACCGCGGTCGATACGGAAATTCCGCGCTCTTTCTCAATCGACATCCAGTCCGAACGCGCGGATTGCTGCGATTTTTTGGCCTTGACCGCGCCGGCCAGTTGGATCGCACCGCCAAAAAGCAGCAGCTTCTCCGTCATCGTCGTCTTGCCCGCGTCGGGGTGAGAAATGATGGCAAAAGAGCGGCGACGGCGGATTTCGCGTTCAAGTTCTGCGGACATGCGGTAGCTCCTGGGCCCTGGCGGGCGGCGGAGTGTACACGTTTGGCCCACCGGGAGCGAGAGGGTCGAGCGCGCCCGCTAAACATGCTGACCTATGTCGGACACCAAACTTCTTTGGTCAGACCTGTTGCCTTTCGGACTGGGACCGCGAGCGTGCACCACCGGTGGCACGCCGCGGATCGAAAACGGATGATCTCGAACTTCGGTCGGAGTGATTAGTCGAGCCGTCGCCGCCTATCCGCGGTGCGCCATTCGGTCACTTCGTCGCGCGGATGGATGTTGCCGGCAAACTCCAGCACATGCGCCGCGTCAAAGTCCGTCACGCCGCTGGTCCGCACGTAGAGCGTCAGTCGCGCCATCGCCGCAAAGAACATCCTGAAGGGAAAGAAGTTCTTGACGACGATGACGTCCGCGCGCCACGGATTCAACCCGGCGTTGCTGAAGAACGCCGGACGCACGGCCAGCGCCGGGCCCTCGACAACGACGATGTGCACCTTCTCGTGGACAAGCACCACGATCCGGCCCACGCCGTGCGATTCGCGCTTGTCGTGGATCGTCACCTGCAACGTCAACGCCTTGCCGCGGGCGAGATCCAGCTTGCCGCCCAAGGTAACGTGTTGCTGGCTGCCAATCGCCAGCGGCCACAACGCCGCCACGACTTCCGGATCCCGCAGCGGCACGTAGCTGACCAATTCGCGACCATGCGCCAGCAGTGCTTCGATCAGCGCGGTGTTTTCACCCGGCGCGCCCGCGCTCACCACGTCACTCGTGTCCGCCAGCACCACGACGCCCAGCTTGCGCGCCAGCCGCGCCGACTTGGCCAACTGGATCGCCTTCTCCGGCGTGTGAAACGCCGGCGGCAGTTCGTGGCGCACTTGCCAGCACAGCTCGGCGACCTCATCGGCCAGTTTCTCCGCCAGCTTGCGGTCGCCGTCCGTGACAATCAGGACATTCCAGCCGGTTTCCGGATGCGCATTCCACGGATGGCACATCAGCACGCTGCCCGAGAGAATCTTCCGTTGCCGCTCCCAACGCCGCAACCGCTGAAAAATCGCCAGCATCGGCGGGAGGAAGTCGATCGTCGTACCGCCGCCCATCAGCATCGGCAGCGAGCGCCACGCCATCGTCGGGTGCAACGTCTTGCGGCACACGCCCAGCAACATGCGCGCGGCCATGGCGCCCGTGCGCGCGTGATCGCGGTGCGGATTGGTGGCGTACGCAACAATCGCCTGCACCTGCTCCACCACTTCGCGACTCACGCTGGCGTGCAGGTCATAGGTCACAACAATCGGCAGCGTCGGTCCCAACTCGGCACGGAGCTGACGGATGATCTCGGCCTCCGGATCGGCTGTGTCCTGCGCGCCCATCGCGCCGTGCAGGCTCAGATACAGCCCGTCAACCGGCTCGGTCGCCCGCAACTGCCGCAGGATCGCGTCGATGATGCCCTGCAGGCAGTCTCGGGTCAGCGGCCCGCTCGGAACGGCCCACGCAGAGACCAGCGGCACCAGCGCCACGCCCGTATGCGCGTGGGCCAGGTCGTGGGCATGCGAGAGCTTGTGCATTTCCTGCACAAACCCGGACAGTTCCGCATTGCGAAACATCCCCAGGACTTCCATCGGCTTGCGACCACAGGCGGCGAGCAACTGCGGGCCTTCCAGCCAGTGCGTTGCTTTGAAATCGGCCAAAGTGGTCAACACCGGCGACAACGCGTTGGTTTCCTGATTGACCCGGGCAAAAGCCAGACGCAAACAATGCCCAGACATCTAGTTCCTCCCCATGAGCCGCGCACGCAGGTGCTGGTAGGCATCGAGCGCGCGATCAATCTTTTCGCCGTGTTGCGCCAGCATCTTGCCGACAAATCCGTCGGGCGGCGCCGGATCGCCTTGCGACTTGCCTCCTTCCGGGCCGTACAGCTCCAGGTACAAGTCGCGCACGGTCTTCTTGATCATGCCGCGAAACGGCACCTTGGCCATCATGCCATACATCGCCGCATTGCCTTGGCTTTTTGCCCCCGGATGGGCGCGAACAAACTGCACCGCTTCGCGCAAGTCTTGCAGGTAGGCCGGCGCGATGCGCTCGTGTCCAGCCATCACGGTCAGGTGCACCGACGGCGGGTCCTGCTGCCGGTCGATGTGCCAGCCACGGGCCTCCAGTTGATCCGCGACCGCGTACACATCGATGTCCGGCGCGGCCGAAGTCCACGTGACAATTGGCATGTTATCAGGCGATAACAACCGCAGCCCGTCGATGCCGGCAATGCCTGCCCGCAGCGCATCCGCCGCCGCCAGGGTCTGCCGTGCCAGCGCCAGATAGCCGTCCTCGCCCAAAGCCTGCATGCCGGCCCACGCCGCCGCAATCGTGCCACCCGGCCGCGTTCCCGGCAGCGTCGGCGAGGCATAGACGCCGCCCGGCCAGTCCGTTGCGATGAAAATCTGGTCCTGCAGGTAGTCTTTGGAACGATGCAGCAGCACCGACGCGCCCTTCGCGGTGTAGCCGTACTTGTGCAAGTCCGCAGAAATACTGGTTACACCCGGGACGCGAAAATCCCACAGCGGCACCGGCCGACCGAGTCGCTCGATGAACGGCAGGATCAAACCACCGACACAGGCGTCGACGTGCATGGGAATCTTGTGACTTTGCGCGAGCTTGGCGACGTCGGCCACCGGATCGACCACGCCGTGCGGGTACTGCGGCGCGCTCGCCACCAGCAGCACCGTGTGGCGATTGATCAGCCGCTTCACATGCCGCACATCCACGCGCATGTCTGGCATCAGCCGGGCGCGGCGAATCCGCAGGCCGAAGGCATCAGCGGCCTTGTCGAATGCGACGTGCGCGGTCGTGGGCAAAATGATCTCCGGCCGCTGGTTCCACGGATGCAGCCGCCGCGCGCGATCGCGGGCTGTCTTCACGGCGAGCAGGATCGACTCCGTGCCGCCCGACGTCATCGTGCCGCAGGTTTCGGCATCGCCATGCAGCAGCGCGCCGACCATCCGCACGACGTCGGTCTCCATGCGGTGCAAGCTCTTGAATGCCATGGGGTTCAGGCCATTTTCGCAAAAATAGCGGCTGTGCGCTTCCTGCAAGAAGGCTTCGTGCGCATGGCCCGGATCGTAGACGAGGCTGAAGACGCGGCCGTCGCGCCAATCCGCGTCGGCCACGCGCAGCGCTTCCAGTTCCTGCAGCAGCGTCGCATGGTCGCGGCCCTGAACGGGCAGCGTGCGGACGAGGGGAAGGTCAATCGCGCCGGGCATGTGAGGACTCCTTGGATGCTAGCGCGGCACGGGCAGCGGACGCTCCGGCAAACCCGCCAGCACCCGCACGGCGCGTCGCACTTCGACCACCATCCGTTCGCGGCGGTACTCGGCGTCGTAAGGCAGATTCGGCAGCGGGCGAGCGCGTTCATGGACCATCTGGCCCAACGCCTCGGCCAGCGATTCGTCGATGGCACTGCCGGCCAGGCGCTCGAGCGTCAACACCCGCGGTCGCGGTCCCAGCGCGCTGACCACCACCAAGCCACCGGTCAGCACGTCATCGGCGACGTCCAGCCGCACCGCGACCGAAACCAGCGGAAAATCGATGCTCTGCCGCACCGACCACTTGCGATACGCCACGCGCGTTTGCGGCGCGGGGATGGGAATCTCAATCGCGACGAGCAGTTCTTCCCGGGCGATCCGCACGTGCCAGGTGCCATCTTGCTGGAACAGTTCCTGCACAGGCGCCCGTCGTGGACCGAGCACGCTCGCCATTTCCGCGACAGCACCGTAGGCAATCAACGGCGCCACAGTGTCGGCGGAAAGCGCGGCAACGCAGCCCTGCCCGCCCGGCACCACGTGGCACTCCGAGCCGTGCGATTTCAGACAGCCGCCCAGCGCTTCCCGCCACAGCTCGGACTGGTTGATGTAGCGACACCGCGTGTCCAGGCTGATGTTGCCGCCCAGCGTGCCCATTTGGCGAATCTGCGGGCTGGCGATCCGCGACGCGGCATAGGCCAACGCCGGCAGGAGCTCGCGCACATCCTCGTCCTCCGCGAGCGTCTGCAAGCTGGTCGCCGCGCCGATGCGCACGTGCGTGTCCGTACGCGTGATCCCGTGCAGTTCGTCCAAGAACTTCGCCGACACCAGATGCGACACTTTGGTCTGCGCCAACTTCATGTTGGGCAGCAGGTCCGTGCCGCCGCTGATCACACGGACATCCGGCGCGAATTCCTTCAACGTTGCGACCGCTTCGGCGACGGTCGTCGGCTGGTGCAGGGCAAAAGGCGGGAGACGCAGCATTCAGGCACCTCCCGAGCGCTGCGCCCGCAGGCCAGCCAGGATCTTCGCAGGCGTCACCGGCAGTTCATCGACGCGCACGCCAACCGCATCGAAAATCGCGTTGCAGATCGCCGGAATCACGCTGTGCAGCGGTCCTTCGCCCGCTTCCTTGGCGCCAAAAGGCCCGCGTGGATCCGGCTTTTCGACGATGCCGGCAAACAGATTCGGCGTGTCCAGCGTCGTCGGCATGCGGTAATCGAGCAGCGAACTGTGCGCCAGCAGGCCTTCCTTGCCCGGCCCGGAATCGCGGCGCTTGCCGTCCGTCCGCAGACCCGAGGGCATCACGTGGTGGTGTTCCATGACCGTTTCGCCAAAGCCCATGTAGACGCTGCCCTCGATTTGCCCTTCCACGAGCACGGGACTCAAGGCGCGACCGCAATCGTGGGCGCACCAGATGTTCTCCACGCGCACGTCGCCGGTTTCCTCGTCGACGCTGACTTCCGCGATGTGCGCGGTGAACGAGTACGCCGGGCTCGCGCCGATCGTGCCGCCGCGGTACTCGCCGTGGACGTCTTCGCGTGGCGTCTGGTAGCTGCCGGTGCTGCCCATCGTGCCGAATTCCACTTCGGCGAGGATGAACGCTTCTGTGATGTCCATCCACACATCGGGATCGTCCAGGCGTTGCGCGCGGCGATCGGCGAGGATGACGTCGCGCTTTTGGCAGAGCCACTTTTTGGCGACGGCTTGCCGCACTTTTCCGGCCAAATCGCGGGCCGCGGACAAGCACGCGTTGCCGGCCATGAGCGTGATGCGCGAGCTGTACGCGCCCAAATCGACCGGGCACAAATCGCTGTCGGCGGCGACCACGCGCACGTCGTCCAAGTGCACGCCCAATTCTTCCGCGGCAACGACGGCGAGCATCGTGGAGCTGCCCTGACCGATGTCGCTCGTGCCGGCAAACACGCGCACGCGGCCGGAGCGGTCAAGGCAGATCTGCACGCCGGATTGCGGCAAATCGGTGGGATAAATGCAGTAGTTGGTGCCAGAAATGTAGGTCGATCCCGCGACGCCGAGCCCACGGCCACGCGGCAGTTTGCCGTGGCGCGCTTTCCACGTGGACGCCTGTTCGACCAAGTCGAGGCATTCCAGGAAGCCGCTGGATCCGATGTGGAACTCATTGATCGTCGTGGTATTTTCGCCAACAAAGTTGCGCCGTCGCAGTTCGATTGGATCGATGTCCAGCGCGCGCGCCGCCTTGTCCAACTGCACTTCAATCGCGAATCGCGGCTGCACGCTGCCGTGGCCACGTTTGGGCCCGCATGCCGGCTTGTTGGTGTAAACCCGCGTGGAATCAAAGCGGTAGCTGTCGAACACGTAGGGCGAGCCCAGCAATTGCCCGGAGTAATACGTGGTGACGAGGCCAAACGAGCTGTAGGCGCCGCCGTCGAGAATGGATTTGGCATCGACTGCGAGGATCTTGCCGTCCTCGGCGAAGCCCGTCTTGTAGTCCATCTCAAACGGATGGCGGCCGCGGTGCGCCAGGAAGACTTCCTCCCGAGTATACAGGCACTTCACCGGACGACCCGTCTTCATGGCCAGCTTCGCGGCGACAAACTCCAGATCAAACGGCTCCGACTTGCCGCCAAACGCACCGCCGACCTGCGGCTGAATCACGCGGATCTTGTGCGTCGGCACTTCCAGCACTTTGGCCAACTCGCGGTGCAGGTAATGCGGCACCTGCGTCGCGGACCACACCGTCAGCAGGCCGCGGCCATCGACGTGCGCCACGCTGCAATGCGGCTCCAGCGCCGCGTGCGTCGAGCCATGAAAGCCGTAATGGCCTTCAATCACCAAATCCGCGTTCGCCAGCTGCGCGTCCACATCGCCAAACGCGAGCTGCACCTGCTTGGTGATATTGCCGTGCTTGTTCGCCTCGTGGATCTTGTTCTCGGGATGCGCGAGCGCGGCTTCCGGCGTCGTCAATGGCGTCAGCACCTCGTAATCCACAACGATGCGCTTGCACGCCGCGATCGCGATGTCCTCGGAAACCGCTGCAACGGCCGCCACGCCATCGCCGACGTAGCGCACTTTGTCCGCCGCCAGCGCCTGTTCATCGGGTGTCCACGGAATCACGCCGTAACGTGTCGGCATTTCCGCGCCGACGACGACCGCGTGCACACCTTCCATCGCCTCGGCCGCGCTGGTATCGATGCTGCGAATCCGCGCGTGCGCGTGCGGCGACCGCAGGATTTTGGCGTGCAGCATCCGCGGCAAAGCGATGTCATCGGCATACTTGGCCAGACCGGCCATGGCGTCCAGCGCGTCGGGCTTGCCATGACGCGCGCCGACCACTGCGTAAGGCCGTCCCCGGCTGACGTTGTCCCGCACAGCGCTCACGGTTCCTCCGTGGTCGACTCGGCCAACTCGCGCTGGCGATCCAGGACGACTTGCGCAACCTCTTCGACCGCCTGGAGGATCTTGGTGTAGCCTGTGCAGCGACACAGGTTGCCGGCCAGCGCTTGCGCGATGTCCTCACGGCGGACCACTGGTTCGTCTTCCAAGGTCAATTTGTCCAGATACGCCGACGCCGACATCAGCATGCCGGGCGTGCAAAAACCGCACTGCGCCGCGCCCACGCGGGCGAAAGCTTCCTGCAGCGGATGCGGCTCGCCGCCCACGCCGAGACCTTCCACCGTTTCCACATGCCGATCGCGCACTTCCACGGCCAGCGTCAGGCACGCCAATTGCGGTTCGCCGTCGATGCGCACGGTGCACGTCCCGCAATCACCCTTGTCGCAACCCTGCTTGGTGCCGGTCAAGCCGAGACGATAACGCAGCAATTCCAAGAGCGTCCAATGCGGCGGCACGGCGACGCTGACGGGTTCACCGTTGAGCTGCAGGGTCACCAGCACGGGCGCGGGCGAAGGGGCATCGGGGACAGTCACTTGGCACTCCGTCGCAGGTTCACTTGTGCTTGCGCGACTTTGCGGCCGCTTTGCCGGCTCGCAGCTTTGGCGCCTGCGTGGCGGCAATCCGGCCGCGTTCCAGGAACTCGAACTGCAGCCGCATCGCACCAGCGTCAATTTCCACCTTGTTCAACACTTTGAACGGCCGACCGGGCTTGATCGCCGTGCCCGCGACCAGCGTCCCGGACGGACTGCCCAGATCTTCGACGGTGGCGTTGCCCTCTGCAAAGGTGATGCGAAAATGGTGCGGCGCGACGGTCGCGTCGGCCAGGACGACATCAGATGCCGAATCCGTGCCCACGGTGATCTCCGGCTTGGTCAACTCCCAAGCTTTGCCGCTGGGCAACATGAGTTTGCCCCACGGCTTGGTCGGCGCGGTGGCAGGCGCTGGTTCAGCGACGGCTACGCCTGCGACAAGTCCCAACACGACGGAAAGACCGGCAATTGCTGCGCCGCGCAAGATGGACGTTCTGGTCAGCATCAACACCTCGGGCGCGCGCTGGCGGGCCGTGAACGCAGGATCGCGCGGGCTGCGCTGGGGGTCAAGGGTCCGTGCCAATCAGGGAGCCCACGGGGACGATTCCCTCACCACGGCAGGATTGCACTGACGGAGCTGGTCATCGCGACCAGCGCGTTCTTGCTGACGGGGCCGAGCGGCAACCCGCTGCCGAGGCTGGCCGAGATGCGCCAGGCACCTTTGGGCAACCAGAACGCGCCGACACCGCATGTCCATTGGCTCTTTTCGCTGTCCACCGACGTCTGGCCATCGACCGTCCCGGCCAACACGCCTTGCCAGCCGAGCATCCCGGTCAGCGCGACCTGGTGAAAATGCTGCCAGACGCCAGCCGCTTGCACCTGCATGCCGAGGCCCGGAACGCTGTGCAGGCCGCTCACAGTTCGCGGCGAGATCCAATTGGCCCCGACCGCCAGTTGCGTCAACCAGCCCTCGACTTGATGCTCCGCCACCGCGGAAAGCCGGGCCTGCCAAGCACCGGTGCCCGTCACGTCCGCGCCCAGCGTCGTCCGCGCTTGTTCCGCTGCACGCCCAGACGGTGCGGTGACGCCGGCGACAAGGGCAAAGCCCGGCCACGGCTGGGCATCCAACGCGTGCAGGAACTCGTGGCGCACGCTCAGATCCACGTCGCCGATGCCCTGCGCCCATTGCTGCATTCCAGGCACGTGCCGGCCCGACTCCAGCCAAGGGACGAGCAGCGCAGCCTCGGTGGACGGCAGCAGTCGCCGCGCCAGGAGCAAGTCCTGTTCCAGATTCACGTTCTGCGTGCCGTTCGCGACCGGGTGCCAGAGGTGGTGGCTGTCGACGGTACCCAGATCACCACCGGCGCGCAGCTGCAGACCCGCCGCCCACACGTCTTCCATGCCCAAGCGAATGGGCGTGAGCGCCTGCCCACCCGCACAGCAGGCCTGGGCCGAGACGTTCACCGGCATCGCCAGCACAGCCAAGGACAACACGCTCAGGAGCGCGGAACGCCGCCAGATGCAGTTCGCCATCGTCCAGGCCGCGACGCACCGTGCATCGGGCACGCTATTGCACATCAAACTGTTCAACGATTTGCCCCGACGCACCGGTGACGGGCGCGAACGCCACGCGCACTTGCCACGTGCCCGCCATGAACAGGTTCAGCGGCGCGAGCAGGTAGCGGCCGGCACCATTGGTCGTCACCGCTGGATCGGGCGAACTGCCATGGTTCATCGACGGCATCCAGGCTTGCACGTGCAACGTCAGGTTCTCGACCGGTTGCGACTTGTCGTCGAGCACGCGGATCTCGCCCGAGCCACCCGCAGTCGTCGGCGGCTGGTTGGGCGCGGTGCGCAGTTCGAATCGCCAGCCAGTCGCCGGATCGGTCGTCGACGTCAAGGCCGCGGCCGGAAATGCGGTCGATGGTGGCGCGCCGGAATCGACCGTCGTGCACGACAAAAAGGTGAGCAGCACCGTGAACAGCAGGCAGCGCAATTGGACTCGTTTGCCGGCACGCATCCGGCCGCCCAAGCGTACAGGTTTGCGCGCCGTTGGACTACTCCCAAGTAGCGCGCAGGGCGGGCGGCATCGACGCCAACCGCAAGAACTGCGCGTACTTGGTTTCAGTGGCATGCGCGCCCACCACGTCCAGCCGCGTGAGCCATGCATCCAACAGCGGCGCCAGCTCATGGGCGTGGACGTGTTCGCATTCCAGCTCCAGCCGATCGATACCGCCGGGATAGCGCGTGTGGTCCAACTCGAGCGTCAACGGCAGCGGCCAGCCGGGAATGCCCGCGGCGAGCCGATAGACCAGACGCAGGTTCGCCGTGCTGCCCACCTCGATCAACGCGGAATCGCGCGCGGCCGAGAGGGCCAGCCCTGTCGCCGTCAACCAATCGTCCAAGCGCATCACCGCAGCCTGCCACGGCACTGGCCGCTGCAGCCAGAAGGTGCGCTCCGCCGCCGTCGTCAATTCCCGTTCCAATTCCTGCGCCTGCAGCACACCGTGGCTCACGTTGGCGCGGGCCTTGAGCGTCAGCACGAGCCGCTCGCCGATCACCCGCAAGCGCAGCATCGCACCAGCCTGACGCAACGCCGCATCAGGCAGGTCCAGATAGTGATTGACCTGCTCCTGCCGTTCAGGCGCGCCCAAGCTGTCCAGATGCCTGCGCAGCCGTTCGTAGCCGTGCGCGTCCAACAGCCGCTTGATCTCGATTTCCGTCGCCATCTACCCACCCAAGTGAAGCAGCGCTCGTGCGATCGAAAAGTACACGAGGATGCCAAGGATGTCCGAAATGGACGCGATGAACGGCGTCGATGAATCCGCCGGATTCAAGCCAATTTTTTGTAGCAGAAGCGGCAGCATCGACCCCAGAACCGTGCCGACCGTCACGACACAGATCAGTGACAGGCCGACGACCATCGTCACATCGCCGCTGCCGCCCCACAGCACCGAGCGCACCATGCCGACCAAGCCGAGCGTCACGCCCAGCAGCAGGCCCATGCCAATTTCGCGCCGGAACACCAGCCACGCATTGCGCGGAATCACCTCGCCCAGCGCCAGCGCGCGGATGATGATCGACGCCGATTGCGAGCCGGAATTGCCGCCCGAGGACAGAATCAGGGGCACGAACAGCACCAGGACGGTGACCTTCTTGATGAGGTCCTCAAAATGGCTCATCGCGCCGCCGGTCAGCATTTCCGGCAGCAAGAGCGCCACGAGCCAAGGCGCGCGGCGGACAAAATAACCCCAAAATGTCGTCTCAAAATAGGACGTCTCGACCGGCTGCACGGCGCCCATGCGCTGGAAGTCGGACGTTGCCTGTTGCGCCAGGAAGTCCATGACGTCGTCGACCGTGACCAGGCCGAGCAAACGCCGCGATTCGTCGATCACCGGCAGCGCGACGAGATCGTAGTGCTCAATCAGCTTCGCGGCCTTGTCCTCGTCCGTCGTCGGCAGCACACAGATGACTTCCTCGCGCATGATATCGGCGATCGGCTTGTCGGGATGCGCGAGGATCAGCTCACGCATGGACACCACGCCGACCATCACATCGCCGTTGCCGACGACGTAAACGTACGACACCGTCTCCACTTCCTCGGCCCGCTGGCGCACGCGCTCGATCACCGCGGCGACGGTCATGTCGACGGGCACTTTGAGCACTTCCGTGGTCATCAGCGCGCCAACTGTGCCATCGGGCCACTTCGCCAACGCCCGCACTTCCGCGGCGTCGTCCGGATGCATCTGCGCCAGCACCGCTTCCGCGACGTGGTCTTCCAGATCGCCAAACAGCTCCACCGCATCGTCCGCGGACATTTCTTCGACGATGCGCGCCGCGCGCTTGGCACCCAGCCGCTCGACCAGCTCAATCTGGCGTTCGCTGTCGATGTACTCCAACACGTCCGCTGCATCGTCCGCGTCCAGCGCCAACAGCAAACGCTGCGCTTCCACCAGATCCGTGCGTTCGATCAGATCGGCAAAGTCCTGAGCGTGCAAATCGGCATACGCCGCGCGAATCGCTTCCGGCGAAAGCGTCAGGAGCGCGTGCAGATCGATTTCGTGGTCGTGCATCCCGTCCTCCATCAACCACGTCCTGCGAGTCGGAGATACATGTAGCGAACGGGATCCAGCTCGTCGCCGTGCGGGTAGGCTGCACCCAACGCGTTGCGCGGTGAACCGTCATCCGCCATCGGCCGATTGCCGCGTCCTTGCTGTTGGCGCGAACGCCAGCCGGAACGCTCCGCTTCCTGCGCGGCTTCCCAGCGCTCCTGCAAGTCCAGCACAGCGTCCAGGTCGTCAGGCAAGCTCGCATTCTTGCCCAGCGCCAGCAGCACCTTGCCCGCGCACTCCGCGTCCGCCTGCGCGCGGTGGGCTTCATCCAACTGGACACCCAGGCGCTTCGCCACGGTGCCCAGCTTCATGTTGCCCTGACCCTTTTGCGTCTGGCGGGCAATCACCAGCGGGTCCAGCCACTTGGCGCCTTCCGGCAGCGTCTTGCCGATGCGCGCAAACTCGTGGATCAGAAAGCTGCGGTCAAACGGGACGTTGTACGCCACCAGGATGCGCCCGCGCAGACGGCTCAGCAGTTCGTCCGCCACATCGACAAAGCTCGGCTGCTCCATCAGGTCGTCCGGCGAGATGCCGGTCAGACGCGTGACGTCGGGATGCAGCGGGATGCCGGGATCGAGCAGCGTGGACCAGCGACCGGTCACTTCACCGCGGTCAAAATGGATGACCGCGACTTCAATGATGCAATCGCCCGTTTCCGGCGCCAAACCCGTCGTTTCCGTATCCAGCACGGCGAGCGGCAGGTCATACCACGGGGTCAGTTCAGCAGTCTTGGCATCCAGGATGTCCATGTTCAGGCTCCATGGCGCGGCTCGCTGGACGACGCGGTTGCAGAGACCCGCAGGACGCCTTGACCTTGCAGAACGGGCGACGGGACCGGCACGAGCGCCTCGACGTCGGGATTGGCGAAGACCAGCACGACGGTTGAGCCCATCTCGAAGACGCCGAATTCGTCGCCGCGTGATTGGCTCACCGGTGGCGTCAGCGTGTTCAAATCCGTCGTTGCCTTGCCTTCATTGGTGCACAAGTCGCTGAAACACACGCGCATGTGGCCGACGCAGGTGGCACCGACCATGATGAGCGCCGCCGGGCCGAATTCCGTGTGGCAATGGCCGATGATGCGTTCATTGCGGGCGAAGAGGCCCGGCACGTGCTGGATGCCCAGACGGTTCACCGGATACAGAGGCCCGGCGATGTAACGCCATTTGACGATTTCACCCTGCCACGGGCTGTGCACGCGGTGGTAGTTGTTCGGCGCCAGATAGACGACCGCGTAGGAACCGCCGCGGTACGGATCGGCGTCCTCTTTGCCGCCCAGCAGCGCATCCAGCGTGTAGTCGATGCCCTTGGCCTGAATCAACGTGTCGGTGGCAAGCGAGCCCGCGATGGACAGCACCCCATCCGCGGGCGACGGCAGTACGCCCAAACCAGGCTCCACCGGCCGCGCATCGGCTTTCAGCCGCCGCGTGAAAAACTCCTGGAAGGTCGCAAAGTCGGCCAGCGACCGCTCTGCTTCCGTCAGGTCGACGCTGTAGATCTTGCAGAATGCGGTGATGGCCGCCTGCAGCACCGGCTTGGGCGCCCGCAGCCGGACCAGCCGCCCCATGGCCTGCGACACCCGCGGATCACTCAGCAGGTTGAGCCATTTCGGCGGTTTCGTCTGCGGTTTGCCTGCCATCATCGGCCTCCATCATCGTTTGGCCAGGAGCGCCGCCTCGTCCAGTTCCACACGCAAGGACAACTGCCGCAGGGCCTTTTGCCGCGTCAGGATCGACTTCAGGTCGGCGCGCTCAAGCGCATCCACGCTGAAATCTTCCACGCTCACCGACGCCGCCAGCGTGCCCATGACCATCGCGCCTTCCAGCGCCGCCACGTTGATTTCCGGCTGCGTCGCCAGGTAGCCCATGAAGCCGCCGGCGAACGTGTCGCCCGCGCCCGTCGGATCGCGCACGGTGTCCAGCAGCAACGCCGGCGTGTGGCGAATCGTGTCGCCGTGGAACAGCACCGCGCCGTGCTCGCCGCGCTTGATGACGACGGTCTTGGGGCCCATCTTCTGGATTTCCCGCGCCGCCAACAACAGGTTGCCGATGCCCGACAGCGCGTACGCTTCTTCATCGTTCAGGAACAGCGCGTCGATGCGACCCAGCACCTTGACCAGCGCTTCCCGCTCGCCGGAAATCCAGAAATTCATCGTGTCCAGTGCGACAAATTTCGGCTTGTCGACCTGATCCAGCACCTGGTACTGCAACGCCGGGTGGATGTTGGCGAGAAACACGAGCTCCGCCGACCGGTGCTTCTGCGGCACGCGCGGCGAAAAGTCCGAGAACACGTTGAGTTCCGTGAACAGCGTCGTCCGCGTCTCAAAGTGCTTCGAGTAGATACCGCCCCAGCGAAACGTCTCGCCGGGGACAATTTCGATACCCGAGGTGTCCACGCCGCGCTGGTTCAGGCGCTCCATGTCGCTGGGCCGAAAATCCTCGCCCACGACCGCCACGACGTGCGTGGGCGCGAGCAGCGACGATGCCATCGCAAAGAACGTGGCCGAACCGCCCAAGGCGCGATCGACCTTGCCATAAGCGGTTTCGACAGAATCGTAGGCGACTGAGCCAACGACGAGCAAACGCATGGGAAACTCCACTCAGCCTTTCGGCGGCAAGTATTTGTCCAGGAACAGCGCGAGTCGTTCGCGCGCTTCAGCGGGGATGACGGCCGGCGATGTCATGATCGCGAACTTCAGCGCGTCCTGTGACGGGCACGGGCCGTGCGGTGGATCGTGCGCCACGGCGCGGAGAATCTTCTGGGCATTCTCAATGTTGGCGTGCAGCGTCGCGATGACCTGCTCCACGGTGACGGCGTCGTGCGCCTCATGCCAGCAGTCGTAGTCGGTCGCCAGCGCCAACGTCGCATAGGGAATTTCCGCCTCGCGCGCCAGCCGCGCTTCCGGCAGGTTGGTCATGCCGATGACGGCAACGCCCGGCCACGTCCGAAACGTGTGCGATTCCGCCCGCGTCGAGAACTGTGGACCTTCGATGCAGACGTACGCGCCGCTGTTGTGATGCCGCACGTGCACGCGCTCACACGCGCGCCGGAGCGCCGCATGCACGCGATGACTCACCGGATCGGCAAAGCCCACGTGCGCCACGACGCCGCGGTCAAAAAACGTCCGCGGTCGCGAGACCGTGCGGTCGATGAACTGGTCGACCAAGACCATGTCGCCGGGATGAATGTCCTCGCGCATGGAGCCCACCGCGCTGACCGACACGATGTCCGTCACGCCCAGGCTTTTGAGCGCCCAAATGTTCGCTTGGTACGGTACTTCGGTCGGCGTAAACCGGTGACCTCGACCGTGCCGCGGCAGGAAAATCAGCTGCTGTTCGCCCAGCCAACCTTCGATGAGCGCGTCGGACGGATCGCCAAACGGCGTGGTCACGCGCACTTCGCGCACGCGTTCCAGACCGGGCATCTCGTACAGTCCGCTGCCACCGATGATGCCCAGGACGACGGGCTCGCGGGCTGTGTAGGCGTTGGAATTCATGGCAACCTCTGGCGCTTCGCGGTCCATGCCGCGGGAAAACGCGCAGGCGGCGGCCGGAGTCTAGGCGGATGCGCCGTTCAGGGCAACCTGAGGCCAACGAGTGGCGATGCGTTTCTGACCTACGTCGGTGCGGCTTCGTTCTCCGGGCCCTCATCTCCGCCGGCCGCTAAACGCCGCTCGACAAATTCGCTCAACCGGGCGCGGTCTTCGTCATTCAGGTCCAAGAACCGCACCGCCAGTCCGTGCGAAAAACCGCGGACACGCCGTGCGCCCAGCACTTGGCCGCGCGCGGAAATCGGCGGCGAGGCGTCCGGCAGCTGGAACTGCAAATCGATGAACTGCGGTTCCTTGGCGTTGCGGAGCGAGTACGAATGGCTCTCGATGAAGATACCCGACGCACTGAGGTTGGTCGCCGGGTGCATCCACACGCGCTCGCCGTCGTTTTCCTGCACGAACAAATCCACCATCACCCGACGCGAATGGCGACGTTCGATGGGGCCCTGAATGCGGTGGTTGCCGGTTGTGGTCATCGCTTCCGCCGTCGTCGGGCGAAGTGCGGTGTCAGATCGGGGCTGTTCGTCGTGGTGGGACATCGGCGGAGAACTTTGCAGTCGGGTCACGCGACTTGGCTTCTGAAGCGTAGGAAACGCAAGCAGCGACGTCAACGGCAGCCACACACATTGACGCAAAGTCACCGGGAGACCTAGACTTCTGACATGGCGATACCGGCGGACACGACAGGGCGAAGGACACGACAGCAGGTCCCGCGGCTTCCGCAAGCTGGGCGTAACTTTCTGATTTGCATAAGCCTGTTCCTCTTTGCTTGGCCGGCGCATGCCATTGACGCGCGAAAGACTGCGGTGGCGCTGGCGCAACAAGCGGCGAAGGCGTTTGAAGCGGGCGACATGGACCGCGCGGCACAGGTCTACCTCGAAGCGTGGCACACAGACCCGTCGGAGCCGAACTACCTGTACGGCGCGGCGCGGGCGGAGCAGTCGGCGGGGCAGCGCGACCGGGCAGAGGAACTTTACCGGCAGTTTGTGGACGTGCCGAACGCGGAGCCGGCGCGAGTCGCCAAGGCGAAAGGCTATTTGACGGAATTCGATGGCTTGCACGCGGACGAGAAAGCCCAGGCCGGGGATCGCGCCGCCAAGCGCAGCGAATGGCGCGTGGCGGAAGCGGCGTATGGCGAAGCGTGGCGTCTGCGGCCGGATCGCCTGCCGCTGTTGCTCAAAGCCGCGCGGGCAGCGGATGAAAGTGGCGACCGCAAGCGTTCGGAGACGTGGCTGAAAGAGTATCTGGGTCGCGCGCCTGCGGATGCGCCGGATCGCGCGGAGGCGCAGGCCATGCTGGACGCGCGCGCCGGCAAGCGAGTCGTGGTCGCGCCGGTGGAGCGGGCGCCCGAGCCACTGAAAGCGCCGGTGGTCAAGCCGGTCATGTCGAATCTGCCTCCGCCGCCCGTGCAACACGTGGAACAGCCGCAGCAACCGACGTCCGCACGCCGGACCGCGGGTTGGTGGACGCTGGGCAGCGGCGCGGCGTTCGCGGTGACGGGCGTCGCGCTGGTGATTCTGGGCAAGTCCGCGGAGGCGCAGTTCAATCAGGACCTGAACTACGACGGGACGGTCGTGCACGGTTCGCTGACCTATGGCCAAGCGACGAGCCGGGCGCAGTGGATCGGCTCGTTGCAGACGACCGGCGTGGCGTTTGTCGGCGTCGGTCTGGCGGCGGCCGGCGTGGGCGCGTATCTGGCATTGACGTCGAGCGACGCCAACGTGGCGCTGGTGCCCGACTGGCATGGCATGGCACTCGCAGGGCGGTTTTGATGACGTGGCGCGCACTGGTATTTTGTGCCGTCCTGACGACGGCGTGCAGCATCCCGGTGCCACCGCGCGAGGCGTTTTCGGATCAGAATCCGGATATCAGCGGTGAGGACGCGTCCGAAGTCTCTTTGGACACGACAATGGACGCCTTGGACGTGTCCGAAGTCTCATTGGATACGACAACGGACACCTTGGACGTGTCCGAAGTCTCATTGGATACGACAATGGACGCCCTGGACATGTCCGAAGTCTCGTTGGACACGACAACGGACGCCTTGGACGTGTCCGAAGTCTCGTTGGACACGACAATGGACGCCTTGGACGCGTCCGAAGTCTCGTTGGACGACGCCGATAGCACTTTGGATGCGCCGGATGTGGACTTGTGCGCCAGCGTGACCTGTGTGGACTTGCCCTGCGCCACCCAGGCGTGCGCGCCGACGACCGGCAAGTGCGTACCCACCAGCAAGATCGACGGTTGGGCCTGCGACGACGGCAAAAAGTGCACCGAGAACGACGCCTGCGCGAGCGGCGTGTGCACCGGCACGACCAAGAACTGCGGCGATGGGAATTCGTGCACCAACGATAGCTGCACTGCGTCGTTGGGCTGCGTGAATACGGTCGTGATGGCCGGAACGACATGCGATGACGGGGATGCGTGCACGGTCGGAGATGTGTGCGCGGGGATGACTTGTGCGGGAAGCGCGAAGTTGTTTGAGAAGACGTTTGGCGACAGTTCCACGTTGAATGTTGGATGGGGCATTGTCGCAACGGCTGACGGTGGTTTTGCGGTCGCCAGTGCCCTATGGGGCCCAAAGGTCGCATTTGGACTCATCCGCACCGATGCCGCAGGCAAGCAGCTTTGGGCCCAAGCGTTTGACCTCTGCCCGGCGGGGCTTGGGGGCTGCTGGGGCGACGTGCAGCCATCTGCGCTGGTGCAAACGAACGACGGCGGATTCGCCATCGTAGGCAGCGCCGGCGGGGACGGCTGGGTCGTACGCACCGATGCGACCGGCAAGAAACTCTGGGACAAGACCTACGGCGGCGCGGGGTTTGACTACCTCTATTCTGGTCTTCAGACGCCCGACGGCGGGCTTGTCTTCGCAGGGATGAGTTCCGTCAAGAGCGCGGACAACTACGACGCATGGTTGGTGCGTACGGACGCGGACGGCGCGGTCCTCTGGACGCGGACGTACATCGGGCCGCAGTTGGATTCGGTTTTCGATGGTGCCAACTTCGTCCTGCAAACCGCCGACGGTGGGTTCGCGCTTGTCGGCTCGACCGGCTGGACCAACACGCCGACGAAGACGGATGTCCTGCTCATTCGCACCGACGGCGACGGCAATCTGCTCTGGAGTCGCGCTTTCGGCGGCGACGGCAATCAGGGTGCCCGTCAGGCCCGCCAGATGGGCGACGGCGGCTTTGCGATCCTGGGCGGCACGAGTTCCAAAGGCGCGGGCGGCCACGATTTATGGTTTCTGCGAACCGACGAAGCCGGCAACCTGCTATGGGACCGCACCTATGGCGGTGGCGCCGACGACTACGGCGTCGGACTCGTTCTGGTGGGCGACAGTGGCTTCGCGTTGGTCGGCTCGACCCAATCGAAGGGCGCGGGCAACAGCGACGGCTGGCTCGTACGCACGGACCTGTCGGGCAACCAACTTTGGGACCGCACTTTCGGCGGCACCGGCAACGACGGTCTGGCGGCGATCGTCGACCTTGGTGGTTCCGGTTTCGCCGTCGCTGGGTCGATCGGACCCACCAGCACGGAGAGCGACATGTTGCTGCTCCGCACCGACCCATGGGGCAACACCTCCTGCGCCACCTCCGGCATCTGCTCCGGCTACACCAACGAGTGCGACGACAGCAACCCCTGCACCGCCGACCTGTGCGACGCCGCGCACTCAGGCTGCTGGCACAGCAACTTGCCGGACACCTCACCGTGCAGTTCCGGCGACGCGTGCCTGGTCGCGCAGACGTGCACTGCGGGTGCGTGCGGCGGCGGTGGCGCGAAGTTGTTCGACACACAATTCGCTGGCACCATGGGCACGGGCGGCTATCTGGCCATTGCGCCTGGCGGATTCGTTGTCGCCGGCTCGCCCAAGAACGTCAGCACCGCGGGCGATGTGCGCATCGTCCGCACCGACGGCGCCGGCGCATTGGCGTGGGACAAAACGTACTCCCTCGGCTCGTATGACGGTTCGGCCTCTGCGGTCGTTGCCACCAGCAATGGATTCGCGGTCGCCGGCTCGGTGGGCTCCGACAACAATGGCGAAGACTGCTTCCTGTTGACGACGGATGCCGCGGGCAAGCTCGCGCTCAACGCCGAACTGGGCGACAAGGGCGACGACTACGCCTACGCGCTTGCCGCTGTTGCCGACGGCTACGCGCTGGCTGGCGCGACGATGTCCCTGGGCGCGACGACGCAGAACGGCTACTTGATCCGGACCGATGCTTCCGGCGCGCAGCTTTGGCAAAAGTCCTATGACGGCGCGAATGTGGACGCGTTCAACGCGATTGCCGCACTCCCCGATGGCTTTGCCCTGGCTGGCCTCACGGCTTCCATCAGCGCGAGCACGGGCCACGCCTGGCTCGTCCGCACCGACCCAAGCGGCGTGCAGTTGTGGGCACAGAGCTATGCGCACGGCACATTCGACGCCGCACATGCGGTTGTGGCCACCGCGGACGGCTTCATCCTCGGCGGCGAGACGACCGGCTCCGGCGCATCGGACATGTGGCTCATCCGCACCGACGCGAGCGGCGTCAAGCTGTGGAGCCAAACATTTGGCACCAGCGCGGCAGAATCCGTTACTGGCTTGAGCATGGACAGCAACGGCCTCGCGCTGGTCGGCAACTCCGGCGGCAACGGCTACGTGGTCCGGACCGACTGGGACGGCAACAAGTTGTGGGACGCGACGGTCGGTGCCGGTAATTCGCAGAGCTTCCACGCCATCGCCGCGCTCAGCGACGGTTTCGCGATCGCCGGCAACACCAACGTCACCGGATCGCAGAGCTTCTGGCTCCACCGCACCGACCTCTGGGGCAACGCCTCGTGTGCCGCGTCCGGCACTTGCGCCGCGCTCAATGTCTCCGACTGTGACGACAGCAACCCGTGCACGGCCGACCTGTGCAACGCCGCCAAGAGCGGCTGCTGGCACGCCAACATGGTCGACGGCACCGTGTGCGGCAACGGCGCCACGTGCGCCGCGGGCACCTGCATTTGCGCCCCCGGCTACCTCAGCGTCACCAGCGGCGACGGCAAAGTCTGCGCCGCCGACGGTCCCGTTTGGGGCAACCTGCCCTACTCGCCCGCCGGCTTCAGCGACAACGCAGACGGCACCGTCAGCGACACGGACACCGGCTTGACGTGGCAGCAGGCCGACCCGGCAGGCGTCACCTACACGTGGGACCAGGCCAACCAGTTCTGCATCACCTCCAAGCTCGCCAACGTGACCGACTGGCGCCTGCCAACGCTGGCGGAGCTGAGCACGCTCATCGACTTCAACAAGCTCAACCCCGCGACGACCAACCTGTTGCAGACCAACGTCAGCCTCGGCTACTGGAGCGCTACACCACTCGCCAACGGCGCAGGCAACGCGTGGAGCATCAGTTTCGTCGTCGGCGACGAGGCTCCGGCCATGCTCAGTTCGAAAAACCACGTGCGCTGCGTGCGCGGCACCACAGCCAGCCAGACCGGCAAGCGCTTCACCACCGCCGTCGACACCGTCACCGACACGTGGACGCAGTTGATCTGGCAGCGGGCGCTCGACGCGAGCGCGGAAACGCCCGGCAGCGCGCAGGCCTATTGCGCGAGCTTGGTCCTCGATGGCAGCATGGGCTGGCGGATGCCCAACATCGTGGAATTGCGCAGCCTTGTCGACCGCAGCGTCAGCAGTCCGGCCATCGATGCCGTGGTGTTCCCCGCGACACCGTCGGAGTGGTTCTGGGCGACATCGGGCGCCGGAGGCTCCAGCGTCAACATCTGGAGCGTCTATTTCAGCGAAGGCAAGTCGGAAGGCAACGACAAAGCCAACACCTTCCGCGTGCGCTGCGTGAAGTGATCCCGCTTGCGCAGACCGGTGAACGCTGCTATCCTTTCGCCCGCCTCGCGTCTCGCGCGCGTCGCTGTGGGTTCCTGTTCTGGGGTCATAGCTCAGCTGGGAGAGTACCTGAATGGCATTCAGGGGGTCATGGGTTCGATCCCCATTGGCTCCACCAAGTACTGGAATCCTGAAGCTTTATCGCTTGCATCCAAAGCCCTTCACCGGGCTTTTGGTGTTTTTGCGCCACGTCGCCCAGCTATTGCCCTTTGCCCGACTGCACGTCGAACTTCGGCTTGAACGGCTTTTCCGCCTCGTACTCCTCCGGCGAGATGAAGTCCTCATCCAGCAGCCGATCCATGTACTTGGTCACCTTCATGTCGTACCAATCGCCCCAGCCGTTCGCCCGCGCCGTGCCATAGCCCGATCGCGGGCTGGGCTTGATGATGCCGAGGTACACGCCTTCCTTGGGAATCAACTCGCCCGGGGACTTGCCAAAGAACGCCCACGCCGCGCGCGTGATGCCGTAGATCTTGGGGCCAAATTCCACGCCATTGATGTAGATCTCCAAAATCCGCTGCTTGCCGACGACTTTTTCCATCTGCCAAGCGATCAGCATTTCCTCGAACTTGCGCGACAACGCCTTGTGCCGCACCAGATACAAGTTCTTGACCAGCTGCTGGGTGATGGTCGAACCGCCGTAAATGAAGCGGCCGTAGGACAAATCGATCGCCAGCGCCTTGGACACGAGGCTTTCTGAAATCCCGCGGTGGCGGAAGAACGAGTCTTCCGTCGCCCAGATGGAATAGACCACGTGTGCGGGAATTTCTTCGAGCGGTGTCCAGGAGCCCGAGGCGGGCCCGATGTGCACATCTTCCAGGATCGTGCCGTTTTCGTTCACCGGGCGGTCAAAATCCTCGTTGAGTTCTTCCAGGAGGATGTTGCCAAAGTTGTCCATGACGCAGTTCGTGTCGCCCAGCGCCAGCTCCACCTGCGCCGCACCGGTCATCGCCAGCGGCACAGTCACCGCGACCCGCCAGCCCAGCGGCCCGTGCGCGTCGATGCGGCCAATCGTCGGCAGCAGCGACGGCGGAATCGCGTGCAGCATGTCCGCCGACTCCTGCACCGGCGCCTCCAGGGCAAAGTGCACCCGCGGCTTGGCGTCGGCGGCAAAGATGTCCAGATCCACCGCCAAATGCGCCATCGCATCGTCGCCCGCGCCGCCAAAATACACGTCCGGTGAGCGGAATTGGATGGTCGCCGGATGTCGGCGCACGTGCAGCTCAAACGGCATGTTCAAGCGCAGATCGGCAATCGGCCTTTCCGCCAGACGCCACCAGTGCACGCCCATGTGCGTCACCGACAGCCGCCCCGACACGTCCACGCGATCGTCGTCGGGCAAGGCCAGCGTCGCCAGCAGCTCGATATCGGCCTCCGGCTGTACCGCGAGACCTTTGGCTTTGATCGCCAGCAGTTGCGCGATGCCGGCGCCAGACAGCCGGACGTCCAGCCGATGTCCCGTGGCGTCATGCTGCCACGTCGCGCCCATGTGCCCCCACGAGCCCGCCGAATCAAACGGCTCCGCGCCAAAACTCAGCTTGCGGACGCCGTTTTCCGGCGGCAGCAATTCCACGCGCCCGTCGCGCGCGCCCAGCACGGCCTTGCCTGCATGGTCGGTCAGCTCCAGCCGCCCACCACGCACCTGAATCGTCAGCGAAGCCGGTAGCGGCGTGTCCGGCCACAGTTCATCCAGCTTGTCGTGCAGGCCCAGGAGCCGCGTCTGCAGGTTGTTGATGGCCCGCGTCCAGCGCACGCCGGGCTTTTCCTTCGACCGCTCCGCCGCGGTCGGCGGCCGCGTCGGGTCGTCCTCCGGCGGCGTTTCCGGCAACGTATCCGGGTCGACGTTCTCGTCCGTCGCGTCGTCGTCGTCTGGCTCATCCGCCGGCTTGCGCAGCGCCGCGAGGTGGGCGATTTCCGCCGCCAGGTTCTCGTCCTTTTGCAGCAACGGACCGTCGATCGGCAACGAAAGCGTCGGCTCATCCAGCTGAATCATCCGCCAGCTGGCCGGGTTGCGCAGCGCATGGCGATCGGTCAGCGCCAGCTGCAAACGCACGAGTCGCGCCTCCAGGCCCGCGATGCCCAAGGCCAGGTTGCCCGCATCGACCGCGAGCGCGCGCTCCGCCCCAGGCTGCACCGTCAAGGTGGCCACCGTCGCGGTCCATTCGCCGCTCAGCCCCACGTCCTCCAGGCGTTTCCGCAGCGGTTCTGGCAAGAGCTGCGCCTGCATCGCCGGCTTGGCCGAGAGCCGCACGTCGCGCACTGCCAGCGACTTGTCCGGATGCACGCGCACTTCAGACGCCGTCAGCACCTGGTCGTCGACCGACCCCATGCCGACGTCCGCCAGTACGAGTTGCCAATCCGGCCCCACCTTCTCCAGCGCCAACGCGCGAACCACCACCTGCCAGTTCGGCGGCGCTTTCGGATACAAAAGCTGCAACGCGACCGTCACCCTCGGCTGACTCGCCGCGCGCACCGCCAGCAGTTGGCCATCGGGATGCTCCAGCGCCAGTGCAACCTTGCCGCCGCCCAGCGTCGCGTCCAGCTGCGCGGTCAGTTCGCTGCCCGGATCGGCAAGCTGCACCCGACCCTGGAGCGTCGCGGTCGTCTTGAGCGCCATCTCACCCTGGCGCGAAAGCTGGGCCGTGACCGCAAGCGACTCGATCTCCACCGCGCCCAGGCGCGCCAGCAGCGGCGTGTGCGCGCCCGTGTCGAGGTCGTCGGTGCGCTTCTTCAGCGCCTTGCGCAGCCGTTCCAGCACGTCCGCGTGGCCATCCGCCACGTCGACGCGCAGCCGCACATCCAGGAGCCGCAGCCCATCCAGGCGTTTTTGCCCCACCAGCGACGGCCAGATGGCGACATTTGCGTCGATTTCCGCCGCCGTCAGGACGTCGGTCTCGCTCACCGCATCGTGAAGGACCAATTGCCGCAGCGCGAGCTTGCCCGTCGGCCCGAGGGACAGCGATTGCCAACGCAGGTCAAAATCCGACCCGGCCAGCCGCGCCTGCAGCTTCTGCGCCACGACCTGCTCCAGCCAATGGCGTGCCCCCAGCCACAGGCCGACGGCCAGCAGCAGCGAGATGGCCAACGCGATGGCAAGTTTGCGAAAACGCATGGCTTTCCCAGAGAGCAGCAGCCGCACGCGCGGCGAACAATCCCTCATGGTCGCATGGCGTTGGGATCTCGGCCAAAAAGTGGGGTGCCGGTCATGCCCGCCGAGTTGCCCGAAGGGTCATGCGTCGCCACGCACCGCGACCACCCGCACCGGTGGTCCTGCCTCGACGGTCGCATGCACCAAACCGTAATACAGCTCGCCATCGATGACGGGATCAATCGTCCGGCCATCGCGCGCCACGACTTTCAGGTGCCTCGCCGGTCCTTGAAAAAAGTTGTGAATCTGCAGCGGCTTGCCCGCAGACATCGCCGGCAGGTTCTTGGCCACTTCCCACGGGCTGACGTCGCCACCCTGGACGTGCAACACGCCCGGCTCGGCCGCGCAGGGAAAGAAGCGAAACAAGCCGGCGATGTTGATGTCGATCGAGCCAACGTCCAGGTCACGGTACCACTTGATGGACTTTTGCTCGCCGTCCACCCAGACATCCAGCGGCTGCGGCTCAAAAATCGTATCCGAGAAGTGCCGCCAGGTGACCGGCAGCGGCACCCAGTCCAGAAACGGCGACTGCGAGGCCGCGGAAGTCAGCGTCTTGGCGACCAGTTGCACGACGCCGAGCCCGCTCTGGTTCTGCTGGGCATAGAACTTGTCGAACACCGCCTGCCCTGCACCGGCCATCGCGGTCGCAAAGCCAATCTTGTCAAACGGCTTTCCCGGAAAATCCGAGTCCGGGCCATGCAAACCGCGCACTCGCAAGCTGTCGAGCGTGACAATCTGCGGCGTCTGACCGCTGCGGAGCTGCCTGCCCAATGCAACGATGAGTTGCTCCGTGTGGCCCACCACGCCGGCCTTGCGCCCGACAAAATCGATGGTTCCGGCATTCGTCGGCATGATCGCCGGCAGCGGCCCCGTGTGGCCGCGCTCCTGCAGCACCTGTTCGAGCACATTGACCAACCAGTGAAACGCGCCGTCGCCACCGTCCGCCAGCCAATACGGCACGCCGGCATCGAGAAATTCCCGCACAACATCCGCGATCTCCCCGGTATGGTGCGTGCGCTTGACCAGGCCCAGATCGCCAACCAAACGGCGCATTGTGTCGTATCGGCCTGGATTCAGGCGGTTTTTCTTGGAGTTCGGGTTGGTAATCACGCCGATGAGCGGTTGAGCCATGAAGGGTTCCTACACGAGCGGAAGTTGAAACGGAATACGCAACACGTGACACTGCTGGCCGTTTGCAGCCAGGCGATGCGCGAGGAATTCCGCCCCGGCGCCCCACGCGAGCACGGTCGGACACGCGGCTTGCTGGGCCAATGCCTGCAGGGTATCTCCGGTCAGGCGCCGGGAGAAGGGCAGATGCGCAAGGCCGTCGGCGATGGGCTGATCCGGCTCGGCCACGACCGACCGTGGCACATCGCGCCACGCGAGCGGCAGCCGCGCGGCTTGACGGAGGGGCCACAGGAGCAGGCCACTCGGCTGTTTGCCCGGCGACTGCGGCGCCAGGATCGGCAAACCGGAGCGCTGGACCAGCCGCAACAGCGACGGCGCGAGGCGGAGCGCACCATCCGCCCACAGCAGGAGATTGAGGGCGAGCAGCGGCTCTTGCAGCAGCCACACGTGGGCGGGCGGCTTCATCGCGGCGTGCAAGTGCGCGCGCAACTCCCCGGCGCTCAGCGTGTGGGCTTCGGCCAGGCCGGCATCGAGCAGAAGCACGTCCGCATCACGCAGTTCCAATTGCGCGCAAGAAGGCAGCGGGTCGAGCGACGCCGAGCGCACCGCGAGCACCGTCTGACCTTTGGTGTGCAGGCGGGCGATCGCGCCGCCCAATGACGCGCCAGATGGCAGCAATTCCACTGCACCTGCGCCGAGTTGAAACGGTTGGCCATACGGGACTTGCAGCGCGCGCCCCGCCGTCAGTCCCGCGAGGTTGGCAGCCATCGGCGTCGCCAGAACCCGCGCGCGCGGCGGCACCGGCATGTCGGCGTCCACGAGGATTCCCAGCGCTCCCGCCCGCGGTTGGTCGAGCCACAGCCGCGGCAGACGACACGCCAGCCCGCGTCGCCATCGCACTCCCGCCAGTTCGTCGACAATCGCCATCCACCGTTCTCCGGCCCGCGGTTGTACCCGACACGCTTGCACTTCCACAACGCTTGGCACAGGATCGCCGCAATGACCACGACCTCACCGCCGCCGCCAAGTTCGAACGATTCCGCCCAACTGCAGCCGCTGAGCTTGGCGCAATTGGGCTCGCAGCCGGGTGCGGATCGCTGGACGGACGCCGACCTGGTGCACGTGACGGGGATGGTCGACCACCCGGGCATGTTTCTGCGCCTGTTCGCGTGGATTTTTTTCAAGCCGGTGACGTTTCCGGTCCGGCAAATCCAGGATCTCAAGGAGCTCTCGCAAGATGGCGTGCTGGTCTACACCATGCGCACCACGAGCTTGCTCGACTACCTGTACTTCAACTATGTCTTTCGCGACGCGCAGTTGCCGCTTGCCCACTTTTCCAACGGCCCGTCCATGCTGGCCTTCCAGCCGTGGCGACGGGCGATCAGCGGCTGGTTCCGTCGGCGTGTGCTGCACCGGCCGCAACCGCCGGAAGTCGAGATTCTGTGCGGCCACCTGCAGCGCAAGCACGCTGTTCTGCTGTTCCTGCACCGCGTATTCAGCCTGTTGGATCTGATCAACCCCAAGTCCGATCTGCCCTACCTCGCCGAGCTGATCGAAGCCCAGCGAAGTCTGTCGTTTCCCATCCTGCTCGCGCCGCAGCTGCTGGTGTGGGAGCGCGATCCGGAGCGCAGTCGCACCCGCATCATTGACGAATTCTTTGGCGATCCGGACGCGCCCGGGCGGTTTCGCAAGCTCTTCAGCTTCATCCTGAATCACCGCCGCGCGTTCGTGCAGTCGGGCGAGCCGGTCAACGTCCAAAAGTTTCTGGCCGAGCACCCGAACCGGCAGGACGATCGCCTGCTCGCCGAGTTGCTGCGGGTGCAGATCGATCGCTCGTTCCAGGTGGAACAGCGGGTGATTCGCGGTGCGCCGATCAAGCCGCCGAAACAGCTGCGCGAGGAAATTCTCAACGATCCAGAAGTGATGCGCGACCTGATGCGGCTGGCGGAAGAGACCAAGCAGCCGATTGCCGAAGTTCGCGAGGAAGCAGATGAAAACCTGAAGGAAATTGCCGCGGACTACAGCATGGGGATGCTGAGCGCGCTGTCGCTGTTCCTGACCCTGCTCTGGGCGCGAATTTATGAAGGCATCGAGGTCGACGAAGACGGCATGGAGCGCATTCGCGAGGCGGGGCGCAAGACGCCGATCGTGATCGTGCCGAGCCACAAGAGCCACATCGACTACCTGCTGATCAGCTACCTGTTCTACCGCAACGGCCTGATTCCACCGCATATTGCCGCAGGATCGAACCTTTCGTTTTTTCCGCTGGGCGTCATCTTCCGCGGTTCGGGAGCGTTCTTCCTGCGCCGAAGTTTCCACGGCCAGCCCATTTACGCGTCGATTTTCCGCCACTATTTCCGCAAGCTGATCCGCGACGGCCACTGGCTGGAGTTCTTCCTGGAAGGCGGACGTTCGCGCACTGGCAAGTTGCTGCCACCCAAGTTTGGTCTGCTCAAGCACGTGCTGGAAGCGGTCGCGGACGGTCTGCAGCCCGATGTCGTGCTGATGCCGACCAACTTTGGCTACGAGCGGCTGATCGAGGAAAAGGCGTATCGGCGCGAACTGGAAGGCGGAGAAAAGAAAGCCGAATCTCCGGTTGAAGTGCTGAAGGCGACCAGCGTGCTGGTGCACAAGTACGGGCGAATTCGCATTCAGTTCGGCCACCCGATGTCGGTGCGGGAAATTCTGGCGGAGAACAATGCGCTGATGCCCGCGGCGGTGCGCGATGCGAAGGCGTTCGATCGGGCGCTGAAAGTCTGCGGCTATCGCATCCTGGGTGGCATCAACGCGGCGGCGGTCATCACGCCGACGTCGATTGTCGCGGCCGTACTCCTGACCAAGGTGCGGCGCGGCATTTCCCGCAAGGACCTGCTGGTGCGCGTCGGTTACTTGCTGGACGTCGCAGGCCGGCGCGGCGCCGTGTTGTCGGAAACGTTGGTCATGGCCATCCGCGTGAGGCGGGCGCACATTCGCGAGGCGGAAAGCGCAGATCTGCACCGCCACGCCGAGTCGGGCGGCGTCCCGGAGCCGCTGGGCAAGACCGGCGAGCATTCCCGCCGCATGGGCCAGGCAGTGGAGGGCATTGTCGACGAAGTGCTGAAAATGTTTGAAAACGCCAAATGGATTCACGTGCGGCGATTTGACGACCAGGACATCTACATCACCAAGACCGAAGGCCGTCTGCACCTCGACTACTACAAAAACAACATGCTGCATCTCTTCGTGCCTGACGCGCTGCTGGCGTCCAGCGTGCTGGCGCTGCAAGTGCAGGAGGACCTGCTCGAGCCGGACGAGCTGGGCGACATGACGAAATTCCTGTCTCGTCTCCTGAAGTTCGAGTTCGTGTATGCGCCGGGCGTGTCGTTTGAACAAATGTACGACGCGACGCTGCAGGATTTCCTGGCCTCCAGTTGGCTCGTGCGCGAACCCAACGGCAAGCTGCGCCTGCGGCCGACGGTCCTGCCGGTGGTGCGGCTGTATGCGAAATTGGTCCAGAATTTCATCGAGTCGTACGCGCTCATGGGTCGCGCGCTGTCGGTGCTGCAAAAGGGGCCGATGGCGGAAAAGGACTTTTTGGAACATGTGCAAAATGAGGCCGCCAAAGCGTTCGAGTTGGGCGACGTCCAGTGCTACGAAGCGGTGTCGCGCGTCAACCTTGGAAACGCCCTGAAAATCTTTGTCGAACAAGGCTTTGTGCGTTCGTACAGCGAAGGCGTCGGCAAGAAACGCGTCAAGATGCTGACCGTCAAGCACGGCGAAGGGACCGGCGTGCAGTTGGCCGGCTACGTGCAGCGGATTCGCGATCTCGCAGCGCCTTGGGGCCTGGATCGCTGAGTCAGACCGCCGCCGGACATTTCTTCCACGTCGGTCTAGCCCAGTCGTTCGATCCTGTGCTAGCTTCCGCCCGTCTCGACCGGCTCCGTTCGCGCGAAGCTCTCGTTGCCCGGTCGGCGGCGACGTGAACGATTGAGCGTCTGGGCTTCATCCAGACCTGCACGCGAGGAGTCAGAAACATGAGGTTGTATCCCGGCAAGGTCTCAGCGATCGCCAAAGACATGGTGGACGTGCTCAGCGCGAGCGGCGACATCGAAGTGTTGCCCGACATGGTCAGCGAAGTGGTGCTGGACATCGAAAGCGTGCTCCGCGAATACATTCGCGCCGATCGCGAAGTGACCGATCGCGCCCGCGACCTGATTTCCCGCGATGGCCTGGAGTTCAATCAGGTCAACAAGATCAAGACGAAACTGGCTGAAGAACGCGGACTTGGCGTAGGCGATCGCGCGGTCGACTACTTGACCAAGCAGTGCATCGAGGCGCTGTTCCACAGTCGGCATGTGGAAGAAGTGTATGCAGAGGACCACACGCTGCGGAAAACCCTGCGCGATGTGATGAACCGGCATTTGCACGTTGACGACGATCTGGATCAGGAAGTTCGGCGTCGCATCAAGAACTTGCAGGAAGGCACCCAGAACTGGGAGGTCGAATACCACAAGGTGATGCAGGATCTGAAGCGCCTGAAGGGCTTGGAAGGCTAGCGCTTCGCCACAACAGAGATTGACGCGAGCGCAGACTCGGCTGATAAACTGTTCGCAATCGGCATGATGGCCGGTTCGGTACCCAAACCGGTCTTTCAACCCACGAATTCCACGGCAAACCCATGGCTTTCCACCTTCACCGCGACGGCACATCGACAACCTTTGCGGTAGCCGAACTGCGCGAGATGGCGCGCCGCGGCGAATTGCCGCAGGACGAGTACATCTACGTCGACGAAAAAGGCGAATGGCTGGCTGCGGGCCAAGTGCCCGAATTGACCGGCGCGTGGAATATCGAAGAAAGCGAAGCGACTGTGGCGGTGCAGTTGACGCCGGAGATGCTCGCGGCGATGGCCGGCGTGGATGCGCGTTTGCCCAGTCTCGATGGTGCAGCCGGCCAGGAGCCACCGCCGCCCAATTCACCAACCGCTTCTGGTTTGATCCGCGCCGCGGACCGTCCTGGGGCGATCGCTGCCAAAGCGGCGCCTGCTGTCGATGATGCCAACGACAGCATCCCGACGACGTTCATGCAGCTTCCGGACCAGTTGAAAGGCGTGCCGCCTGCGCCACCCAAGGGCGCCGCAAAAGTGATTCTCTCCGCTGCTGTCGCGCCGGCTGAAGAAGAAGAGGCGTCGACTGCGTACATGGCTGCACTTCCTGCCGATTTGCAGTTGAAGGCCACGACGCAGGCCCGCAAGGCTGAGTTGACACCCGCGGCGACGCCCAAAGCGCGCCAGACCACCGCGTCGACCCAAGCGCCCGCATCCACGCGCGAGGCCCAGACTGCCTTGCTGCTGGCGATTGCCGGCGGTGTGTTTGGCGCCGACCGTTTCTATCTCGGCTACCGCGGCTTGGGCGCAGTCAAACTCATGGCCTTGGGCTTGGTGTTGGCTGCGTGGCTCGTCGCGATTCCGCTGATGGCCCAAATTGCCCTGACGGCCGCTCTCCTGATCGGCTGGATCACCGACATTGTGCTCATCGCCACCGGCCAAACAACCGACGCGCAAGGCAAACCGCTGAAGCGCTGACCGAAGCAACAGGCTCTCACCGAGTCGATTGACCCATCCGGGCGAGAATCGCGCCCCAAACGAGGAAGAAGATGCCACACCTGCGCCCGACTGCTTTTCTGGCGTTGCTTACGCTGGTGGCCGCGACCCTGTCCGGCTGCTACAACACCTACCGCGTGCCGGCGGATGAATTTCGCAAGTTGCAGTCGGCTGGCGCGGTGATTGAGGATCAGAAACTCGCGGGTGTGATTTCGCCCGAAGAGATCTCGGCGTTGGAAAAACGCGGTGAGAACGATCTGGTGACCGTCACCGACGAAAAGTCCGACAAGGTCGGCGTCAACCGCGACACGCGTCTGTTCGTGCGCTCGGAAGGCGGTCGTCGCTATCAGGTCACGGCGTTCAACTTCTCCATGGCGTCCAGCCAACTCGTCGCCTCGGATCGCGACTACCTGTTGCCGCTGTCGGAAGTCAAATCGTTTGAAGTCGACCACTTGTCCACCGGCAAGACGGTCGCCATGGTCTCCGCGGGTGTCATCCTGGCGACCGGCCTGATCGTCGGCATCGTCGTCGCGTCCGGTAAAGCGTCCTTCTAAACATGAAGACCTTATTCGGATTCCCAAGATCGCCGCTCAGATCTGTTGCATTTCGGAATGCGACCGCGAGCGTGCACTTCTGGTGGCACGCCGCGGATAGAGGACGTTTGATCGCGAACCTCGGTCAGCGTGTATAGCCCAACATGACTGCCGCCCAGCCTAGCGCCCGACCCGGGCGAGCGCGCACGTGGATGCTACGCAGCCTGATCGCTGTGGCGGCTCTGTGCGGTTTTGGCCTCGGCGTGTTCTATTTCGCGCTGCCGGGCCTGCTGACGGACAAGGTGACGGCGGGGCTGATTCAGCGCGCCGAAAAACGCGGCGTCCGTTTGACCATCGGCAAGACGTGGTTTGATCCGATGAGCGCGCTGACGCTCGACAACGTCGAGTTGCGGGACGCCGCACACCCGGAAACGACGCCGATCGCGCGCATCGCCCGGTTGCAGGTCAAGTACGAAATTGGCGGCCTGTTCTTGCCCAAGCTGTACCTGCAAACGATTTTGCTGCAGTCGCCTGACCTGTATCTGCGCCGCGACGCCAACGGCACGTGGAACGCGCAGGGCATCTTCGACCGGCTGCTGAAGCCGCGCGACGATGACGAAGAAGCGCACGGCGGAGGGTGGCGCAAATACGTGTCCAAGCACTTGCCGGACATCGAGATGCGGCAATTGCGCGCGGCGTTTGACGACGAGCATAGCCAGGCGCCGGCCAAGCTTGCCGGGCTGGACCTGCATCACCTGCGCGTGTCGGATGCCGCGCTGAGCCTGAAGAATACGTCGGCGGTCGCCGAGACGCAGAACCTCGTGCTCCAGGCCTCGGCGCGCGTCGCGGGCATGGCGGATGCAGTGCAGTTGACCGGCAAGCTGGACCGACCGAGTGATGGCAAGGAACTGGGGAACGGTGAGTTGACGTTGCGGCTGCCGGGACAGATGGCCGTGGACATGGGCGGCTGGCGCGCGCAGGTGGGGCAGTTGACGGCGCGGACAGATGGCTCCATCGCGCTGGGTCGGGTGCAACTTGCGCAGACGACCGGGACCAGCCAGTTCGCCCTGGATATCCAGGAAATCGCCATCAAGCTGAGTGCGGTTCCAGGCCCCGAACCCGTGCTGCCCGATGCGCTGCGCGACAAGATCCCGCCGTTTGCCCGGCAGATGCTCCGTCGGGTGGCGGAAGTGGCGATCGAGGAGCCCGTCATCGTCGGCAAACGGCAGGAACGCCCGAAGGAAGCAGCGGCGGCGGCGGATGACGACGACGAGGAATCCGCGCCGGAGTTGACGCCAGACGGTGCGAAGAAACCGGCGAAGGGCAAGAACGCCAAGGCGGAGAAGCTTGCCAAAGAAGCCGCTGCCGCCGCGCAAAAGGTCTCGGACGGGTCGGAAGGCGCAACGATTCGCAACGGCCTGTCGGCGGCGTTTTCGCAAGGCGCGGACAAGTTGGAGCGCAACCTGACCAAACTGAAGACCGCGGTGGCGGCCATCCCCGTGCCGCTGATCACGGTGCAGCGTGGCCGCGCGCGGTTCTCCGACGAGCAAGGCACCGCGGGCGGGCAGGCGCGCGAGTTGAGCGATTTCTCGGCGAAATTGCAGCGCAAGCCGGGTGAAGACGTGGCGCGGCTGGAACTCGCGTTTCACACGCCGGGCCGGCAGGAGACCAACCAGATCGAGAGCCGCGTGGACACGAAGACCGGCGATGTCGAGCTCAAGATGCAGTTGGAACGTCTGCCACTGGCGGCCTACGCGGCGGTGCTGCCGCCCGTGCTGGTGCCGCAGGAGAACGGCGCGGTTCGGGATGCCGCGCTGACGCTGCTGTTCACCGCAGCGACTGGGCAGTTGACGCTGGAAGGCCACGGCAAAGTGGAACATCTGGACGCGGACATTGCGCGGATCTCCCGGCAGCGCCTGGAAGATCTGGTGGTGGAAGCGCGCGGCAAATTGGCGATTGACCTGCGCAAACAGGAGCTGAAGCTGGATGAAGCCGAGGTGATCGTCGGCAAAACGCACGCGGTGATTCAGGCCGCCGTGAAGCATTTCCGCACCGCGCCGGCGTTTTCCATCTCGCTGAAGATCCCGACGGTTCCGTGCCAGGACGTCGTCGATTCGGCGCCGCGCGGCTTTGCACCGATGTTGGACGGCATGACCTGCGAAGGTCAGATGAGCGCGGAGGCGAAGCTGGCGTTGGACACGGCGAACATGAACTCGCTGAAGCTGGAGTGGGAGCCGGCGCTGGGCAACGTGCGCATCACGAGCATGGGCAAGTACATCCGCTTCGACATCTTTGACGCGCCGTTTGAGCACCACGCGCGGCAGAAAGACGGGACGCTGTATACGTTTGTGACCGGCCCCGGCGCGGATTTGTGGGCGCCGCTGGAGGGCATTTCGGCCAACTTCGTCAAAGTGCTGACCACGACCGAGGATGGCGGCTTTTTCGGCCACAAAGGCTTTTCCTGGGAATCGTTCAAGAACGCCGCGATTGAGAACCTGAAACGCGGCCGATTTGTCCGCGGTGCGTCGACCATCACCCAGCAACTGGTGAAGAACCTGTTTTTTGTCGAGCGTGAGAAGACGATCAGCCGCAAAGTGCAAGAGGCGGTCGTCACGTGGCAAATCGAGCGTTCGCTGTCCAAGCAGCAGATGCTCGCGCTGTACCTGAACATCATCGAGCTGGGCCCGAAAATCTACGGCATCAAGGCGGCATCGCAGCACTATTTCAACCGTCCGCCCGGCGATCTGACGCTGCTTCAGGCCATTTGGCTGGGTGACATCGTACCGAATCCGCGGGCGTTTTATCACCAGTACCGGGACGGCAAGATCAGCGATAGCACCAAAACGACGCTGTGCTGGATCGCGGACGTGATGGTCAAACGCGGGAAGATTGCTGAGGAAGAACGGCGGATGCTGGGCGATTGCGGTGGTGTGTTTGCGGCAGAAGCTGCGCCGCCGCCGGATCGCGGCTTGGGACGCGAAGGGGATCCTGAGATCGGTGTGCCGCCGCCCCAGTTGCCGCCGCCACCCCCGCCGATTCTGAACGAGCGCCATCCGGGGAGCGCGCCGAGCGTGGCGCCAAACGAACAGCCGTAGGGCGAGACGTCCGGATTGCACCGGCCGCGCGCTGCTGCGACATGCACGGCCCCGAGACGGGCGACGGAGTCTGCCATGCGGTTGTATGTGATGCGCCACGGCGTCGCGATGGATCGGCACGATCCGGCCGCGCCGTCCGACCCGGAACGCCCGCTGACAGCGGATGGCAGCGAACGGACGCGGCTGGCCGTGCTGGGCCTTGTGCGCTTGGGCGTGCACGTGGAGCGCGTGCTGACGAGTCCACACCTGCGCGCGGCACAGACGGCGGCGATTGCGGCGGAGCCTCTCGGTGTGCTGCGCGGCAATGTGGAGACGACGGATGCGCTCGCACCGGAACAACCGGTCGAGGCCGCCGTCACCGCGATTGAAGCGGGCGGCGCGCGTGCGACGCTCGTGGTGGGTCACGCGCCGGAACTGGACGCGCTGATTGCCAGGCTGGTCGGCGCGACACAGCCGCTCACCGCGCTGAAGAAGGCCGGCGTCGCCGTGCTGGACGTGCGTGGCCCGACGGGAGGCCGCCTTCTGGCCGTGTACGAGCCCAAGGTTCTGCGGCAGCTTGGACGGCAATAGCAAAAACTTCTGCCTTTGTTTTGCGTGGTTGTGAATATTTTGACGCGTCGCGTTATTTTCCGCTTGACACGATGACGCGCTGCGTTATCTTGGTTCCAGACGGTGGCCGCCCCCCAAGGCCACCGAGGAAGAACCGATGCAGACGAACAGCAATCCGACTGAGGCGAAGAACCCGTTGCCCGAAGCACTGAAGCGTTTTCCTGCCGCTGTGCAGATGGTCGAACGCGTGGACGCGGCGCGCAGCAAGGTGCAGAGCGAGTTTCACGACCACGTGCTGCGGGCGCAAGCGCACCTGACCGATTGGCAGGGCAAGGCTGCGACGTTTGTCGGCAAGGCCCAGGAGAAGGCGCGCGCGGAGAAGGACGAAGTGACGCAACGCGTTGAAGCGCTGATCGCCAAATTGCCGACGGACTTGCAGGCCAAGGTCTCGCCCTCGGCTGTGTTGCACGCACGCGGTGCGGCGCTGCTGGCGGCTTGGCTGAAGTTGCCCGCGGACGTGCGCGATGACGTGCTGACGGTCGCCGGCGTGGCGACGGCAAAACAGACGGCTGCTGTGTTGGAAGAGATCGTGGCGCTCCGCGCTGAGATCACCTTGCAACGGCCGCAGACGGAATCCAAAGACGCGACGCCGGCCCGTCGGCGCGCGCGCAAGGAAGACACGCCCGCACAGGCGTGAACCTTGCCACCCCTCGAGTGTCCCCGCGGCTGCTGCCCTCCCCTCCCCAACCCCGATGCAGCCGCGGGGACACCGACACTCGCTTTCCCCATCACGGTTGCGTCACGAGACTGATCAGCCTTTGAGCCGGTTTGCCTTGATGGCCTGTCCAGCGTAGCCTTCGGCTCGCGGGCGCCTGCATTGGCGTGCGGTTGGGGGAATCATGGCACTTGTGGGCGGATCGTCTGCACTCGGTTTTCCGTGTGCGCGCAACTGGTTGTGTTCAAGTCTCGTCGGGCTTGTTGGCATCTGGACGTTGCCAGCCACCGGGCACGCGGCGGATCTGGACGCCGTTGCCGACGGTGAAGACGCGACGGCAACGGACGAGGCGCCGCTTCGGTCCGGTCTACGCTGGCACATCAACGGCGCCTGGCGGCTGGCCGGCGATCATGTGACAGGAATCGACGTCAACGCGCCGACACCGACACGACTGACGCCGGACGACACAGGCGAGCACCGATTGCGTTTGGGCGGCGACGTCGAATATGCGATCAAGGAAGGCTTCGTCCGCGGTCTTGCCGCGCAAGTTCAGGCGGATTTTCGCCAGTCCAACTACACCGTGGATACGCCCGACGGTTTCCTGATGCGCAAAGCCTTTGCCGAGGCGACGACGCTGGCGGGACGCTTGAGCGCGGGTCGCACGACCCAGCATTGGGGCTTAGGCCTGGTCGCGCAGGATGGCGTGGACGACCCGATGCAGTTCGGCATGAAGCACGGCGGCGGGATCGTCGACCGCGTGCAGTATTCGATCCTGCCCGCCGCGATTTTCCACTCCGGTGACCCACTGGAAGCGTTCCCGCTGGCGCTGGCCGTGGCCTACGACCGCGTGCGGCTGGATGACATGGCGCGCTTGGACTCCGACATCGCCCACCACTGGCTTGCGGCGCTCTTGTACCGCGGCAAGGAACTGCAAGCCGGCTTGTACGGCGTGAAGCGCGACCAGAAGGACGCGGCAGGCCTGGGCCTGGACGCATGGATTGGCGACGCCTATGCCGAGTACAGCTCCTGGAGCAAGACAGGCTGGAAATTGGGCGTCTCCGGCGAAGTGGCGGTCGTCAGCGGCACGACCACCTGGCTGCGCACTTTGGCCCAACCGGATCACCTGGACGTCGCGCAATGGGGCGGCGTGATTCGCGGCGACGCCTCGCACAAGCAGCTGAAACTGCGATTGGAGGCTGGCATTGCGTCGGGCGACGATCGGCCATTTGACAGCACGCTGCACAATTTTCAATTCGCCAGCGACTACCACGTCGGCCTGGTGCTGTTCTCGCAGTACATGCGCCAGCAGTCGCGCAACACCATGGCGAACCTCGGCGATCCGCGGTTTACCAACGGCGCGCCCGCGGGTGTCGAGCATGTGGACACGCATGGCGCGGTGACCCAAGCGATGTACCTGCACCCGGTCGTGCGCGTCGAGCCGTTCAAGCGTCTGGCCGTGATGGTCGGCGCGGTGTGGGCGCGGTCACCGGTGGAGGTGGCGGATCCGTTCCAGACGTATTTGGCAGGTGGCGTGCCTGCCGGACCGCGTGGTGCCAAGCGTCAAGTCGACCTCGGACTGGAATTTGACTCCGCGATCGAGTGGAACCAGCCGCTGGCCGTCGGCCTGTCGCTGTTGGCGCGGGTGGACGGTGGCGTGCTGCTGCCGGGACACGCGTTTGACGCGGCGGATGGAACGGCAGCTTCGGCAGTGGCGGCAGTGCAAGGCCAGTTGGCCCTGCGCGGCACGTGGTAAGTGGAGGACCTCATGCAAAATCTCGCTTTTCGCTGGCATTTTTTGGTCCTGACGCTGCCGCTGCTGTCGCTCGTCGCATGCCAGGATTCTCCGCGCTTGGGGCTGGCCGATACCGATCGCAGTCAGCCAGGCCCGGTCATCGTGTGGGATCCGCTGCGCCGGCCTCAGCCGGAACTGCCCTTTCCCAACGACCTGGCGCTCAAGATGCTGGCCGACGGCTCGCTGCGCTTCAACGTGTCCAAGGATGGCGACACGAACATCGACGATTCCAATCGCCTGCATTTGACCGAATTGGACGGATTTTCCGGCCTGTCGCCGATTACGGTCGCTTTTGACGGGCCGCTGGATGTCTCGACGGTGACGGACAATTCCGTGTTCGTCATCAACGTCGATCCGAATTCCAAGCGTTTTGGCGAGCGCATTCCGCTGGATCTGGGTCGCGGCTGGTTTCCGCATCAGGCGGATCAGCGCCACTATTTTCCGCGCGATCCGCTGGGCAGCTTCGACAGCTTCGTGCTGCCGCCCGACAATATGGTCGATCTGAATGGCGATGGGACGCCGGACAAGTGGGTCTACCACTACGAGGTGTCCACGCACACGTTGGACATCCGGCCGCTGATTCCCATGGCGACGGGCTCGCGCTACGCCATCGTGCTGACCCGCGCCGTGAAGGGTTGGGACAAGAATGGCCGCTATGGTCCCATCCAGTCGCCTTTTGACATCGTCAACCACGATAGCCAGACCGCCGATTTGAAACTGGCGCTGCCGACGCTCGACAAAGCCGGCGTCAAGTTGGAGGACATCGCCTTTGGCTGGACGCTGTCGACCGGTGACTTGTCGCGGACATTTCGCAACTTGCGCGATGGCCTTTACGGCAGCGGTCCGTTCGCGTGGCTGAACTCGGAGTTTCCAGCGAAGATCACGGAAGTCGATCGGATGGACATCGCGTTTGACGGCAACATCGAGACGTATCCGCCGGACAATCCGTATCCGACCGTGCCGTGGGACCACCAGTACGTGCTGCAGGGCGAGTTCATCAAGCGAATCGTGGGCTTGATCAATGCAGTGCAGCCGGGCGTGGCCGATGGCTTCGACTACGGCGACTACGTGGTGTTTGGCGAGATGCAGACGCCAGATTTGCGCAACACGCCGGACAAGGTGTGGGTGCTGGATCAGAAAGCTGGCACGGTGGCGCAGACGCAGGCCGACGGCAGCGTGGCGATGGTTCAGACCGCGCATCACGAAAACGTGCCGTTCATGCTCGTGGTGCCCAAGACGACGGCTACGCACAAGCCGCCGTTCCCGGTGCTCGTGTATGCGCACGCCACGGGCACGAGCCGCATCGAAGCACTGCTGATGTCGGATCGCCTGGCGCAATCCGGTATCGCGACGTTCGCCATCGACGCCGTTGGCCACGGTCCGGTGCTGGCGGATCCACTGAAATTCCTCGCGCAAAAGGGCGGTCAGTACGTGCCTTTGGTGCGAACGATGCTGGGCCAGCTGATTTTCCCGAATGCGGCGAAGGACTTTCCGGACACGATGTCCGACAAGGACGTGGTCACGGCGATGCTGAAGAACGGCTTTGTCCAGCAGCTGGCGGTGAAAGGCCGCGCGTTTGACGACAACGGCGACTGCGTCATCACCAACGGCGAGGGCTACTATTCGCCCAACGCGTTCCGCCTGCGCGACTCGATGCGCCAGACCACGTTCGACTACATCGTCGCGGTGCGGATGCTGCATTCGCTGACCCAAGGGGGCGTGCCCAAGCCGCCGGCGGATCCCGCGCACGCGACCGCCGAGCAGTTGATGCCCAGTTTGCTGGCCGCGGACTTCAACTGCGACGGCATTTTGGACATCGGCGGCGAGAACATGGTCGGAACGGACGGCAAGACGATCAAGTCCGACAAGAAGAATCCGGACGGTTCAGACCGGCTGCAGCCACAGCCGTACTTCATGATGGGGATTTCGCTGGGTGGTGTGCACACCGCGCTCACGGCGCCGCTGGAGCCGTACATCGTGGCGGTGGCGCCGGATGTGCCGGGCGCGGGCTTGGCGGACATCTTCATTCGCACGCACCTGGGGCAGATTGCCGAGCCGCTGATGCAGAAGATCGGCGGTGTGATGGTCGTCGGTTGCCCGATGGGCGCGGACGATCACGGCAACAACCATGCGCGGCTGTCATTGAACAACGATTCCAACAACTGCAATCAACAGACCTTTTCGACGTACCGGGACTGGAACCACGGCGGCGAATGCGTGGATACCGCCGTCGACGTGAGCGCGGCCTATCCGGTCCAGTTGGACGGCGGAGATCCGGCGCACCTGGGCGAAATTCTTGCGCCAATCGGCGCCACGGTTCGGGTGCACGATTTGACCGCGGGTACGCAGGCCGAGACGACCGTGGCCAAGGATGGCGGATTTGCCGTGGCGATTGGCTCGGACATCGGCGACGTGCTGACGGTGGACGTGATGGGTCAGTCGGGCAACGTGGTGAGCCACGCGCGCCTGATTTCGCCGTTTGAAGGTCTTGCAAAGACGCGCAACACCCCAGATTTTCGTCGATTTGTCCAATTGGCCGCGAACGTGCTGGAAGGCGCCGATGCGATCACGGTGGCGGATCGCGTGCTGTTGGACCCGGCAGCCGGCCGGCAGCCCGAATGGCCGGTGACGAACATGCTGATGATGTTGGCGGTCGGCGACAGCACCGTCGTCTTCGCCCAGGGACTCGCGCTCGCGCGGTCGATCGGCCTGTTCGGTCGCGATCCCGATTTGAACAAAGCCGTGGCCAACCCGTTTGCGATCCAGACCGATTTCGCCGCGCCGTACCGCGCGTGGACGGAAGGCATGATTTCTCTCGGGATTCTCGTCAGCAAAGATGTGCCGCCGGTCCTGCTCAATCCGGCCAAGCCGGAAGGCGGCAAAGGCACGGGGCTCTGCAACATCATTCCGTCGCAGATTACCGCGGCAGGACCTCTCGGCAAGGCCTTGTCGGCGCTGTGCTTGGCGGACGTCCATGGCCATCACGAATACATTGCGACGACGAACTCGGATGACAGCTTTCCCCACGTCGATGGCTATGTGGGGACGTACACGCAATATCACCGCAACTTGATCGCCACGTACCTGCATTCGCTGGCCACCAAGGTCACGGAAGATCCGTGCTGGGGCGATCCCAAGTGCGTCAGCGATCACAACCTGCGCGCCGAATGGGACCTGCCTTTGGGGCAAACGTCGCCGTAGGCTTGGCAGCCTGCTTGGTTTTGCTTGAAGAATCCGCCAAGGCCCGTTACCCTATGCGCGGGGATTCCGATACGACCATCAGGTCGAAAGCCGAACGATGTCTGACGCCACACGATATTGCCCTAGCTGCGGTGACAAGACCGACGCGGAATTCTGCCCCAAAGACGGCGTAGCGACGCTTGGCCGCAAAAAGCTGGACGTCGACGCGACGCAAGTGCACGAGGGCGACGTCGTCGACGGCCGCTACCGCGTCACGGGCGTGCTTGGCCGCGGCGGATTTGGCGCGGTGTATTCGGCCGAACACACCGGCACCCAGCAGAAGATCGCGCTCAAGATGATGCTGCCCGGCGCGGGCGCGGACGACGCGGAAGTACGCCGTTTCTATCGGGAAGCGCAGGTCACGGCGAACCTGAAGCACCAAAATACCGTGCGCGTGTTCGACGTTGGCCAGACCAAGGAAGGCGCGCTGTACATCGCGATGGAGTTGCTCCATGGCCCGACGCTGGAGAAGGTCCTGAAGGATCGTTCCAACGAAGGCACGGTGATGACGGAACTGGAAACCGTCAAGATGGGCATCCCGATCCTGAAGGCGCTGCAGGAAGCGCACGGCCAGAAGTTGGTGCACCGCGATCTGAAGCCGGCGAACATCATGCTGGCCGATTCGGGTGACGATGAGCCGATCGTCAAGGTGTTGGATTTCGGCATCGCGCGCGCCCAGGATTCCTCGCTGACGGGTGCGGGAACCGCCTTGGGCACGCCCGCCTACATGAGCCCGGAGCAGTGCCAGGGCGGCGAGCTGGACGGCCGATCGGATTTGTACTCGCTGGCGGTCATCATGTACCGCTGCGTGTGCGGCCAGCCGCCGTTCAACGATCGCAATCCGCTGACGATCATGTTCAATCACGCGCAAGCGGCGGTGCCGTCGATCGCTGAGAACGCCAGGACGCCGGTATCGGAAGGCTTCATCCAGGTGCTGAACCGCGCGCTGGCCAAGTCCCGCGACGACCGGTTCTCCTCCTCGCGCGACATGCGCGCGGCGCTGGAGCGGCTGGTAGGCAACTCGACCGGCGAAATGAACGCGCTGTACGATGGTACCGGCCCAGGCTACGTGCCGGGTTCGCCAACACCACTCAGCACGCAGACGGTGTCTGTCAACAACCGCACCGCGAACTATGACGTCAACAGCGAAACGATCGCCGCGACGGGCGTCGGCGCAACGATTGGCGCGGGATTCGGTCAGACCGTCGCGCAGCCCGTGGTCGGCAAGAAGAACACCGGGTTGATGATTGGCGTTGGCGTGGCCGTTGCTGTTGTCGTTGCCGTCGGCGGCATTGCCATGTCCTCGGGCGGCAAACCAAGCAACAGTGAAACGCCAAAGGCTGCGGAAGCTGCCGCTGCTGCCGCGGCGGACCCGGGTAAGGCTGCACAAGACGCTGCTGCGAAGGCTGAGGCCGAGAAAGCGGAAGCCGCCAAGGCGGAAGCGGCGAAGGCCGAAGCAGCCAAGGAGCAGGCGGCCAAACTGGACGCGGCACGGGCGGAAGGCGCCAAAGCTGAGGTCGAGAAGGCCGCGGCCGTCAAGGCGGAAGTCGAGAAAGTTCAGGCGGCCAGCGCGGAAGCAGCCAAGGTCGAAAAGCAGGACGCGCCCAGGGCGAAGCCGCGACCGCAGGTACACAAAGCGGCCGGCGATGGTGGGGCCAAAAAGTCCGGTGGCGGCGGCGTTTTTATTCCGGAATAGCGTCCGGCCTTATCACCGTCCTCACCCGAGCGCGCGTCGCCAAACAAAGAATGGCGCCAATCCGCATGGGCAACTTGCCGCGACGGCCAAGGGCCTGTTACCTTCGCTGCCGGTCGCTTGAGTCTTGCGTCGTGTCCGCGCAAGGTCGACGGTAGTCTGGCGACCCGGAGATGGTGCCCGTGGCTTCCTGGTTCAGCTCGCTTTTTGCGAACGACATCGCCATTGATCTTGGCACGGCGACAACGCTGATTTACATCCAGGGACGCGGTATCGTCAGCCGTGAGCCCTCGGTCGTGGCCGTGCAACGCGACGCGCGCGGCGAACGGCGGGTGTTGGCGGTCGGCAAGGAAGCCAAGGACATGCTCGGCCGCACGCCCAGCGGCATTGAAGCCATCCGGCCCATGCAAGGCGGCGTCATCGCCGATTTCGAAATCACCGAGGCGATGTTGCGCTTCTTCATCGGCAAGGCGCAGAGCCGGCGCACGCTGGTGCGACCGCGGGTCATCATCTGCGTGCCGAGCGGCATTACCGACGTGGAAAAGCGCGCAGTGCGTGAGAGCGCGGAGTCGACAAGTGCCCGGGAAGTGTATTTGATCGAAGAACCGATGGCGGCCGCGATCGGTGCCGGACTGCCGATCACCGAGCCCGCGGGCAACATGATCGTCGATATCGGCGGCGGCACCACGGAAGTCGCGGTCATCTCGCTCGCCGGCATGGTCTACAGCTACTCGCTCAAGGTCGGTGGCGACAAGTTGGACCAGGCGATCGTGGAACACCTCCGGCGCAAGTACAACCTGCTCATTGGCGATCGCACGGCGGAGCAGATCAAGATCGACATCGGCAACGCGTGGCCGACTGCGGAGATTCGCACGACGGAAGTGCGCGGACGCGACGCAGCGGGCGGGATTCCCAAGGTCGTGACCGTGAATTCCGATGAAATTCGCGAAGCGCTGGCTGAGCCATTGGGCGAAATCGCCAAGGCGGTGCGTGCCGCGCTGGAAAAAACGCCGCCGGAGTTGTCCGCCGACATCGTCGACAAAGGTGTGGTTTTGGCCGGCGGCGGCGCACTTTTGCGCGGCATCGACAACTTGTTGCGCAACGAGACGGGCCTACCAGTCCTGATCGCTGACGATCCGGTGAGCGCCGTCGTGCTCGGCGCAGGTGCCGCGCTGGAAGACCTGAACTTGCTGCGGCACGTGACGATCAAGTAGCGTCAACGGCAAGATCTGGCGCAAAAAGCAACAAAACGACCGCCGCGGGGGAACGGCGATCGTGTTGCTGGAACTGAAAAGACGCGGCGCTGTTCAGGCAACCGGATCGTCGTTCGTCGTGTACAACTCAGCGTGCTTGGACTGGCGCGCGGCCATCGTGACCACAGTCGCCGGGACTGCCTTCACGTTCTTGTCCAAGTGCTTGGCGAGCGAACGAATGGCGACGGTATGCGACGCGGAGGTCGGCGCGTGACCCTGACCGTTGTTCGCGAGGAACAGGTCAAAATCGCGGCTGGAAGCCACGGACTTGCGGCCAGATCCACGACGGCACGCTTCCACGTTCAGGCGTTCGCCCGTGGTGGCGTGAACGAGCGTGATGGGCACGGCGCCCTTGGCAACGGCACCGATAGATTCGACGACCCACTGATCGCTGCGTGCCGCACCTGCACTGCCAGCGGCAGCGACGGGAGCGGTGGCGGAACGGCCAACAGCGCTGACAGCCGCCACACCGGCGACCGAAGTGCCCACGAGGGCCATGAAATCGCGACGAGAGAAAGACATAGGACACCCCCAAAGAAAAACCCAGCTTACAGTTTGTGACAGCCGCAGCCGTCTGTCAAACGCTTTTCCATGCGACCGCAATTCCCGCAGACGTCGGCGCGAGGACAAGGCCGTCGGTCGAACCCAGCTTGCATGTGGCCCGTCCTGGGCTACGCTCTCCGGGTCCGCATGGAGCATCTTGCCCGCATGAACCCGTCGCCGCCTTCGCCCCAGGCAACTGCACTTCGCTGGACGGTTTGTCCGCGGAGCCAGCTGAATTCCTCGGCGTGGCTGAGCCAAGCCCAGGCCGGCCGGTTTCAGGTCATTTTGACCCATTGGCGCGATTGGCGCAGCGATCCCAGGCCGCTGGGCGAGTGGGCGAGTCGGGTCCGGCAGCATCGCCTCGTTGCAGGCATCCTCATCCCGTTTTCCACAATCGCCGTCCTGCCCTTGACGGAGTTGGATGCCATTGGACCGCTGCTGTTGGTCCTGGCGCCGGAATCTCCAGAGGATCCAGAGCATTGGCACGATTTTCTGGCGACCCTCGCGCGCACGCGGCTCGCCAAGCTGCGGTGGTCCATGCTGGGCGTGCCTGTGTGCCATTTGGCGTCGTGGCTTCCCGATGTCGTGCTCGCGCAGCCGCCTGCCCGTCCTCACGCGCCGGCCTGTGCCACGTGCGGTGCGCGAATGCAGTGCGCAGGACCGCTCGCCGCGCAGCCCGTGATGCCCTTGCCCGAGCCGATAAGCAATCAGTTCGACTTGCTCGACGGGCCGCAAGCGACCGCGTTGCTCTGTCTGGACGGGCCATCGCCTCGATTTTTCGTGTCCGAGCAACCGCCGTCCGCCACCATCGTGGAGGCGTTGGCGCGCGGCCAGGTGTACCTCGATCGCTCGGAGAAGCCGCGCCTGGACGATTTCGCCGCAGACCTGACGCTCCTGGAGCAGGTCGACGGGCGTGTTTGGCGCGTGGCAGACCAACAACCGTTTGCCGCGGAGGAAGCGCTGCTGCTGGCCCAACTGCGCGAACTGAGCGGGGTCGTTGTGGACATCGGCGCCGGGCCGATTCGCTACGTTCAGGAGTTGGCCCGGGCGCAGGCCAGCAACGTGCTGCGCTACGTCGCCGTGGAACCGGACTTGTCGGCGCTGGAACGCGCGGCTGCGGCGCTACCTGAAGCGTTGTGCCTTCAAGGGACCGGCGAGCACTTGCCGCTCCGGGATGGCTGCGCGGACGCCGTGATGATGCTGCGTTCGTTCAACCACTTGCGCGACGTCCCTCAAGCGCTGCGTGAGGTGGCTCGCGTCCTGAAACCCGGCGGCGTGTTTCTGGCGTGTGACAACGTGGCATTCGGCCTGTGCCGCACCCCGGAGCAATTGGCCCGCGCTCACGCCATTCCCGTGTCAGAAACACCGTTTGAGCACTACCGGAATGCCGACGCGCCGGACGCCGCACGCGCACTGTGCGCTGCGGTCCCGGACGGGTTTCATGTCGACACGGTGCAGGCCGTCGGCCCCGGCACGTCCAACCAGTGGTTCTTGCGCGCGACCCGCCGGTGATTGCGCAGCGTCGCTTGAACCGGGCGAGGCGGCACGATACCCTGTAGTGTTTGCGGGCGCTGCGATCGCGCTGGACTACCGGAATGCCTGTTCACCTGCTGCGGATTCGTGTGCGCGCCCTCATCGGCTTGGGCCTGTTGGCTTCGGTGCCTGCATGCCTCGATACCCAGTTCACGCCAATTCCCGGTGCCTTTGACGATGCGCAAGTGGACGCAGCGCTGGACGTGCATGACGCCAAGCACGACAGCAAGGACACGGCCGATGGCTACGACTCCGGAATCACCGACGCGCTGGGCACGGACAGCGTAATCAGCAGCGATATCGAGGATATTCAGGACACTGCCGAGGTTCAGATCGACGGAGGAGTCGATGCGGCGCTGGATCAGGATTCCACCAGCGACGGCGACGCGGAAGTGGGCCCAGTGACGCTGCCTCTCGGCGCCAGTTGCACGGTGGCGACGGCGTGCGACTCGGGCGTTTGCCTGGCCGATTCTGCCAACCACAGCGTGTGCACGGAACCCTGTAGCGGCGACTGTCCCGCCGGTTTTCGCTGTACCCTCGCGGGTTTTGCCGACGGCAAGCCCTACTGTCTTCCCTTGCCTTCCGGCTTGTGCACCCATTGCGACGTGGACGGCGACTGCCCGGGCGGGGCCTGCCTGTCGATGGGCGCCGGCAAGGCCAAGATCTGCGGTCTCGACTGTTCCGAAAAAGCCGGCGCGGGCGCTACCTGCCCGGTCGGGTTTGAATGCAAGACCTGGCTCAAAGGCTCGGGCGCCTATTGCTCGCCCACTTTGGACGCCTGCGACTGCACCGAGGCGCTCGTCGGCAAGGCGTGGCCTTGCGAGGTCTCCGGCCCCGCCGGAAGTTGCGGCGGCGTGCAAGTCTGCCAAGCCAGCGGCTGGTCGTCGTGCATGGCCAAGTTGCCCAGCCCGGAAATCTGCGACGGCCTGGACAACGACTGCAACGGCAAGATCGACGAGAACTTCCCCACGCTCTACCAGTCCTGCGGCCATGGCGTTTGCAGCGGTGGCAGCTGGGAGTGCAGCAAGGACCAGCAGAGCATGGTCTGTTCCACCGACCAGTTCGCCGACACCTCGGAAGTCTGCTTCAACGGTCAGGACGACAACTGCGACGGCCAGACCGATGAAGGTTGCGCGGCCAAGGACACCGACGGCGACGGCGTTCCGGACGCCAACGACTGCGGGCCCTACGATTCCGCCATCTTTCCCAAGTTCGGCACGTTCATCTTGGGCGCGCCTGAGCCGTGCTGCAAATCGTTGCCGCCGGTCCTGAACAGCAAGGACACCACGGTCGTGACGGCGACCAACAAGGCGTGCGATCTCAACTGCGACGGCATCATCGTCGGCTGTTTCGCGGCCGACGTCGACAAGGACGGCTTCATGCCGCCGGCCGACTGCAACGACAACGACCCGACGATCAATCCGGGCGCGGCGGACAAGTGTGGCGATGGCATCGATCAGGATTGCTCGGGCGCTGACTCCGTTTGCAACGCCAGCAACGACTCCGACGGCGACGGCTACATTGCCGCGCCGCTCGGTCCCGACTGCGACGACGACGCACCCAAGCGCCACCCCGGCGCGCCGGAACTGTGCAACGGCTACGACGACAACTGCAACTTCTTGATCGACGAGGGCAACCCGGGCGGCGGCGCGACCTGCGGCAGTTCACTCGGCGTGTGCAAGCCCGGGACGATGGCCTGCTCGCACCTGGGCGTCGTCCCCGGCGTCGACTGCGTGGACGGCGTGCTGGGCACAACCGACATTTGCGACGGCATTGACAACAACTGCAACGGCCAGACCGACGAGGGCTATCCCGACTTGGGCCAAGGCTGCGACGGACCGGACAGCGACTTGTGCAAGACCGGCGTGGTCATCTGCGGCCTGGACGCCCTGTCCACCCTCTGCGGTCCCGAAGCCAGCACCGATTTGCAGGAACTGTGCGGTCCCACCGGCGCGGGCGACGGCATTGACCAAAACTGCAACGGCCAGACCGACGAAACGTGCTACGGCAACGATCCCGACGGCGACGGCTACGCCGCACCGGCCGACTGCCAACCGGTCGACTCCGCGTTTCACCCTGGCGCCAAAGAAGGCTGCTGCAATCCCAAGCTCAGCGGCAGTGCCGCGATCGCGCAGTGCGACAAGAATTGCGACGGTGCGACGACGCCGTGTGCCGCCACTGATCTGGATTTTGACGGCTACACAGGCAAGGACGACTGCGACGAGACCAACCCGGACATCCACGTTGGCGCGCCGGAAAAATGCGGCGATGGCATCGACCAGAATTGCGACGGCTCGGATTTGAGCTGCGCGGTCATCGCCGGTCAGGATGACGACGGCGACGGCTATGCCAACAACGTCGACTGCAAACCGGCCAATGGCGACATCCATCCTGGAGCCATCGAAAAGTGCAACGGCAAGGACGACAACTGCAATGGCATTACCGATGAAGGCAATCCGGACACCACGCCCGGCCCGTGCGGCGGCGACGTGGGCTTGTGCCAGCCGGGCGTACAGACGTGCGTGCACATCGGCCTGAAAGCGTACGTCGAATGCGCGCCCAAGGTCGGCCCGGAACCGGATGTGTGCGACGGCTATGACAACAATTGCAATGGCTTGACGGACGAGTTCTATCCGCTGCTCGGCAAGCCCTGCGACGGCAGCGACAGCGACCAGTGCAAGAACGGCACGTGGACGTGCGGCAGCGACACCAAGGGCGTGGTCTGCGTCAACGAGAGCATCACCGATCTGGTAGAACTGTGCGACGGCATCGACAACAACTGCAACGGCCAAACCGACGAGGGCATCAACTACTTTGGCAAGAAAGTCGGCGCGATGTGCAAGGGCTTGGGCGCGTGCGGCATCGGCGTCGTCGAGTGTTCACCGGAATTGCAGGTCGCCGTCTGTTCCACCGACGCCTACGGCAGCAACAGCCAAGCCACACCCGAGATCTGCAACGGCATCGACGACGATTGCAACGGCAAGACGGACGAAGGCATTTTGTACGGCACCACGCCCGTCGGTGGCACCTGCTTCGGCGCGGGCGGCTGCGCCAAAAAGTCAGGCACTGTGGAGTGCGATCTGGTCAGCGGCCTCGCCATCTGCTCATCGGGCTTCGGCGGCTCGGCCTACGCCGGCAAGGACGAAATCTGCAATGGCGTCGATGACAACTGCAACGGCCACATCGACGAAGGCTTGAGCCAGAACGACAACAGTTGCGCGAAAAAGGGCGTCTGCTCCGACGCTGGCACGGTCAAGGCCACCTGCCACGGCGGTGCCTGGCAGTGCGACTACAGCGGCGTGGTCGGCTACGAAGGCGCGGGCGAAATTTCCTGCGACGGTCTGGACAACAACTGCGACGGGTTCACGGACGAGCCGTTCCAACTGGGCATTCCGTGCGACGGCACAGACAGCGACTTGTGCAAGAACGGCGTCGTCATCTGTTCGCCCAGCAAGCTGGATACGGTCTGCGGTCCGGAAACGAAATCCAACATTGTCGAGCTGTGCAACGGTCTCGACGACGACTGCGACGGATTGACGGACGAGGACTTTCCGGTCGGCCAGCCGTGCGACGGCCCCGACACCGATATGTGCAAGACCGGCACGTACACCTGCACCGCGAACGGGCAAGGCGTCGAGTGCATCAACGAGACGATCACCAACATTGCAGAAATCTGCGACGGCGCCGACGACAACTGCAACGGCTTGACCGACGAGGGCTTCGCAGTCGACATCGCGTGCGACGGCACGGACAGCGACTTGTGCAAGAACGGCGTCAGCACCTGCACGCCGGATGGCCAAGGCGTGGAGTGCATCAACGAGACGATCACCAACATCGTGGAAATCTGTGACGGCAAGGACAACAACTGCGACGGCCTGACCGACGAGGGCTTCACGTACACCGACAGCAAGACCAACGCCGTCGAAGCGCTGGGCGCGCCGTGTCACGGCATCGGTGGCTGCGGCATGGGGCAAGTCATCTGTTCGCCGATTGATTTCGTCGCAACGTGCAGCACGGACCCGAATTCTGATCCGAATTTCAACGGCAAAGAGTGGTGCGACGGCTTGGACAACAACTGCAACGGCCTCACCGACGAAGGCTTGCTCTACAACGGCATTCCGCTGGGCAACACGTGCCCCAAAGTGGGCGAGTGCAGCGCCGGTACGGTCGAATGCGGCAACGACAAGATGGCGACGTGCTCCCACAACGCCAACGGCTCCAGTCCCCAGGGCAAGCCGGAGATCTGCGACAACAAGGACAACGACTGCAACGGCAAGACCGATGACGGCCTCGACGCGAGCAAGTCCACGTGTGGCTCGATCCCGGGCAAGGTCGGTCCCGTCGGCGTCTGCGCCGGACCCGGACTCGTCGCCACGTGCAACGGCGCGCTCGGCTGGTCGTGCAACTACGCCGGGGTCGCCAACTTCCAGCTGGTCGAGACGCTTTGCGACGGTTTGGACAATGACTGCGACGGCCTGACCGACGAGGGCTTCAACATCGGCTTGGCCTGCGACGGCACCGACAGCGACATGTGCAAGACCGGCACGTTCACCTGCAAGCCCGACAAGTCCGGCAGCCAATGCATCAACGAGACCACGACCAACATCGTGGAGGTCTGCGACGGCGTGGACAACAACTGCAACGGCCAGACCGACGAAGGCTTCACCTACCAGGGCACCAAGAAAGTCGGCGACATGTGCAAGGGCTACGGCGTGTGCGGAATCGGCATCGTCGTGTGCGGCACCAACTTGACGGCGACCTGCTCGACCAACCCGGATGGGACCAATAGCCAAGCCAAACCGGAGATTTGCGACAACCTCGACAACAACTGCAACGGCCAAACCGACGAGGGCATCACCTACAACGGCTTGACTGTCGGCGCCTCGTGCATGGCTCCCGGCGCGTGCGGGGCCGGCTGGGTCGAGTGCAAGTTCGACCACAGCGTCACGTGCTCCAGTGCCGCAGATGGCTCACAAAGCATGGCGACGCCCGAAGACTGCAACGGCATCGACGACGACTGCGACGGCATCACCGACAACAACCTCTCCGTCGATTTGGCGCCGTGCAACCAGTCTGGCGTCTGCACGCAAGCGCTCAAGGTGAGCTGCAGCAACAAGAAATGGATTTGCGCCTACAGCGGCTATGGCTACCAGACCAAGGAAACGCTCTGCGATTCGCTCGACAATGACTGCAACGGCATCACCGACGACGGCTACCAGAACCTCGGCATCGCGTGCGACGGCCCGGATCCCGACAAGTGCCCGAATGGCCAGTTCGTCTGCGGCGCCGACCAGAAATCCGTGGTGTGCAATGAACCGCTGACCGGCACCGTGAAGGTGGAAATCTGCAACGGCATCGACGACGACTGCAACGGCATCACCGATGACCCGTGGGTGTCCCAATTGGGCGTGGCGTGCGACGGCCCGGACTTGGACAAGTGCAAGAACGGCAAGATGGTCTGCCCAGCGGATCAGGTGAGCGCGCAAACGGTGTGCAATGAAGCGGGCGGCACTGGCATCGTCGAGCTCTGCGACGGTTTGGACAACAACTGCAATGGCTTGACCGACGAAGGTCTCGGCCTCGGAGACCCGTGCGACTCCTTGCCCGATCCCGACTTTTGCAAGAACGGCACGAACATCTGCGACCCCCTGAACAGCGGCGCGGTCATCTGCAGCGGTGACACGTACCTCATCGAGAAGTGCAACGGCATCGACGACAACTGCAACGGCGTCATCGACGAGGGCTTCGAACTGGTCGGCTACAAGTGCAAGCCCACCGGCAGCAACTGCTCCTCGGGCCTCTACAAGTGCAGCGCGGACGTGATGAAGTGCCTCGGCACGGTCTGCACAACGGCGTGCGTCTTGTCAGGCAGCCAGACGGTGGCCGACACGTGCCCGTGAGGCCAAGTGCCTGTGACAGAGCATCTTACCTATCTTGGCATTGGCGCTGGGTCGCCAAGTGCGCCCGCCTGCGGCGATACGCACGGTGACACAGGTTTGCGATCGATCGACGAGTTTTGTCACAATCCCTATGCCCGCTCCTGCACCAACGACTTCAGGAAATGCTCGCCCGCACGATAGCTCGACCGCACCAGCGGCCCTGACGCGCAATAGAGAAAGCCCAGTTCCATCGCGCGATCGTGCCAGCGCTGAAACGCCTCGGGCGTGATGAACGCGACGACCTCCAGGTGCCACGGCGACGGCCGCAAGTACTGGCCGAGCGTCACGGCATCGACGTGGTGCGCGCGTAAATCCCGCAGCGCCTGATCAATTTCCTCGTCCGTCTCCGACAAACCCAGCATGATCGAGGACTTGGTCACCACCTGCGGCCGATGCTGTTTGGCGAATTGCAGCACAGCGAGGCTCTGCTGGTACGTCGCGCGGCGATCGCGCACCGATGGCGTCAAGCGCGCAACCGTCTCGATGTTGTGAGCGAACACATCCGGCGCGCCGTCCAGCACGGCGGCAATCTGCTCCGGCTTGCCCTGGAAATCCGGCGTCAACACCTCGACCAGCGTGTGCGGACTTGCCGCTTTGATGGCCTGGATCGTCGCAGCGAAATGCCCGGCACCGCCATCCGCCAGGTCATCGCGGTTCACGCTGGTCAGCACGACGTAATCGAGCGCCATCAACTGGACTTGCTCCGCCGACTTGCGCGGCTCGTCCGCGTCCAGCTCCGGCGGCTTGGGATTGTTTTTGACGGCGCAGAACCGGCACGTCCGCGTGCACGCTTCGCCCATGAGCATCAGCGTCGCCGTGCCGGAATTCCAGCACTCGCCGATGTTGGGACACTGCGCCTCCTCGCAAACCGTGTGCAGCTTGCGGGTCCGCAGGCGCGTCTTGATGTCGGCATAGCGTTCACCACCCGGCAGCGGCGCTTTCAGCCACGGCGGCAGGCGCGGACGTTCAACGCCGCGTTCACGGTCGCGATCACGCAGGAGCGATGTCTTTTCGGGAGAAATGCGCACGGATACACTCGCAGCAACTTCATCAAGTTACGGTTGGCAGGCGGATTGACTCGCAGCCGGTGGAAACGGTGCGGAGATGAGTTGCCCAAGCCCGTCGAAGGTCGGAAGGGTCGCGGACGCCGGAAGCGAGACACTTTGCATCCCGCCCGTCAGCAACGCACCAACCGGCAAAGGCAGCGCAATCTGGCCAAAATGCGGACCGATGGGCGACAGCGCGTCGACCTTGAACGCCCGCACGGACGCCTGCGCACCGGTCAGGACAGGCGGCTCCAGCAGCACAAAATCATTGACCATACAGCCATTTTGCGTCTGCGTTGGGTCCTGGCACAGTTGCAGCGGGTCCCCTTGGCTGATCGGCCCCAGGCTGAGCAGTCCTCCGGACACAAGCAGATAACCGCCATCCAAGCGTGCCACCGCCACGCCAATCCCGCCCGGCAGCGCCGTGCTGTGCGGCTGGACCGTCCCGTCATGCAGAACCGTATCCAGCGCCGTCGGCAGCTTGTAGCAAGTGGCCGACTTGGCTGCGCGATCGACGACCACAAGGTAACTCGGCGTCCCGGTCGCCCAGCCGGAATGGACAAGAATTCCGCCTGTGACAAAAAACGTCAGCAAGTCGCCCTGTTCGCTCAGCACGACCGCGGCGGCCCCGAGAACCTGGGCGTTCGGATCGTCGACAATGTCGCTGCCCACGGCGTTGAGTGGCGAACCCGTCGTGGCGTTGGCGGAAATCAGTTCGCCGAAATCCGCAGCCTTTCCAGACACCTGCCCGCCCCAAACGACGACGGTTCCATCGGCGTAGCTCAGCAAGTTCGGCTGAACGCGCGCGGCGGCCAAGCTGAGCGCTTCCGGCGTGCCCACCGTGGCATTGGCGGCAATGGCGGCAAGACCGCGCACACGCGCGCCGGTCGCCGACGGCGTACGGTCGGCTGCCAAACCGCCGGCAAACACAATCGCGTCCCCGGCAACGGTCGCCGCACCCGATGGCCGCGCACCTGTGCCAATGTCCGTCACCGCCGGCGTTGAAGTGGCCGAATCCGCCAGGATCTCCAGTACTTCGGACGGTGGATCGGCAGCGGACACATCCTCCGGCGCAAACAGAAACTGCGGTAGTTTCGGCTGCTTGGCATCAATTTCGGTCAAGAGCGCGCTGCCACCCGCCACGAGCACGTGCGTCGCATCCAACGGCAGGACGAGCGGCCAAATCCGCGGCGCTTTCAGCTGCGGCCCGGCGCGCCAGGTGCCCAGTTTGTAGTTGTACAGGTCGGTGGCATTCGAGGCCTTGGCCAACGGCGGCGTGCCATCCCACTTGTCCGCACCGCCCACGACGATGGCGGTGCCTGTCGCCAGCAGGACGCCGCCCGAAAACCCGCGCGGTGTCTGCAGCGAACCGCCGCTGTGATTGCTGCCCATACACGCCAGTTTGCCCGGCGGCGTCATGAACACCTGCGCGGTCGTGTCCTCGCCTTGTTTGACCACGAAATCGCTGCCTTTGCCATACCACAGCACGCGTCCGTCCGCGGTGCACGCATAGACCTGCAGCTGCAACTGGCTGGAAACCGGCAGGACGCCGACGTTCCACGTGCCGTTCGACGCGATCTCCGCCGCGCTGATGCTGGCCGTTGCGGACTTGCCTGTGTCGGCTTCTGACCACTTCAGCGTCAACCGGTCAATCGGATCTGGAACGCCAGAGGGCAAGTTGCCCGTGCCATTTTGTGTCGCGAGGCAGCCCGACTTGCCTTGTTCCGCGGCGAACACAATCGCCACGCCGCCGACAGCCGAACGCGACGGACTCGCGGTGCAGCCAAGCCCGATGGCCGGCAGCCAAATCCACTTCGCCCATCGCCTCGCGCTTGCCACCACTCGCCCCTGCGATCCGCGCCTGCGCGGACGGAACGGTTGTAGCGCTGCTCGGCGCATGCTGCAAATCACGGATCGGGAATGCAGTATCCATCCCATGTGCTATGCTGTGGGCCGCCTGAATCGGGCGGGCATTTTTGTACTTTGCGAGTCGATCGTTCATGCCGCTCCTCTACGCGCTTCTGATGCTCGTGCCGCTCGTGCTTTTCCACGAGTTCGGCCACTTTGTCGTCGCCCGTTGGATGGGCGTCCGCGTCCTGTCGTTTTCCATCGGCTTTGGACCGGTCGTGCTGGAATGGCAGCGCAACGGCACCCAGTACGCCATCCGCGCGCTACCGTTGGGCGGGTTTGTGCGCATGCTGGGCGACGATCCTTCCGCGCCCGCGGATCCAGAATTGGCCAATGAACCCGATGCTTTCACGTCCAAGCCCGTGTGGCGGCGGTCGCTGATCGTTGGGGCGGGGCCGCTGTTCAATTTCATCCTGCCGCTCGTCGTGCTGTTCGGCAGCGCGCTGGCGTTTCGCCAGCAAGTCGTCCCGTCGGTTGTCGGCGCGGTGGTGCCGGGCGGTCCAGCGGCGCTGGCGGGCTTACGCACGGGCGACCAAATCCGCGCCATCGATGGCAACGCCGTCGCGACATTTGACGATCTGGTCGACGCCGTTTCCGCGCGGCCAGGCAAACTCACGAAGTTCTCCATTCTCCGCGCGGGCCAGGCGCGGGACGTCCTGGTCACGCCGATTCGCCAGCGCCAGATGATCCCGGAGCTCGGGTTGGTGCGCTACGTCGGGCGGATTCAGGTTCTCGCGCAGCCGGAAGCCTCCGTCGTGTCCGTGACGCCGAATTCCCCTGCTTGGCTGGCGGGCGTGCAAAGCGGCGATCGCGTGCGCGCGGTCGAGGTGGACGGCAAACGAACGCCGGTCGAGCGCTTCTATGAATTGGACGATGTCCTGCGCCACGCGCTGACGCTGAATCTGCCCATCGCGCTGCACGTGTCCCACCTGCGCTGGCAGTCGGAAGTGAGCGGCGAAACGCTGGACAAGGCGGTGGAGCATCCGCACAACGATGCGACCGTGCGGTTGCCGTTGCCGACTGCGGCGGCGATCGACATGGCGGGGCTCGGGTTACTGGCGCCGGGCGCCATCGTGGGCTCGGTGGAAAAGGCGACGCCGGCGGTGACGCAAGCGCACCTGCTTCCCGGCGATGAATTGCTGACCCTGGACGGCAAGCCGCTGACTTCTCTCATGCAATTGTACGAAGAATTGCGGCGGCCGTTTGACGACATCCGGAGCAAAAAGGAGAATCAGGGCCGTCGCCCCGAGGACGTCGTCGCGGAGGCCCGCAAAGTGCTCAAGCCGCATGTGCTGCACCTGCGGCGCCGGGTGAGCCAGCCGCTGCCAGGCCAGCCGACGTTTGTGGAGCTGGACGCGCCGCTGACGCTCGGCATCGAGGTTTCCCCCGAGCACAGGCCGCACGCGCAGATCGGTATCGGGCCGGCAACGGACTACACGGTGGCGCCGCTCATCGCCAATCCGCGGTTGGTCGGTTCCGCGCTGACGTGGACCGGCGAGAAGTTTGTGGAAGGCGCGGAAATGGTGTTTCGCACGCTGGCAGGGCTGCTGAAAGGCGACGTACCCGTGCGCGAGGTGGGTGGGCCTCTGTTTATCGCGCAAATTGCCAACAAAAGTGCCGAGCTGGGTCCAGAGACCTTTCTCGTGACGATGGCCGGCCTGTCGATCAACCTGGGCATCGTCAACCTCCTGCCAATTCCGCTGGTCGATGGCGGCCATCTGCTGTTCCTGCTCATCGAGGCGATTCGCCGCGGGCCGGTGCAATTGCGGACCCGGCAGATTGCCGCGTACGTGGGGATGACCTTTCTCGGTTTGCTGTTTCTGGTCGTGATGAAGAACGACATTGAGCGGCTGATTCGCTAACCCATGAATTTACTCGCGTTATCCACTTCGACGCAGCGCTGGGCCGTCTGGCTCCACCGCCACGATGGCTGGCACCGCGGCGTGCAAGCCGAGGCGGGTCGCGGTACGGGGCAGCGCGCGAGCTTGACGCGGATGGTGTGGCAGCTGCTCGACGAAGCGGCCCTGCAGCCGGCTGACCTGCAGCGCGTGGTCTGCGACATCGGGCCGGGCAGTTTTACCGGTCTGCGCCAAGGGCTGGCGTTGGCGCGCGCGCTCGCCTGGGCGCACGGCATACCAGGCCACGGGGTCGGTTCGCTCGATGCCATGGCGTGGTCGCTTCGTGACGCGATCGCCCCAGGGCAGTCGCTCGCCGTTGCCTTGCCCGCGCGGGCCGACGTGGATTTCGTGGGCCTGCGCCAACCGGGCGTTTGGAGCGAACAGGCGCTGGCGGCAGCGGACGCACGCGCGTGGTGGCAGCAAGCGCGACCGGACGTTCTCGGCGTGCCCACCGGCGACCGCAATCGCGCGCTGACGCGATTGGCCGAGGCGGAAGGCGCGCGGATTGTCGACGCCTACCCGCAAGCAGAAACAATGGGCCGCTGGTACATCGCACACCCGGAAGTCGTGCCGCTCGCCTTGGCGCCGCGCTATCTTGCGCTGTCGGAGGCCGAGAACCACGCCGGCGTTGCCGTACCTGAAACGACTGTACCAACGATCAATCGCGGTGCTGGCACACACACCTAAACAAGCTACCTTGTCAGCCGCCGGGGTGATCGGCACAATGCAAGGTGGGCTCGTGTTCGCCGGATGTGAAACTATTTTGCGCCACATTGCAACAGAACCCATGTGGACGGGCGAAGCGGCCGGCGGGCGGGCGCAGAAACCCAAGGGAGCAAACGCACGGTGACCACCGCAACCACGCAAATTCGCTATCGTCTTCACCCTCAAGCAGCGCACCGCAAGGTGGGCGGCGAGGTGTTCGTTGTGACCGGCGACCGCGCGTTTCATCGTCTGCACACCGCGACCGCCATCGAGCTCTTTGATGCACTGGCCATCACGGACGATGGCGTCTCGGCAGAGGAACTGACCGCCCTGCTCCGGCGCGACTATGACGTCTCCGATGCGCTCGCCCAGAAAGATGTCGCCGAATTTCTCGATCTGCTGCTTTCCCGCCAGCTAGCTGTCCCGGCAACCTCCGTGCCTTCACGCGATTCCGATGCACCTGCCGATCCCCAAGCCAAGGTGACCCCATGAACTCCAGCGACCGACGCGTCAGGCCCTTGATTGTCTCCAACCTACGCCGGATCTCCTGGCTGGCCACGTTGTGTGCCGCGACCGTGCTGACGGCGTGCGCGCCCGACACGCCTTCGCCGCACCCCGCGTGCATCTGGGAAGATGGCTGCCCAGGCGAAGATGTCCAGGGCGACGGACAAATTGGCGATGCGTCCGACGTGACGCAAACCGTTGTGCGGACTTTGGTTTTCTCTCTCGACACGCAGAAGGGCGAGGTGCTCAAAGGCGATGTCACGACGCAAAAGATCGGCCAGGCCTGGGACAAGGATCCGGCCACCGTCGGCATTCAGGTGGATGTTTCCGTGACGACCACCAACGTGCCTGACGGCGCGGCGCTGGAGTTGTACATCAACAGCGTGAAAGTCGGCACGCCGGCCCAGATTCTCAACAACGCCGGACGCATCAACGGCGTAACCGTGCCGTGCACCACGGACATCGCGCCGCTGTCGATTTCCGTACGCGCCGTCGTCAATGCAGCCACCGGCGACGCTGCGGTCAGCAAGGACAAGAGCCTCACGGTGACGTGCGGGACCGCGTGCAAAGCCACCGTCGATCCGCTGTCACAGAGTTGCCTGACTCAGGATCAGGATCCGACGACCCCCGGTTTTCAGCAGAGCTTCATCGTCCACAGCGATCAATCGGACTGCACGGACGCCTACTTGAAGGTCATCGGCCCGCCGGGAACGCCGACGGAAACAGTGCACGTGCTGCTCAATGGCTCGACGTCCGTGCCGGTGGTCGCCACGCTGGCGATCGACGACGCAGGTCTTGTTGGCGTCACCGCAACGGTGATCGGCGTGGTTGAAGACGTGAACAACCCCGACCGCGGCTCAATCCCGTCCAATCCGGTGAAAGCCGTCATCACGACGGAAGCGCCAGCAATCCTCGTGACCCAGCCGGCATCGGGGCAGATCAAGCTCAGCGACGACACCGATCCGGTCACACCCGGCATTCAAGTTGCGCTGATCGGCATGGTCACCGCGCTGTCGTCGACGGACCAGAACGCCATCGAATTGTACGTCGACGGCACACTGACGACGAAGACCACCCAATCCGTCACCGGACAATTTGTCATTCCGCTGAGTTTCACGACGACCGGCACGCATGCGCTGCTGATCAAGGCGACCAACAGCTGCGGGCTGAGCGGGCAAAAGTCGAAGTCGCTCGCGGTGTTCGTGGACAAGGCGGATCTGGCGATTCTCGCGCCGTCCCAGGATGCCGTGTTGCGGGTCGTGGATGACCTAAACAAGTCGACGCCGGACATTCTGGATATGACGCTCTCGATCGCCGTGACAAGTGAGACCGCCGGGACCGATCTGGAGGTGTACTGCAAGCCCAAGGCAGCCCTGGCTTACCCGACGGTGCCCAATGCGACGGTGCTGTACACCGATGCGACGCTGCTCACGATCGACATCCCGCTGTCGCTGTCCATCGCCGAACTGGGCCAGGAAATCGAATGTCGGGTTCAGGACAACGCGCCGAATCAGACCGTGAGCGTGCCGGTTGGATTCATCGCTGCCCTGCCGCCGCCGTGCCTGCACGTGATGACGCCGGCGTCCGCAGTGACCGTGACGACGGCAAGCGTGGAATTCCTGCTGGAAACGTCCGGCCTCGATGGGCAACTGGTGCAAGGCTATCTGATCACGCCAAGTGGGGTGCCGTTGGACCCAATCGATCTGGGTGTTCCGGTGACCAATCACCTCGCGGGCGCGTTCCCGTTGGTGGACGCAGGCGTGCAGGTGCCCGATGGCACGTACACCCTGACGTTCCAGGCGACCGACAAGTGGGGAAATTTGGCCACGCAGTCGCTCTGCTCGGACGTCACGCGGACCGTTACCATCGACACGACGCCGCCTACGCTGGTCATTACGCTGCCGGTCAAGGCGACGCTGACGACCTTGGATGATCCAGACAGCAACCCCACCAAGCCGGGTTATCAAATTGACGTGGAAGTGACGGTCACCGGGGCGCACACCGTGTGCTTGAATGTCGACGGCGTGCTGTTTGCCTGCAACACCAGCGTGGCCGAGACCACGGGAATCGTCGTATTCCACGATGTCACGCTACAGCCGGGATTGACTGTCCTTTCGGTCTACGGATCGGACATCAATGGCAACACTGCCGCGCCGCCGCCGACCTTGATTACGCTGATTTCCGACGTGCCGGTCGTGAAATTTGTCACGCCCTCGGGCTCGCTCAAGGTTGCAACGGACAGCTTTGCGTTCAGCGTTTCTGTGACCGATCCGACCGCCGGTCTGCCCGTCGTCGGCGCGACGCTCGACGTCCTGCAAAACGGCGTGTCTGTGCCGGTTGCCGCCACGGAGACCGCGCCCGGCGTCTACGCCTTCACCCTCTCCGGATTTTCTACAGGCGCCACGACTGTGCAGGTCGGTGCGTACATTGCTGCGGCGCCCGACAAGAAGGGCTACTCGAGTGAAATCACCATTTCCTTCAAGGCCGATCTGCCGACCGCGACGATCGAAGCGCCGACCGATGGCCAGGTGCTGAACGCCGCCAACCTGTCGTGCGCGCTCGGCCTGACGGATTGCGTGCTGCCCGTGTCAGCGACGTTCACCAACGTGGAAGACGGCAGCGCCGCCGAGTTGACGGTCACTTGCGGTACGACGGTGACCAAGACCAACGCGACGGTTCTGGCGGAAGCCATCAAAGTCCCGAACGTGAAGCTCCTCGATCAAGGTGCCTGCCAGTTGTCCGTCGCCGTGACGGATGCCGCTGGGCAAGCTGCTGTTTCGCCGGTCGTTCACGTGACGGTCGACCGCATCGCGCCGAAGTTTGGCGACCTGCTCGCTCCGTACAAGCCGCTGGGCCTGAAGCTGGTCGCGCTCGACGATCTGGACAACGATCCGACCAATGCCATGCAGGTGAACTGGGAGCCGACCGTCGGTGGGATTCCTGCTGGCGCACTCGTCTCGTGCGTGGTCGTCAATGATCAGGGCAAGCAGACCGGAACGTTCTCCGCCACCGCCGCTGCCGCGATCGCCGATGGCCTGACCGTCGGGGTAAAATTTGGCGTCATTACGCTGCCGGACGGCAACAACGTGAAGATCACGTGCTCGGCCGCTGACACTGCGGGCAACATCGGCAGCAAGGAGTTCATCGCACAAATTGCGTCCGCACAGCCCGAGCTGTTCATCCAGACGCCGTCGCCGAACGCCGACCCTTGCACGTTGAACTCGCAGTGCCAGTTCGGAATTTGCTATCAGGGCAAGTGCACCGTGCCGATGAGCAAATACGCCGACCGCACGATGAAACTGTCGTTGGCCGGCTTCCTGAACGGCGCACCAACACGTGTGTGTTCCGATTCACCCGGTCTGACGGGGGCCGCGTGCGCCACTACCGGGTACGTCGAGGTCGCCACATCGACCGTCCAGGCATCGGTAAGCTTGGTCGCCCTCAGTACTTTGGCCGACGGAACCTACCACTTCATTGCAGAAGCTTATAATTCTGCTGATAAAACTTGGACAACGTCGCTTTCGAGTCCGTATGCCGGTGGGCATGATCGCATCTACCTCATCGACACCGTGGCACCGACGGTCAACACCCTCGCGGGCCCGAGCGCGGCAGGCGTCCCAGCGACATGCCTCAATCAGGCGGAGCAGATCAAGAGTGACGGCCTGCTGCCAGGCGGCACATTCACCTTCCAGGTCAACACGATCGGCGAGGAGGCGACGGTGTCGCTGCTCGTCAACGGCGTCTCCGCCGGATCGGTCACGACCGTGGGTCTCACGGGATCGCTGCAGGTCACCATCCCGACCGAGGGCACCGCCACAATGGAAACGGTCGCGGTCGACCTTGTCGGCAACATGAGCGATTACAAGCAGTTTCAATCGCTCTTTGTGGACACGCTCCCGCCGACCGGCGACTTCGCGGTCCCAGCCAAGTCTCCGCTAATTGTGGGCGACAACCGCGACGTCGTCGTGCAAAGCGTCAGCGATGACGTCGAGAACGAGCCCGCGACGGTTCGCGATCTCGGCGTGTTCAAGGCCGTCCAGGGATTCTTGAGTGGCCAAGCCGTGTTCCCAGATGCAACGTTCGGCATTCTCAGCGACGGCTCGCACTCCCTGACTGCCGATTTGCGCGACCACTGCGGCAACACTGCGACCGCGGGCACATCGCCGGTCGTGGTTGTGGTCGACACGCAGCCGCCGACGGTCACGATAACCACGCCCACCGAGGGCGCGCTGTTCACGGACAACGACGACGCAGCGCCGGCACAGAGCGGCTATCAAGTTGCGCTGCATTTCACCACGAATGGCGCGACGACGTGGAGCTTGGATCTGGGCACCGATTGCGACGCAGGCTCACAGAATTGCGCAGGCTTCGTGTCGATTGGCTCCGGCACCATTGCCAATCCGGGCGGACCGGAAGCGCCCGTGCTCGCCACTGTGCCGTTTGGCAACACGATTCACTACAAATTCCGCCTGACTGTGACCGACGCGTCGGGCAACACCACCGTGGCGACCCGCGCGTTTGACGTGCTGCTGTCGGGCTGCCTCGTCAAGCTGACAGGGCTGCCGGGCAACTCGCTGCTCAATACCCAGAACTGCACGACGCCGGGGCAAAACTGCCCGAACGTCACGTTGCCGCTCACGGCTTCGTACGTCGGCCCGTGTGGTACGCCGACGGGTGTGCGGCTCCTCAAAGGTGGCATCGAGGTCGCGGTGGTCACGCCGTCGGCACAGTCGGCCGCGTTTGACGTGACGATCGTCGATGGCGACAACACGGATCTCGAGGCTGTGGTGCTGGAGAACCTGAATCCCAAGGGATCTTCCGGCAAGCTCGGCATCGCCGCGGATTTGACCAACCCGACCGTGAGCTTCGCGGCCGCAACGGTCCTCGGCGTGCCCACGGTCTCCGGAACGACCGCGCTGCAAGGCAAGTCGCAGGACGTAAGCCTCTCGACACCCAGCCATCAGGTCCATTTCCAGCTCGCACTGGCAGATACGCACCTGAACGGCGGCAAACTGACCGCGCTGGATGACACGGTCAACGGCGCCAAGAGTGCGCTCAGCAACGCCTCGGTGACCACGCCGCTCGCGCTGACCGGTGCCGCGGAGTCGGTGGACGTGCAGGACGCAACGCTGCTGGAAGATCAGGTCAACACGGTGACGGCGACGGTTGCGGACGCCTTCGGCAACACCGCGACCGCGTCGATCGTGGTGACGGTCGACTGGCAAGCGCCGGCGGTCATCGCGCTCGACGCACTGCTCGACGCCGATCTGAACCCACGGCGGCCCAGCGCCAAGCTGCGTTTCCTCGCGGTCGGCGACAACGGCGTGGCGGGAACGGCGAAGAGCTATTCCGTCCGCTATGCCAAGAAAGCCATCGTCACCCAAGCAGATTTTGACGCAGCCTGCGATGCCGGTTCGATCAGCGGATTTACCGCGCCGACTCCAGCCGCGCCGGGTGGCAGCGAAGTCGTGACCATCAGCGGCCCCGATGGCCGCGACCCCGCGGACCTCTGCAAGTTTGCACCGTTCACCGACAATGGCCTTTCCTCCTACTACTTCGCCGTTGAGGCGGTCGACGCCGCTGGCAACAAGAGCGGTCTCTCCAACGTCGTGTCCACCACCAAACTGCGCTATCGGTTTGTGCGCATCACGGCGGCGGGCACGTTCAACGACCAGAACTACCGCGGCCGCGTCTTCGGTTTGGGCGACCTGAACGGCGACGGCTTCGGCGACGTCGGCTTGGGCGGCGGCACATCGACGCCATTTTGCGTGCTGTACGGCCGGGCATCGACTGCCGATATCGATTTGGCGTCCGAGCCCGCCAGCGGACTGCAGTGCTTTGCCAACTCGGGCGGTCTTGGCGGCCAAGTGGCTCGCCCGCAGGACGTCAATGGCGATGGCATCGTGGATCTCGTCCTCGGCGCCAAGACAGGCGCTGGCGTGATTCGCGAAGTGTGGGTGTTCCTCGGCCAAAAGGGCGCACAACTCGCGGCAACACCGGCCGTCATCATCAAAGGATTCTCGGCAACCGCAGCAGTCGCGGGCGTCTTCCGCGTCCAAACGGTCGGCAACTTCAATGGTGACGTGTCCGCCACAGGCCTACCGGTCAACGATATCGCGGTCACATCGATGCGCGACGCGACTTGGCCGACCAACGAAGTGGTCTACGTGATTCCGGGCAACACAACGTGGAGCCAAGCCACGCCGCTGACGATCGACGTGACCAAACAGACGGATCGGAACAACAACATGGTCGTGCGCGCGTGGGCACCCGACGAAACCGACCCGTCTACACAGTTTGGCGGCAACCTGGGTGGCGGCAACGTGCTGGTGGAGAACAATGGCGTCGGGCAGCAGTTCGACGAATTGGTGCTTCACGAGTACGCAGCCACCGAGCAGATGTATGTCATCAGAGGCCAAGCGCTTGCCGGCGCGATCGACCTGAAGTTCTCGACTGGCAACAATGGTCTGCAGCCAAGTGACAGCCTTGCCGTACGGATCCGTCCGGGCAATACCGGTAGTCTGGCATTCGGCGCGTTCTTTGATTTGCTGGAGTACGACAACGAGCCGGGCCTGGATCTGGTGGCGCAGCACCAGATGAATTCCCTGTCGATCTACCCTGGCATGTACTGGATCCGCGGCTCGGCGCTGCTGACCAAAGCCGTAGCCGTGCCGAACAACCTTGCACTGTTGGACGTGGTGGCGGCGATCGGCAGCCTGACGAACGTGTTCACCACGAACTACGGCATGGTGAGCTATTCGTACGGCAAGGGGCCGCTCAACCTCGGCAACTTCTTTGACGATCCCAGCGCGGGTTCGCACTGCACGGTCGTGTACGCGCGGCAGAAGATTGTCGGCATCCCAGGTCAAGGCCAGCAGGTCGTCTTGCGCTTGGGCGTGCCGCATACGGAGACCGGCGGGGCGGTCGCGTACCTGTACGAAGACGTGATTCTGACGGACCCGTTCGTGCCGACCAACACGTCCTGGGGCAACAACAATGCGGCGTCGAACGGCAACGGTTTCGGCGCGCCGGGCGACTTCAACGGCGACGGATTGGTGGATCTCGTGATCGGCTCGGGCGATACCGGCGTGACGCCCGGATCGACGGTCATTGTGTACTGAACAACCAGACGAAATCTGCACGCCATGTGCAAGACGAGGGAGACAACATGGAAGAGATGGCAACGAAGAACCAAGCGCAGGAATCGGTCGGAAAGGCGGCCAAGCGGCGGCCGTATGTGCAGCCGCAGGTGGAGACGCTGTCTGGACCGCTCGCGACGCTGCTCGCGTCGTGCCCGGGTGGCTGCGTGGATTGCGTTGACCCGCAGGCGACCGGCTACCAGACCTGATGCAGCGACAAGGCGCGGATCCAGCCACGGCAGATGCGCGGCCGGGCGACCGTGCGACCCGCTTATGGGCTGCCCGGTTTGGCCCTGTTGCCGTTGCCGCCCGATTACCCGCGCAATTCGGGCAAGTGCGGACGCCATGGTGGGGCGCCGATGGCGTCGAGCCAGCGTTGGAACTGCAAGTCGATGCCGAAGGCGCCGCACCGCGCGAGGTTCCCGTTCAGCTGACTGCTTGGAGCGCTGAGGGTTTTGCGTTCCTGACCCCACGCGGGCGCGGCGAAGCGTCGTGGCAGACACGCGCCGGCTGGGCCAGGATGGCGGATCCCGACGACACCCCGCAGGCGCGCGTGCAAGCGTTGATGGAAATTCTGCTGACCACCGCGACCGCGGTCTTTCTGCATGAGGGTGGCTTGGTTCTGCATTCCGCAGTGCTTTGGCTGGAGAACCGCGCGTGGCTGGTGACTGGCCCTTCGACCGCCGGAAAGACCACACTGTGCGGTCGACTGGACGGCCAGTGGTGGAGCGACGAATACGCGTTCCTGTTGCCCGGGCCAACGGGCTGGCAGGTCTGTCGGCACCGCGAGTTCCGCGGCGGCAAGGGCGATTTCCCGTGGCGCGCACCGCTCGCCGGCATCCTGTGGCTGGGTCCGGAACGCGACCAAACACGCACGCGGCCGATGTCGGAAGTGGAAGCAATGTCCAGAGTTGGGCGTGAGGCGCTCGACTTTGGTCCGGTCACCGCGCAACTGACACTGGACGCGGCGGTGCGGCTGGTCTCGGCCTACCCGGTGCGCGAACTGAGCCACGATCTGCGGACGCCGACGGACAGGCTCGTTGAGGTGCTGCTCGGAGGAATGGGTGCTTGACCGGTCGCCGTACAACGCGATGCTGGCCGTGATGCGCAAGGCGTGGACGGCGGAAGGTCGCCCGATGTTTGCGCATCTGGATTTGACCTATCGCTGCGATCTCGATTGCCAACATTGCTACCTCGACGAGAAGCACGGCCCGGAAATGACCACGAGCGAATGGCGCGAGACCATTGCGCAACTCGCGGAGGCCGGCGTCATGACGCTGGTGTGGAGCGGTGGCGAAGTGACGCTGCGCCCCGACTTTGCCGAGCTGATTGCGTACGCCGCATCGCTGAACCTGTTCGCGCGGGTCAAGACCCATGCCGGCAACATCGACGCGGCTTGGGCGGAACGCCTGTACGCTTGCAAAACGTCGCAGTTGGACGTCAGCGTCTACAGCCTGCGCCCCGAGATTCACGACGAGTTGACCCGTCGACCAGGATCTCTCGCCGCGACGATCGCCGGAATTCGCCAGACATTGGCCGCGCGCATTCCAGTGCGGGTCGTGTGCTACGTTCTGCGCGAAGCCGTGGAGGAAATTCCGGAGATTTTTCGCTTTTTTGCCGCGGAAGGCTGTGAAGTCGTGTTTTCGACGACAACGCAACGGGATTTGTCTGGCAGCAACAAGCTGGATTCATTGGAACTATCTCGGACGGACATGGTGCGCGCCCGGCAGTTGATCGCTCTGGCGGAAGGAACGACGCGCGGTCGGGATTTGGCCGAGCGCGCGGACACCGTCCCCTGCCAAGCCGCGCGAACGCTGGTGTACATCAGCCCGGACGGCGGCGTCTGGCCGTGCATCACCTTTCCCATGACGCTTGGCAACCTGCGCGAGCAGACTTTTGCCCAGATCTGGCGAGAATCCGAAGCGCGGAAATCCGTCGTTGCCTGGACCAATGCCGACCGGACCTCGTGCCTGTCGTGCTCCGGCAGCGGGTTCTGCACGTTTTGCCCCGGCGATGCTTACAAAACGACCGGCGATTTCCGCAAAGCGCCCGAACACTTCCACGCCGAGGCGCGGGCGCGCATGCTCGCCTACGAAGGCGCGACGGGCACGACGTTCACACCCGAGCAGTGGGCCTCCGTCCCCGAAGACGCAGGCCGACCGCCGGAAGCCGACACGTTTGTCTTTCCCATTCACAAACGCCAGCGCAGCGGCGGCGCACGCGTCAAGACGCCGGGCCGATGAAGATGCCGCTGGTCTGGCACGACTTGGAAGGGCATTCCATGTGGCCGCTCGGCGCGCCCCTGCAAGCCGGCGTGCGGCAAGTGCCGATCGGTGCGTTGCAGCCCGGTGATATGGTCGCTTTCGTTGCCGATTTTGCCCCGCGCGTGGTCCTGCATCGCGTCATCCGCTTGGAAGCGACCTGCCTGATCGCCCGCGGCGACACGACCGCGCGCGAAGATCCGCCGGTACCGCTCAGCGCGATTCTGGGCCGCGTGGAAGCCGTTCGTTGGGGCACGCTGGTCTTGGCGATCGCCGGTGAAGGGGGCCTCGGGACGTGGACGCGGCGTCTTGGCATTGCGTGGTCGCATCGGGCACCAGCCTTGCGTCGCCTGTACGCCGCACGGAAATCCGCGCGAAAAGGCGCATAACGATCCTTGACAGACGCGAACTCCACGGTACTGTGGCCGGAAGGGCGCGCCTCAGGTGGCGCATCAGGTGCTCCGTTGAAATCAACTGTGACTTCAAGCCATTCCGCACGACTATCCACAGCCTTGATTCCACTGGCAATTCGCTTGAGCGTACCGCTTGCGGTTGCGACGCTGCCGGCGTGTGGCACCGATCAACTGGCGCAGCTGCGGCGGGATGTGACGGCGATGCGCGAGGAATTCGCCGAACTGAAGCGCAGCCAGACCGCGTCCCGCGTCCAGTTCGAGGAACTGCGCAATCGGCTCATCCTGATTGAGGACAAAACGGACTCGGAAAAGGTCGCGCGCGCGCGTCGCGAGGAGTGGATTCCGCACCTGCCAACGGTGAAAGTGGGCGAGGCGGACGCGCACATCGACGCGCGCGATCGCGTGGGCTTGCCGTCGAGCATTCCGACCATGGACACGCCGCGGACCGATACGCGGACCGCCAGTCAATTGAATTCACAGACAATTCGCCTGACGCATGACGAGCCTTTGCCGGGTGAGACGGCCGACGATCCCGTCGAAGTGTCCGGGCCGGCCGACGAGACGCCGCCGCAGGCCGCAGGCGCGAAGGCCAAGCTCGATCCAACAGCGACGCTGTATGAGAAGGCCAAGTCGCTGTTTGATCAGGGACAAATTGCCGAGTCACGGCGCGCGTTTGAAACACTGCACCGCCAATACCCGCGGCACGATCTGGCCGATAATGCGCTGTATTGGATTGGCGAGGGATATTACGCTCAGGCGCAGTGGCTGACGTCTGCGCAGGCCTTCCTGAGGGTGGCGAAAGAGTATCCGCGCGGCAACAAAGTGCCCGATGCGATGCTGAAAATGGCCCTGTGTTACCGCAAGCTGGGCGACGATCGCGGCGCCGACGATGTGCTCAAGCAATTGACGCGTCTCTATCCGGGGACAGAGGCAGCGGACAAGGCGACGGCGATGAAGAAATCAGCGGTGGATGGCTCGGTCCAGCCCTAGCGGCCGCGGAAATGTGGAGTGATGATGACCGGTGTGTGCGCTGAAATCTGCAAGACGGCCCTGCCCCTGGCGCTGCTACTGGGGGCGCTGAGCGTCCAGGCCCAGGAAATGCCGGACCGCGCGGCGCCGGCGATTGCCATGCAACAGTCCGCGCCGACGGGCGAGCGCACCTACGTCGTCGAAGCGGGCGACACGCTGTGGAGCATTGCCGAGGGCCTGTACGACGAACCCTGGTATTGGCCGTCGCTGTGGTCCTACAACCCGCAAATCACCAATCCACACCTGATTTATCCAGGCGATCTCATCTACTTGAGCCGCAAGAGTTCGCAGACGCTTGCGGAGAAGTCGATTACGTTTGCGACGTCGCGTTTTGAGCCGCGGGTCAAGAGTGGCATCGAGTTGGTCCGTCGCGTCGGCTACATTTCCTCGCGCGACTACCGCGAATCGGGCGTGGTGGAGGCGAGCCGGGAAGAGCGCAATATGCTCGGGCAGTTGGACGAGGCGTATATCCGTTTCAACACGCGCCGTTGTGCCGAGGATGACAAGGCAAAAGCCGAACGCGACGCGTTTCGCGCCAGCGAGGAAGGCGAGACCAAACGCGACGACAAGAAGTCAGACGATGAGGAGGACGAAGCGCTGGTCGGCCCCTGCGTGCGCGACGGCGACAAGTACACGTTGTATCGTGTGGAGCGCGAAATCCTGCATCCGGTGACGGGCAAGCGCGTCGGCTACAAGATCAACTTCTTGGGCGACGCCAAAGTGCTGAGCACCGTGCGGCCGCTCGTGAGCGTGCTGATTACCCGCTCGCACAGCGAAATTAGCCGGGGCGACCTGTTGACCAACGTGTTTGAGCCGTTGCAGCTGGTCGCGCCTGTGCCCAACAAGGTGCAAGTCGCAGGCGTTATCGTCGATTTTCACCACGAGACAGCGGCCGCGGGTGCCTACAGCTACGTCTACATCGACAAGGGCGCGGACGACGGCGTGGAGAAAGGCAACCGGTTTGAAATCGTCTGGCGCGGGGATGGTCTGGCACGCGGGAATGTTAGTAATCTCAAAGACTATCCGGACGAGCAGATCGGCATCGCGCTGGTGGTGGAAGCCTACGACCGGCACAGTCTGGCACTCCTGACGAGCACGGTGCGCGAGTTGGAACGCGGCATGCCTGCCATCATGGCCAAGGGATTCTGATCGGCCGGCAGTGCCCACAACCAGGATTCACCACCGATTCCTCCGCGGACGCCGATTTCGGATGCGATTCAGGGTGCAGGCGCCGACGCAGCAACGCAGAAGCGCGCCGAAAGCGGTGGATCGCGGACAAGACCTTGGATTGCCTCGGAGCATCGACGAGTAGTAAAGTTGCCGCCGCAGTTGCGTGGCGCGCGACGCGCACGGTCGAACCCCAAAGGCCTGAGCGATGTACTTGGAATGGCTCGACAAGGACGGCGGGCTGGCACGGTTGGCCGTTGATCCAACCATGGAAGCGGTGACCATCGGTCGGAGCCCGGCGGCGACCATCCATTCCAAGGAAACCTCGGTATCGCGCAACCACGCGCGGATCGGCTGGGAACCTGCGGGCTACTACATCAAGGACCTGGGCTCATCGAACGGCTCCTTCATCAATGGCGAGCGCGTCCAGCGCGGCACATTGCGCGAAGGCGACGTCGCCCGCTGCGGCGAAGTGCTGGAAATCCGTCTGTGCGCCGGGACGCCGGCGAACGGCCCGCAAGAGCGTCTTGAAACGCTGGATGCCGCGCCCCGCCGTTTGGCCCACCCGACGGGTGCGATCAGTGGCAGCGAGCGGGAAGCGCTGGTGGCGAAGGCCCGCGCCGTTCGGTTGGGTCTCGCGCGCGATGGCCTGCGCACGGATGCGCGACCGGCTACGCCACCGCCTGGGATCAATCCGGCAGACCGTCAGCCGCCGCCCAATCCCTCGCTGGACGCTTCGCAACGCATTGCCCAGCTGGAGGAGCAGCTCGCGACGACCCGCGCGGTGCTGGCCGAGATGGAATCCGATGCGAAGGCCGGCGAGGCGCGGGCCATGCGCTACTCGCTGGATTTGGACGGCTTGAGCGACAAGTACCTCAAGTTGAAAGCGCACAACCAGTTGCTCAGCCAGGAACTGGACAAGAGCCGCGGCGATTTGCACAACCGCGAGAACGAAGTCCTGGAGGCCGGACGGACGGTGACTGAGCTGAAGGCGCAAGTTGCGCAATCCCGCGAGAAGGCGGCGAAAGCGGCGGAGCAGCTGTCTGGCCTGAAAATGCGTGTCACGCAAAAAGACCGCCAGAATGAGGCGTTGCAGCACCAGTTGGACCTCCTGGAATACGAGCTGCGGGCGGCGCGCGACGAGAACGAGAGTCTGCAAGCGAATTTCAACCGCGAAGGCGGGGACTTGAGCCGGCTGGAGCGCAAGATCAACTTGCTGCAGGAAGTGATTCAGGAAAAGGAAGCGCTGATCGAGCAGCTGCGCATGGACCTGCGTGACAAGGACACGGAGATTCGACAGGTGCGCATCGGTGTTGGCCTTTCCGATCTGGAGCACGAAAAGCGGCGGTTGTTGGAGGATTTCCATCAGGCGACCCGGCGCGTGGACGAGCTGAACGATCGCCTGTTGCAGCAATCCCGGCAGACCGAGGCGCTCCAAGGCGAGCTGGATACCGCGCGTGAGGCGGCAGATCGGAAGCCGACGCTACTCGCCGATGTGACGGAACATCCTGACTTCAAGCAGAAAGTTCGGGAAGTCGAACGGGTGCGAGAAGAACTGAGCCAACTGCAACGCGACTTGGCTGGGGCAAATGTCGAGCTGGAGGCCGTGGAAGCCAAGCTGCACGACACTGAGTTGCGGCTGAACGATGCCCTGATGGCGCCAAAGAGGACTGCGCTGCCCGACGATCTGGCGGGTACGATCGAGAACTTGCTGGATGATGCGGTGGCGACGCGTTCGAACGCCGCGGTGGTGCGGCGCTACGTCGCGGACTTGCAGGAAGCGCGTGTCAAATGGCCGGAACTTGCGGACACGCTTGAGCTGGTGAACGACATGGCAAGCGTGCTGGCCAGCGATCTCGCCGACCAGGCTCACTCGCTCGAAGTGCTGCACCGACAGGTCGTCGCGACGAGCGCCAGATCTGCGGAGAAGGGCCCGGCATGAGCAAGTCCGGGATTCTGGAATTCGCTGACACGGCGCCGGGCATCGTCCAAGTGCGACGGCACACGAGCGTTTTCCGGCGGGCCCCCGATGCCACGGCGAAAGTCAGCCAAGGCGACAGCGAGGGTTGATGATGGCGGAAGCCCGCGGTCGCGATCTGTTGCGGCAGTCATCGGCGTGGCCTCTGGCGCGGTCGATTCGGAGCAAGCAGCTGTTCTCGCGCGAGCGCCTGCCATTGGACACCGCCAGGCGCCGCGTCGATCGGTTCTGCGTGTTCACCGCCCACGAGTTCCAGACCGACCGACTGACCACTTGGCTGGCGACCCACAGCACGTTCAAGGAGACGTACGCCCGCGGCTTTCGCGTCAGATCGGACCAGGAAATTCCCAGCGACGTGCTGGAAGCGATTGCGCACGAACATATGCCTCAGTTCAGCCTGCGCAACATCGGTCGCGCGGAACGCAGCGTGGAACTGAGCGATCCGCTGCCGTTGGAGCGCCAGCGCGGGATCGGCGGACATCTGGGCGTTGAGCTGGACGAGGTGCGCGCGGCGCGTGCGCCGAAACCGCAGATGGCGGAAGTGTGGTCGGTGCGGCTGATGGGCCGTGTGCGCGGGAGTCTGCTGCGCCTCCTCGTGGAAGATCCCTGGGAGCTGCGCCTGGGTCCGGAGGCGACGTCGGGCCATGATGGCCGCAGTCACGAATTCATGGCCGAAGGGACGCACCCGCATGATCTGCCCGACGCCTGGTGGGGGCCGGAGCCAATGCCGATGCCGCGGACACGTGTGGGCCAGCAGCCGGGGGAGAACGCGGGGGATTCAGTCGATGATGTGCTGGCGATCATGCGGGAGTTGACGAAGTGACAGGGGTTACAGTGCGTCGACCTGACAATCGACCCACGGCAGATAATCCAGCCGCGCCTTGTTGTAATCCTCGCCCGCCGCCTTGACCGTGATGCGCACGTTGAACGCCACGGCATCGTCGCCCTGATTGACGGAAATGTTGTGGCTTTCCGCGCCCTGCTGCACCAGGAATTGCGCAGTAGCTTCGCGGTGTTCCTTGCCGCCAGGCGTCTGCATCGTCGACCAGTCGGACTTGATGAGCGAAACAATCACGTTCGGCCCATCGATCGCGACCGGTTTGCCCTGCAGCCGGAAGACCGTGCCCGTCGGGTGGTGATCGCCGCGGAATTCTTCAAAATAGTTGGTCTCTTTCTGCGGTCGCGGCGCATCCGGACCGCGTGGGACGTAACGCTCTTCCTGGACCGGCGGCGCGCTGCAAGCCATCAGCAGCAGGCTCAACAACGAAACGAGTTTGCACATGAGGCACCTCCAAGATGTCGTCCGGGAATTGTAAACCCAATGCAGGGTTGTAGCCAGCAACCGCAGTCGGCGGTTTGCCTCGGCCTTGCGCCGCCGTCCGCGTCGTGTAGTCTCGGATTCCTGATGCCGCATCCCCACGCCAATCCGGAAGACGTCTCCGCCCGCGTCCAGCAGTTCCTGCTTGCCCAGGGTGCGCGGTACGTCAGCCGCGCCACGGAGGAGAACTGGAAGCGCGCCGCCGTCGCACTGGACATGCCCGTTCAGCCGGACCTGCCCTCGGGCGTGTGGGTCGTCCTGCCGTGGCTGGCGCCAACGCCGGAGCAACTCGAAGCTTGGCTGGATCAGGTGCAGCACGGTCCGCTCACACCGCGCGTCGTCGTGGTGGCGATGGACGTGCCGACGATCCGGCCGGCGACGCTGCAGACGCTGGCAGCGGCTCACGGTGTCGAACTGGTCGGCATCTCGGCGCTGGACCAGCACTGCTACGGGTCGCGACTCGCGCCGGTGTTGCAGGTGATTTTTTCGGCGACCGCTGATCAGGCGCTCGCCGGGACCAATCCGCTGGAACATCTGGCAGGGCTGGGCGATCCACGCAATCCGGAGGTGTTCTTTGAGCGTCTCCGCCGCGCCTCACCGGGTACGCCGGCGACGACCTGGATCCTGCGCGCCAACATCGCAGTTTTCACGCTGTCTGTCGTTCTGGCGTTCGGCAACGGCGTCGGCCCTCTGGCAGCGTTGCTGCAAGGTTTCGACAACGAGACGCTGAGCAGGCTCGGCGCCAATTCGGTTGACTTGACGGTCCACCAAGGCCAAGCGTGGCGGCTGCTGGCATGCACGTTCCTGCACGCCAATCTGCTGCATATCGGCATGAATTTGTACGTGCTGAAGTCGATTGGCGACATGGCCGAACGCCTCTTCGGCTCCACCGCTTATGTCGGCGTCTACCTGACCAGCGCGATCGGCGGTTCTCTCCTGTCGCTCGCCTGGACGCTGAGCGCCAACCACAACTACTCCGTCGGCGCGTCGGGCGCGGTCTTCGGCGTGATGGGCGGCATGCTCGGCTTCGCGCTGTCGCGTCGCAAGTCCGTGCCGTTGCAGGTCTATCGCAGCTTGTTGCGCAGCGCCGCGATGTTCACCGTGGTCAATCTGGCCTTTGGTTTCAGCCTGAAGGTCGTCGACAATGGCGCGCATATTGGCGGCCTGGTTGCCGGGCTCATCGCCGGCGTGGCCCTGTCGCGCGACTTGCCGCCGGCCCCGCAGCCGTCGCGTCAGCGGCTTGCTCTCACCTTCGGCGCGCTGTTTGGGCTGCTCGGACTGGCCTACGGTGCGGTGCAGATGACGCTGACCCCGTGACGGCTACCCGCCGATCGCGCTCATCGATTCCAGCGTCGGCTCGGCCGCGTCGTAGTGGTGGCCGTCGACCTTGCCCGCCAGCGCGTCGCGGATCGCCGCGGTCAGCTCCACTTCTGTCGCCCCGGCCCGCAGCAAGTCCCGCAAGCTCAGGACGCCACGGGTCGACAGACACTCGCGCAACGTGCCCGTCGCGCTCAGCCGCACGCGGTTGCAAGTCTCGCAGAACTTCTCGCTGACGGCGGCAATGAAGCCCACGCGCAATTCCTGCCCCGTCTGCAGATGGCGGCCTCGCCAGTACCGTGCCGGTCCTCCGCCGGGAATCTCGCCCGAATCATCTGGTTCCAGCGCGTACGCCGCCGAGACGCGCGCCCGCGCCTGCGCCACCGGCATCCACGTCTCTGGCCCCCAGTGCGCGTCCACACCAATCGGCATGTACTCAATCAGCCGCAGCACCAGCTTCTCCCGCGCGGCGAAATCGCACAGCGGCAGCAGCGCATCGTCGTTCAGGCCCCGCAGCGTCACCGCGTTCAGCTTGATGGAGGCGAACCCCGCGCGTTGCGCCGCGGCAATGCCGTCCAGCACCGGAGGCAGCGCGCCGCCGCGGCTCACCTCCGCGAACTTCTGCGGATCCAACGTATCGATGCTGATATTCAGGCGCTGCAGACCCGCCTTGCGCAACGGCTCCGCCAGTTCAGCCAGCAGGTGGCCGTTGGTCGTCATCGCCAAGTCATCCAGTCCCGGAATCGCCGCCAGTTGCTGCACCAGATCGACCACGCCGCGACGCACCAGCGGTTCACCGCCGGTCAGCCGCACCCGCCGCACGCCGAGCTGCACAAAAACGCGGACCAGCTTGGTCATCTCTTCGAAATTCAAGAGTTCCGCGCGCGGCACGACGTCGACGCCTTGCGCCGGCATGCAGTAGCTACAGCGGTAGTTGCAGCGATCGGTGACCGACAGGCGGAGGTACGCGACGCGACGCCGCTGCAGGTCGACCAGTTCGAACGGATTGCGGGGAAGCTCCGCGCGCGCGGCGCCGCCAATCGCCAAGCGGCTGGTCGGCCACTCTGCGCAGCGACTGGGCAGGCTCATGCCGCGGCTGCGCCTTCTTCTGCCAGGACCGCGATTGCGCCGTGCTGCTTGTATTCCAGCACGACGTTCTCCGCGACGTGTTCCTCGACATAGCGCGCGACCACTTGCGGCTGGCCGGCTTCGACCTTGGCGAGCAGCGCGTTGCGCTCCGGATACTCCAACTTACCGCCCGAGTGTTTTTGCACGACGCGCTCCAAGCGATGGAGGCTGGCGTGCGGGAAGGATTTCAGGGTCACGGTATACATCAGTGCTCCGCGCATGGGACCTTGCAGGTCGGCCAACAGGATCGCGCTTGAGCGGAAACGAGTCAAGGCAAACTCAGGCACAGAACGCAACTGCGGGCATTTTTTGCCCGTCCACACCGTCCTGCTACAGTGTCCGCGCGGGCCCATTCCCGCAGCAATGAGGATCCCATGCCGCTTCGCCCCGACCCACAGCGTCCGCTTGGTCTTGTCCTCTCGGGTGGTGGCGCGCGCGGCGCTTTCCAAGTGGGCGTGTGGAAGACGCTGCGCGAGCATCCGGACGGGTTTCGCAGTGCGCCGGATGTCTTGAGCGGCACGTCGGCCGGTGCTTTGAACGGTGCGCTGATTGCCGCCGGTTTGGAACCGGACGATCTGCTGGCGTTTTGGCTGGATCTGGCTGACAACCCGCCGGTCATCGCCAACGAATCGTTCTTTCAATCGCTGGGGCATGAGTTGCAGCGGCTGATGCGGGAAGAACCGCTGCGCAGCCTGACTCGGCGCGAACGCGAGTGGCGGATCTTCAGCGGGCTTTTACGCAAGCACCGCTGGTACCGCGACAGCGGCCGGCTCGCGATGCTGGTCGAGTTCCTGATGACCGCGCGCTTCGACAGCCTGTCCAGCCTGATGTCCGGCATCCAATCGACGTACCTGTTCTCCACGGAGCCCGTGCGCGAGCGCCTCGCCAAAGCCATCGGTGCCAGTGAACTGCGATCCACCAAGGTCAAACTGGCGATCAACACGGTGGACGCGCAGACCGGCCGCGTGATTCGCATCGTCAACCACTTGCCCGAGAAGCTGCCCGCGGCGAGCAAGCACTACCTGCACCGCCCGACCATCACGCTGGACATGATCCTGGCGAGTGCCTCGATTCCCGTCCTGTTCAACCCGGTACGCGTGGACGGGCTGGACCTGTGGGACGGCGGCGTGTTGGTCAATTCGCCGATGGCGCCGGCCGTCGCGCTGGGCGCGCACCGCATTGTGCCCGTGCTGGTGACGGTCGGCCCGAATCAGGATGCGCCGCCGATGCGGACATTTGGCAACGCGATTGAGCGCTTGGCGGACACGTTCTTGGAAAACGCCTACAACACGGACCGCAAGCTGCTGCTCGACCGCAACGCCATCGCGGCGCAGCACGGCGACCCGGACTTGCGGCAGGTCGACCTGTTCCGCGCCATTCGGCCGCAGCCTTCCGGACATTTCGACGCCGGTTCGTACCTGTTCTTCGAGCGGACCGCGATGCTGGCGATGTACGAGGAAGGTCGCGTGGCGGCCAAAGCCTGGCTGGAGCGTGGCCCCGAATTGGATGGCCGCAATCTGGCGGAATAGCGTCGCGTTCAGGTCGCCAGCAGCGCCAGCGCCTCGGTCGACGGCACAAAGTACAGCGCGCCCGTCTCCGGTCTGGAAAAGTCCAACAGCCGATCCTGCGCGTGGTCGGGCGACGCGCCGAACATCCGTTCCAGCATCCGCACGAACCGCTGCGGATCGGCGGAAAATGCCACGAACTGCAAGCCATTGGCCGTCGCGTTGCCCCAAGGCACGGAGCGACGCCAGATTTTGAGCTCGCCGTCGGCCGTCTTGACGACGACGCGCGCCACGTGTGAATTCGCAGGCAGATCAGGCAATTCCATGCTATCCGGTTTCGTCCGGCCAAAGGTGCGTTCCTGCTCGACGACCGGCAGCACCTCAAAGTGTCGCAGATCGTGGCGCCAGCGCTGGACCAGCGCAAACGAACCACCGACGCCTGGCCCGTCCGCGACGATGGCGACCGCTGCCGCCTCGTCCGGCGCTGGATTTTCCGTGCCATCGACAAAGCCCGTCAGATCGCGGCCATCGCGGTACACGTAGCCCTGCGTATCCTCGACGAGCTGCAGAACCGGTTCCAGCGTCGCGATGGCGCGTCGCGCGCCGTCCAGATTCAAGTCCGGCCCGCTGTCCTGCAGCCAGAGCCAGAGATCATGCTGATGCACGGGCATCAGGCCCGCCGAACCGCGAATCGGCGCCAGAGCCGCCAAATGGGCGGGAACCTGATCGCCAGGGGCCAACAGGCGCCACAGCCGATCGCTGAACCCCACCACGAGTGCTTGAACGCCCAAGCCGTTTGCCAGCGTCGCACACGCAGCGCGAATGGCGTCCGCAGTCGCTTGGGGGCGCAAATCGAACTCGAGATGCTCGTGGGCACGTAGGCCGAGGCGAAAAATGGCACTTTGTGACGTTGGCATACGGGTTTTCCTCTTGAACGCAAGGCCTCACGGGCGAAGCAGGGACAAGATAGGTCGCCCGTGGCGATCGGACAGGGTCTCGGGAAACGTCTTGCCGGCCGATGCCGACCAGACGACCGAGAACTGCGGATGGTCCAGACCCACGCCGACTTGCGCGTCGGACGGCAGCAGGTACCGCAGCGGATGTTCCAGCCACCAATCCGTCACCGCCACGCGCAACGGCTGCCCCGGCACCGCGAGTTCACGAATGCGCTCCGCAACCGCCACCTTGGGTTCCCGCGCACCGGTGCGGAAGGCGCGGTGCATCGTCTCCGGCCAGAGTTGCTGCTCCACCGCGTACAGCCAGACCCCGCTCAGGACTACAGAGGCCAGCGCGACGGACAGCAGCAACCGCGGCGCTGCCTGCAAACCGCGCACGAGCAGCAGCACGATCGGCACCATCAGCCAGACGACGTAACGCTCGCGCCCAACGGCCTGGGGCACGAGCAGCCCCGCCGCCACCCACCACGGCAGCGGCAGGAGCAGCCAGGACCAGGCGAGCAGGCGATCACTGGCGAGTTCCGAGCGCCGCAGACGCCAAGCCAGTCCCGTCAGACCGAGCATGGCCGACGCGGCGACGGCCCAGACCAGCCAGGTCTCCGGCATGCCGGCAAAGAAACCGAAAGCGCGGCCGCCGGTCGCCAGCAGCCCCGGGAGCGCGAGCAGTTGGATCGTGGACTCCGGCCGCGTCGCAAACCGCAGCGGACGTTCCACCAGCAGCGAGAGCGCCTGCGTGCCCAGACCGCCGATCCACGCGAGCGCGACCACGGCAGCGAGCCCGAGCCCCAGCCAGATCCACGTCACCCGTCGCGTCGGTGGATTGAGCCGCCACAGCCCCAGCGCGAGCACCGCCAGCATCAGGACAGACGTCAGGTGCACCCAGAGACAAGCCACCGCGCCGATCACGAGCAGCGTCCAATCCAGCCGGCTGCTCGGCTGATCGGCCAGACGCAGCGCCGGCAGCCAGACGAGCGGCGCGACCACGAGAAGAAAGCTGGGGTCCCAGGCGCAATGGCAATAGGCCACGGCAATCGGCGCGGCGGCGAACAGCGCGGTCGCCAGCGCCACGAGCAGGCGATCACGCCACAGCCGCCAGCCGAGCGTCGCGAAGGCGCCCAGACCCAGCACGCCCCAGATCGCGATCGGCAGGCGCAGCGTCCACCCCGAGGGCGGCAGCAGCTTCAGGATTCCCGCTTCGGTCGCGACCAGCAGCGGATTGATGAACATGTGGGTCGGCGTGCGCAGCGACACGTGCTCGCCGCGCAGCAGGTGCTGGACTTGCAACGCGAGCCAGGCTTCATCGCCGTTGATACCGGGCAGTCGGTCAAGGCCATAGAACCGCAACACCACAGCGACAAGCACCACGAGCCACGCCAGGCGTGCGACGACGCTCAGTCGAGACAGCACAGGACGCCGCCTTGCTGCTCCGGATGCGTCTTGACGACGTTGAGCGCTTCCTTGTCGCCGTCCGTGCCGCAATCCCAGCTGTTGGGCGCGCCGGGGTACTTGCCGAGGTGGTTGCACCAGTCGCCGCAGCTCAAATCGTTGCGTAGGCCTTTGCACAGGTCATGGCTGGACAAGGTGAGCGGCGAGCACAGTGCCTTGCACGTGGTGTTGCCGGTAAAGTCGCAGCCGAGGTTGCCGCAGCCAAACAGGTCATTGGTCGCCGCCGCACCGCTGGCGCAGTTGAATGAACCGCTCGACGACATTTGCGTCGTGAAGAAGACTGGCGGGGTGGCGCCCGTCATCACGCCTGCGCAGCCATTGGGATTGCGGAAAACAACGTCGTCCTTGCCATAGCAGACGTGCCAACCGGTCGCGCACAGGTCGGTCACAGTGCAGCCCGTGCCCGCGGCATTCACGCCGTCGTTGCCGCCCTGGCGGTTGCACTTGGCCGGCATGTTGAAGATTCCCGGCTGATCCCACGCGCCACCGCAAGCCGCGATGGTGGGAAAGTTCTGCTGGTTGCCGAAACCCTCGCGGCTGCCGTCGGAACAGCCCGTCATGGTGGTGACCACGGGCACGTCGCTGGTGACGTCGTCCGCGGCATCCAGCGCTACGTCGCTCGTCGCGTCGTCGGTTGCGTCGGGCACTGCGTCCGGCGTAGCGTCCGGCGCAGCGTCTGGCTGCACATCAGCTTGAGACACGTCCGGCGCGATCGCATCCGGCGCAGCATCGCCGGCGGCGTCCGCGACGGAATCCGTCAAGACATCGGTCACGGCGTCGGTGACATCGGCCAGCGCGTCCGGGGCCGCATCAGCAACCGCGTCGGTCAACGCATCTGCGGTCGCATCGGCCGTCGTCGGCACATCGGCGCCAAAGTGGACGTCCAGCGCATCGGCCTGGTCGCCCGTTGCGGAGGTCGCGTCGTCGCCCGTCGTCGTTTGGCTACAGGCTGCCAGAAACAGGATCGCACCCAGAAGAATTCGCATCTTGACCTCGCTGCTTCAGGTTACCAACTGCAAAACTGAGCCCTCGCGTGGGAGCCGTCAAGTGCCTTGTGACCACGTCACGCAGACCTCACAAGCCGGACGTCACGAGCTTCTGCCGAGCACGGGCCTGCGCTGCATCATTCGCTTCGCCCAGCGCGTCGTGCGCCTGGGCGGCTAACTCATGGAGCTGCGGATCAAATGGATTGAACCACGCGGCGCGTTCCAATGATTCCAGCGCCTCGCGAAATTTGCCCGCCGCGACCTGGGCGCGACCGGCGAGAATGTAGAGCGGCGCGTGTTCGGGCCACGCCTCCAGCGCCGGCTTCAAGTACTCCAGCGCCTCATCGGGCTTCTGCAGATCCAGCAGCACGCGGACCAGCCGGGTGGGCAAGAGGGGCCCGTCGCTTTGGCCGGCGGCCATCGCCTTGCGGTATTCGATCACCGCCGCCAGCGGCCGGTGCGCCACCGCCAGCCGATCGCCCAGTTCCGCAAACTTGCGCGCATCGCCACCCAGGCTTTTCAAAACGGCCGCAGTTCCGCCCGCCGACTTGAAGTACAGCTTCTCCGGGTGACGCAGCTGCTGCTCTGGATCGTTCTGTTCCCGCAAATCCACCGCGAGCATGTCCTTCTTCCAATCGGCGGCGAACTGCGCGGGCGCGAGCCCTGAGAACTTCTGCAACGCCGCGCTTTCGTCCAGGCCTTGGCCGAAGTAGCTGACAAGCCGCCCAGCCTGACCATCGGACGCGCGCCCTGCCCTGGATTCCTGCACGCCGCCGTGCGCCAGCAGCCAGCCGACGGCGTGGTGCACCTCCGCGAAGGCCAGCTGCGTGTCCTCCTGGGTCGGCAGCAGCGCCATCGACGGCGACATCCGCGCCAGCGTGATGAACTTCTTCTTGCCACGCGCCAACAGCAGCGCCTGCCGCTCACTGCGGTCCAACAGCGCCGCAGCCCGACCACGCCACACGCCTTCATAGGAACGCGCCAGCCCTTCGTGCAGCCAGACCGGTACGCCGGGACCACCGCGTTTGATGATGAACCAGTGCGTCAGCTCATGCGCGACCGTGTCCGCCCAGGCATAGCCGAAGACCAGATCCTGCGGGCTGGTCAGCATCACGCGATTGTATTTGCACAGCGCGATCGTGCCGGAATTGCGAATTTGGTCGACGGTCAGCCCGCTCACGCGACCCAGATCCTCGCTGCGCGGATAGACGTGAATGGCGATGGGCTCGTCGCCGACCGCGCCAAATGCCTGTTCCAGGATCGGCAAGGTTCGGCTCACGACGTGCTCGATGTAGCCCAACAGGACCTCATCGGCGCCCGGCCGCAGCCACACCGTCACGCGTCCGCCGAGCAGCTTGTGCGGCTTGGCGCCGTCCAAGACTTCCGCCGTCGAAATCGCCAGATCCAGGTATTGCTGGGCATGTTCGCGCAGGGTCGCCGGGGCATGGGCCACGCCTGCGATCTTCTGCAGCGAGATCCGCGCTTCAGGGAACTTTCCTTCCAGAAAATCCGTGACGCCGCGGCAGTACGCCGCCGAGACCGAATCCGCCATCTGTCGCTGCATGTCGGCGACCAGCGGTTCTGCGCACTGCGGGTCTTCGCGTCCGAGGCAGGCAGCGATTTGGTCGCTCAGGACATCCAGCGTCGGAACCGGCGCAGTCACACCGGCGAGCAGCCATGCAAAGAGACGGAGCAGCATCGTTCGTCACGCCAGCAACGGCTGGTGGCCAGAGCGTACCCGCGTCGGCCCGCGTTGCAAGTAATGAAAAGGTGTTGCATCCACCGTCAGATTTCTCGCAGTGGGTCGCCGGCCTCGCGCACCGGTGGGCAAACGGCTATCCTGCCGCGCGTGAAAGATGCCCAGCCCAATCCGCCGACCCGACCACCGCGCTACCGCGTGCGCCTCGCGCTTGCCGTGGGTGCCGCAAGCGTGTGCTTCTTTGCCCTGTGGCAGTTGCTGGCAGCGCCGGAACCTGCTCGGACAACTGGACAAACCGGCGTGCCGGCGTCAGACCGCGAGCCGTCGATTGCCTTGCCCGGTGCGCCGCTGCCCGGCATCCGCGAGCCAGAACTCGCCGCGCTGCGCGAAGGCCGCATCGTCGGACGCGCGCTCGAGTTGATGCGCCACCGCTACGTCGATCCGGCGCGCATGCAGCCGCGTGAAATGCTGGAGGAAGCGCTGCAAGCCGTCGCCCATCTGGTGCCGGAAATGCTGGTCGATACGCCGCAGCTCTACCCGGACGGCCAGCCGAAAACGCTGCGACTGCGGATTGGCGAATCGACCTGGAACATCGATGCAACGACCGTGACGAACCCACTGCGCTTGGGCTGGGCGCTGCTGCAAGCGCTGCGTATCATCGCGGACCATTTGCCGCCAGACGTGCAGCCGGCGCGCGTGGAATACGTGGCAGTGAACGGGATGCTGGCGACGATGGACCCGTATTCGCACATGCTGGACCCGGACCAGTGGCGGGACATGCAGACCAATACCGGCGGACATTTCGGCGGGCTGGGCATCGTGATCCTGACGCAGGAGGGGGTGCTGGTGGTGCAGTCGGTGCTGCCCGATTCGCCGGCACAAAAGGCCGGTATTTTGCCAAGTGATGAAATCCTGCAGATCGACGGCGAAGACACGCTGAACATGAGCGTGGACGACGCGGTCGACCGCCTGCGCGGTGAAGTGGATACGCCAGCGCACCTGCTGCTGCGGCGCAAAGGCTGGACCTTGCCGCAGGAGGTGACCGTGACGCGTGCCGTGATCCACCTACAAAGCGTGGAGTCGCGGTTGCTGGACAACGGCGTGGGCTACGCGCGCATCAAGAACTTCCAACGCGGGACTGCGGATGAGTTGCGCGAGGCGATCGACACGCTCATCGAATCCGGCAGTCAGCCGGCCTTGGTGCTGGATTTGCGCGACAACCCGGGCGGACTGCTGGATGAAGCCGTCCGCGTCTGCGATCTGTTCATGCGTTCAGGACCGGCCGTCATCACGGTCACGGGTGCGCAGCACGCCCGGGACGAGCGACTGGTGTCAGGGCACGGCAAATTTCGCCACGTGGCGCTGGCAGTCCTTGTCAACGGCCATTCGGCGAGCGCGTCGGAAGTTGTGGCGGGCTCATTGAAATTTTCCAACCGCGCCATCGTCGTGGGCGAACAGAGCTTTGGCAAAGCCAGCGTGCAGGTGCCGTATGAAATGGGCGACGCGGCGCTGAAGCTGACGGTGGCGAAGTATTTGGTCCAGGGCGATGTGGACCTGCACACCGTCGGAATTACGCCAGATGTGGGCGTGCAGTTCATTTCCGCAACCCGCGAGAATGTCAGTCTCTTTGGCGCTCCGCGGCAGGTGCGCAGCAACCGCCGGTCGCGGCTGGCCCAGCCGGTCACCGTTCCACAGGCGGCCTATCGGTTGCGCGTGCTGCTGCCGGACCCGACGCAAGCGGAAGCGGGTCAGGAGACGCAGGCCGAGGTGATCGATCGGGCGCCCCGCCAACGCGCGGCGCAGCTGCTGCGGCGCTCCGGCGATGTGAATGCACAAGTCGCGCTGCACGCGGCGCAGGCTGATTTGGCGGAGATGGCGCGGGAAGATGACGAGGGGCTCGTCGCGCACCTGAAAAAGCAGAACATCGACTGGCGTCCGGGCGAGCGCGTGACCAATCCGGCGCTGCGAGTGGAGATTGCCGATGCGAATCAAGGGATTCAAGTGGCGGCCGGCGACGTCTTGCGCGTATCGGTGACGCTGACCAATCTCGGCAAGACGCCGCTGACGCGCCTGCAGGTGCTCACGCGCTCGGACGATCCAGTCCTGGACGGCCACGAACAACTGGTCGGTCGCCTGGAGCCGGGGCAGCAGCGCACCGTGCCGCTGTCCGTGCGCGTGTCGGTGCGGCATGGCAACGTGGCCGTGCCGATGGAGGTGATGGCAGCCCAGGATGGCCAGCCACTTGCGCCGCATGACGACACGCTGGTGACCGTGACCGAGCGGCCGCAGCCCGACTTCGCCTTTCGCGTGACGCTGGACGATTCAAATGGCTTCATGCCGGACGGCGTGCTCCAACCGCGTGAAACGGCGACGCTCGGCATTGAGGTGCAAAATCTGGGGCTGGGATTGTCGCAGGCCACCGAGGTGCGGCTGCGGGTGCTCGGAACGCAGCGCTTGCACTTGGCCGAAGGGCGGGTGCGGCTGGGACAACTGGCCCCCGGTGCGTCCGCGATCGCGCGATTCGCTGTGACCGGCGCGGACCCGAAGTCGCCCGTCGCGATCGACGATTGGCAGCCCGTGCAACTCGAGTTGACCATCGCCGACGAGACCTTGGCCGTGCAGCGCGTGGAACCCATCGACATCGCCTGGGCCCGCAAGACGGTGGCCGACGCGCCGCGGGTGGCGCGCACGCGCATCCGCGAGCTGCTGGCGAGGCAGGCGCAGGAGTGGGCGCTGTCGCCGACGATCACGTTGGTGGAAGCGCGCCTGCCGCCGGTTCGCGATCCGTGTGAACTGACGGTCGTGGGATCGGCGCATTTTGATAGCCACAGTCCCGCACGGCGTTTTGTCACGGCGAGCGTGGGTGGCGTAAAACAGGCGTATCAGGCAGGCTACAGCCAGATGGATGTGCCATTTCGCGCACAGCTGCGACTCGACAGCGGCCTGAACGCCGTTACAATTCAAGCGCGGGCTGGCGCGCACCGGACCGCGGAAAGGCAGTTGCTTGTCCATTGCGCGCGCGCGCCGGCTGCGGCAGATTCGCCGCCCTGAGGTTCCCTATGTTGCCGTATCATCTCGCTTTTCGCGTGTCTTTCGTCGTCCTGGCGATGGCCACTGCCCTGCCCGCTTGGGCCCAGGCGCCCGAAGTTGACCGCAGCGAGGTGGAGGCCAAGAAGAAGGCCCAGGAAGAAAAGGAAAAGGCCAAGGCTGCCGCGGTGGTCCAGGAATCGGAGTCCCAGCGCGAATCGCGCGAGGCCCAGGAAAAGAAGGAACACAACGCGAAGGATGCGGTCAAACGATTCGCCGAGGCGTCCGAGGCCGCGCGCAAAGGTCAGACGGCGCGCGCGCTGTCGCTGTTGGAAGCCGCCGCCGCGCTCGATCCTTTTCGCCACGAATTTCCCCTGAATGTCGCGACGGTCGCTGAGGCGCTGAAACAGCCGGAAACCGAGTTCAAGGCGCTTTCCGCCGCGTCGATCCTGCTCAAACGCGTGCTGGGCCAGGTCGGCGACTCGCCGAAGAAAGCGGACTACGAGGCGCAGTTGAAGAAGGTCGAGACGCGTATGGCCGAGCTTCGCGCGGAAGGCAAGATTGCCACCGGCACGATTCGCTTGTTTGCCGATCCGAAAAGCTGCGAAATCTTTCTGGACGGCGTTTTTGTCGGCCAAGGCGAAGGCGTGATTGAGTCGTTGACCGGCACGCGGAAGGCGGAAACGCGCTGCGTCGGATTCTACGACTATGAGCAGTTCGTCAACGTGCGCGTCGGCGACCCGACGTCGGCAAGCATCAAGCCGAAAGCCGTGCCGTACTTTGGCAAGCTCATCATCAAGGTGGACCAGTCCGACGGCGTCACAACGTTCCTGGACGACGTGCCGGTGGAGCAGCGATTGGCGGACAAGCCCACACAAGACGGCAAGATTTCCGGAAAAGGCACGAAGGCTGAGCCCTATCAGTTGGCTGCGCGCCGATGGATCGTCCGTTTCGCCAAGGATGGCTACGACCGCTGGCACCGCCGGGTGGAGATCCATCGCGACGAAACCGTGATGGTCGATGCGCGGTTGGAAGCGTTGGCCGACACCAATGACGACGCACCGGCCGGCGCGGCGACGACGACGCCGCAGAACGCACCCAAAAAGTAGGCACGCGTGACGACGGTCATTTTGCCAGTGCGAACCCGAAAGCCTGTGCGCCCCGCATGGGTGACTTGGTTGCGTGCGACGTCCGCGCCGGCCCGGCAGTTTCTGATGCTGTGCCGCGACACGCTGGTGCAGATCGGTTCCGCGCGCCGCGAAAAAGGCGCCATCATCGGGCAAATGTACGCGATGGGCGTGCAATCGCTGGTCTTCATCACGGTCACGATCGGCTTTCTGGGCATGATTCTTGTCTATCAGGTCGCCACGCAGGTGGAGAAAATTCTGCCTGATTTCAGCATGATTGGCCCAGCATTCCTGCAGATCATGATCAAGGAATTCGCGCCGACCATCGCCGGCATGATGATCGCCACGCGCGTTGGCTCCGGCATCGCCGCAGAAATCGGCTCGATGGTCGTGACCGAGCAGGTCGACGCGCTGCGCATGTGCAACGCCGATCCGGTCAACTACCTGATCGTACCGAGGTTTCTCGCTGCCGGCGCGATGATGATTTGCCTCACCATCTACGCCACGCTCATCGGCGAGATCACCGGCATGCTGACCGGCTTTCTGGGCTTCGGCATTCATCCGCTGACGTTTCTGTCCATCCAGCTTGTGAAGGCCGGCGACATTGTGTCCGGCGTCACCAAAGCATTTGCCTACGGTTGCGCGATTCCGCTCATCGCTGGGCAAGCCGGACTGGAAGCGACCGGTGGTTCTGAAGGCGTCGGCTGGGCCACGACGCGCGCCGTCGTGAATGCGTCCTTCGCCGTGGTCGTACTGGACTTCATCCTTTCCGGGGCGATCTACTCGATTTTTGGATGATTTCGCCCTTGACCCGCGCCCCCAGATCTCCGACACTTCGCAGCCCCGCGCTGGCTTCCGGCGTGCTGGTTGGACGATGACGACCCGCTTGACCATGACGCTCCGGCTGCCCACCCTCGCCACGCTTGCCTGCCTCCTGCTGCCCGCGTGCGCCGGTACCCAGGTCGCTGACGCGGCCAAGCCGGCCGTGCCGTTGCCTGAATCGGAGCAACTCTACTTCGATGCAATGGAGCACCTGGCGGGCGGTTCGCTGATCGAGGCGGAGCAGGAATTCCACAAGGTGCTGAAGCTGCCGTCGTATCTGAAAGTGACCGCGTTGGCGCGCCTGCGCTTGGCGGATGCCCAGTACGCCCAGCACAAATACGACGAGTCGATCGAGACCTACCTCTCGTTTGTCCAGCGTCACGACACCAACGAGAACGTGCCCTACGCGCTGTTCATGGTCGCCAAGGCGCATTTCCAACTGGCGCCGGACGATATTTTCATCCTGCCACCGGCGGAAGAACTCGATCTCGGTCCGGTCCAGCAGGCGCGCTCGCATCTGGAGCGGTTCATCCGGCAGTTTCCGCGCTCACGCTTCGTGACGGAGGCGGTGCTGCTGCGCGATCGCTGCCTGGCGCTGCAATTTGCCCACCACGAATACGTCATCAAGTTCTACAACAAGCGGGAAAAGTGGCTGAGCCTGGTGTTCCGCATGCACTTGGCGATGCAGCAGTTTCCCTCGCGGGCCCGCAATCTGGCGAACTATGAGTTGCTGGCGAGTTCCTACGGGAAGCTGGCCTGGCGCACGCGCGCGATTGAGTTGTGGACCGTCATCGGCCAGCGCTATCCGGGTGAAAACGCCCGCGCAGAGCGGGAGATCACCCAGTTGAACGCAGCGATTGCTGCCGACAAAGCCAAAGGTTTGCCCGGCGACATGCCGGCGGAATTGCCGCCATGCGCCAGCTACAAACCAGAAACAGCGACGGAGTCGGAAGATTCCTAGCGCCAGCCGCTTTTGAGCGGACCGCCAAAGCCACAGGGGCTGCGGCATCACACGGCGGACGGGGCCAATACCCTGCCGCCACCGAACGTCGGGATTTCGCAGCAGAAGCGGCCCGGCGATACGAGGAAGACCATGGCAAACAGCAAGAAAGGTACCGCGCAAGTCAATCCACCTACGCCGAAGCAGCGCGTCGAGAAGCAGTTCGGCTCGAAGGCCGCGCTGGTGGACAAGATCCTGGCGCTGTTCGACGCCGCGGAAGGTTCGCGCAGCAAGCTGATGCAGACGGCGAACAGCAAGCTGGTCACGCACCTGCACAACACGCAGCGGCTGGCCAAGGAGTTTGGCTCGCGTGATGGCGCGATCACCGCGATCCTCGCGCTGCGCTATCCCAAGGGCAACGCCCCGGAAGGCGAGAAGACCAAGCTGGAGAAATTCAGCCCGTGGCGTCTGATGGACGCGCACCGCCAGGCGACGACTGCCAAGAAGTAGTCTCGGCTGCAGCGATTTTGAGTCAATAAGCAAGCCGCTTCGTGCAGACGGGGCGGCTTGTTTGTTGTCACGGGCACGATTGCTGGATGCACAGGATCAGCGCCGACAACTCGTTGGCGGTCGAGCCAAAACCAGCACAAACATTGACGTTTCCGTATTGATTGTAGCACGTCGCGGCGCTGACGCAGGCTTTGTCCTTGGCGCAGGCAGCGTAGGTGGCCGCACAGTTCTTGACCTGGCACTGTTCGTTGGCCGAAACCGGGAAGCCGCAGTCCTTGGGACAGGTCAGGTGCGTCTCGCCGCCGTCGCATTTGCCGTTGCCGCAGGAACCAGGACCGCCGCCGGGGCCGGGATCGGCGGGCCCCAAGCAGCCAGCGGTTTGGGCGCATTGCACGAGCGGTTCCAGGCTTTTGACCATCGTGTTGTAGGCGAGCGTGGTCGCGCACGCTTGGACGCACGATGCGTTGAGACACGCCGCCGCGCAGTTCAGAACGCCACCGCAATCCGCAGCGCTTTGGCACGCGCCGGTCGCGGCAGCGCACGCCGGGGCCGCGCACACGAGCCATCCAGGTGGGGCACAATCGGCCGGACAGGTGCTGGCGGTTTCCGTGGAAGGCGCGCAAATCCCGTCGCCGCAGACAGATGCCGCGACGTCCGGCCCGACCAGCAGATCCGGCGCGAGCCAGACATCCGCCGCCACGTCCGGCGCAAACGTGTCGATGACCAACTCGGTGTCGATGGGTTGAAGCAGATCGCCAAGTTGCATTGCATCCGGTGCAAACGCGTCGACGGGAATCCACGTGTCGATGGCCAGTTCAGTATCGATGGGTTGGAGCAGATCGTCGAGTTGCAGTTCGTCCGGCGCGCTCGGCACGTCCGCCGGCGCGACGGCGTCCACCGCGACCGTATCGGCGGGCGGTTCCTGTGCATCCGCAGATGTCGCATCCAGAACCGTGCCGGCATCCGCGTCGTCGGGGGTCAAGGCACCACCATCGGCGTCCTCGGTCTGACCGGCGAATTGCGCCTGCGGCAATGGCGTCGCCGGGTCGCTGCAGGCCGCCAGGATCGCGCACGCGCCACGGAGCAGTCCGTCACTGATGCGTTGGGCCATGGGCGGTTTGTTACGTTCTGTTGCCGGGATCTTCATCGTTTCCCTCCTGACCATCGACCTGTGTCATTCGCCCCAACCTTACCCGGCAATCCAGCGCGTCAACTCGTCCACCGCTCGCGCGACACCCGGTTCTGCCTGACGACGCCGTTCCTCGCGCGCCGCGAGTCCCTCCGCGATAAGGCGCTCCGTCTCCTGCCAGACCGCCAGCTGCAGCGCGGCGACGACCGCCTGATCGTCCGCGGCCGCCGGGTCGCGCGGCACCTGGATCGGCGCCCCGGCCAGAAAATGAAGTTGCTGCGGTAAGGGCAGCGGCCCGAACCCACAATACAGCGGCATCAGGTATTTCTCGCCCAGCGTCCGCAGAATCAGCTTGCCCAGAAGCGTCGATCGCACGGCCTCCGCGTCGAGGATCTGCCGGTAGGTTTCGTCGATGCCAATGATGGCCAGCGGCACGATCGCCGCGCCCGCACGAATCGCCGAGCGCACGAAGCCGTGTCTGCCCTCCCAATAGAGCTTGTACCGGTCGCGCATCGGCGCCAATGCTTCGCGCGCACCGCCCGGGCAGGTGTAGGCCAACTCGCCGCGCGACAACAGGCGATGTGCAACCACCGGCGTGCCTTCGCAGACGCCCATGCCCATCATGACCCGCCGCACCGGCGGCACGAGGAACAGGACGCGATCGGAAAACGAGCGAAGAGGCCGCTGCGCGATTTCGCTCGCGCCCAGTTGCAGCAACGGCAATTCGTGGCCAAACAGGCCGTGGTTGGCGACCAGCAACATACCTTGATCGGATCGCAACGCCACGAAACCGGTGTAAATGGGCCGGAAATACGGACGGAGCGCGCGGGCGAAGGCCAGCAGGCGCGCGAATTGCTGCGGGTCGAGTTGCCAGTCCAGCGCGTCGGGGTCGTACTTCATCGCCTTCTGGCACCCGACCTGTTCAACCTGACACCTGCGATGGCGCCTGACGGTTCGCCGCGGAACCACGTGGTCACGCGGCGCCAAAGTCTCGACTGCGAGGCGGGGCGCGTCAAGCCGCGAGAATGCGGCCGTCTGCCCCCGTCGATGCGGTGCGGCTCATGGCAAATCACCGTAGCGATCGTCCCGCCACGGGTACGCCGTCATCGAATAGCCGCGCTGCTCCCAGAATCCCGGTGCATCCGCGGTCAGAATCTCCAAGCGACTGAGCCATTTGGCGCCTTTCCACGCCCACAGCTGCGGCGTAATCATCCGCACCGGTCCGCCGTGTTCCTTGGGCAATGGCCTGCCGCCGACCTGCCACGTCACCAGCACATCGTCCTTGAGCGCTTCGGCCAGCGTCACATTGGTCGTGTAGCCATCGTAGCCATGGCACATCAGCGCAACCGCGGTGTCCAGCGGTTCCACCGACGCGAGCAACGTGGCCACGCGCACGCCGACGAACGTCAAATCCATTTTGGACCAGGTCGTCACACAGTGAAAATCGCTGGTGTCTGTCACCGTCGGCAATTGCTGCAACTGCTGGAAATCCAGTTCTACTGGCCGCTCGCAGGCGCCATCGATGCGCAGCCGCCACTGGCTCGCAGTCACGTCTGGATGAACGCCCATGTCCAGCACGGGCCATTTGCGCGCGGCAGTCTGCCCCGGCGGCAGCTGCGGCATGCCATGACGATTGGGCGCGCCCGACCCCAGCGGCTGATCGTCGGCCAGCGACGGCGTCTGGGCGATGCGAGCCCGGTGGCGTTCAATCCGCTGCAGTCGGGCGGCAATCACCGCAGGATCGGCCAGCAGATTCGGCGGCAGCTTGTCAGTCATTCCGGTCATCCGATGCACCATTCAGGACTTCGGCGTCAGCCCCAGGCGGTCCAGGAACGCAAACTGATCGACCCAATACTGCCGAGCGCGTTCGCGCATCACCAACGCGTGGAACGCATGAAACTCCTTGGGATAATAGCGTGCTTCGCACGTCACGCTCCGGGCATCCAGCGCCGCCTTCAGGCGCCGCGTGTCGTCCAGCAACGGATCGGCTGTACCCACTCCGGCGAAAAATGGCGGCAGCGGCCGTTCCGCTTTTGCAGGCGATTCCAACAAGGTCAACGGATCAGCCAGGGTCAAATCCGCGGGCGGCTCGGGCCCCAAATAGGCGGCCGACACTTCGAGCAGGCGATCCTCAATGAATTTGGACATGTGCGGCTTGCGGCGGCGGACACGCTGAGCGTCGCTGACTTGTAGCATGCCGCACGCCGGCAGCACCGCACGCGCCGTCACGTTGGCGTCAAAGACCCGCTGCGCATACGGCTCCGGACGCCGCCAACACGTCGCCACGGCCAACGACGTCGCCAGATTCGCTCCGGCTGATTCTCCAGCAAACACAAGATGATTCAGATCGACTTGATACTGAGCGGCATGCTGCGTCAGCCACACCAGCGCGTCGCAGACGTCCTCAATGGCCGCCGGGAAACGGTGCTGCGGCGCCAGCCGGTAGTTGATGGACACGACCTGCCAGCCACGACGCGCGAACGCCAACGCCATGATCCAGTGGGTATTTTTCGACAGAATCCGGAATCCACCACCGTGAATGTACAGCACCGTGGGCATGGGCTGGCCGAGACTGGCGCGCTTGACCGGCCGCCAAATGTCCAGCAAGTGCGCGTGGTCGCCGGAGTTCTTGTAGGCAATATTCTCAACCACTTCTACGCCGTGACGCGAAGGATGGGCCAGCGGGTGCAGCTTGCCGGCGCGCGCGAGTCCGTTGAAGAAGCCATCGACCAGCAACGAACCCGCGCGCTTGCGCAGGTGCGTCGGGTGCAGCCGTTCCGTCCAGGTCGTCATTTTCCCTCCAACGCTGCGGACCATTCTGGTTCGCGAAATCCAATGCAGGCTCGCTCCGTGCGGTCCGACTTCTGCAGGACGAGCAGTGGCCGTTTGATCAGCCGGCCGTTGGCCGCAAGCGCGTCCAGTAACTCCGTCTGCGACATCCGCGCGGATTTTTCCGCCCAGCCCTCGCCACGGTAGACCAGACCGGTCACGTTGAACAGCCGGCGCACGTCCGCGCCAGACGCCGCCAGAATCCCGGCGAGCTGTGCAGCCGTGGGCGGCGTTTCGACCAGATCGACGGCGTCAAACGCGACGTTGCGGGCACGCAGCCAAACCAGCGCTTTTTTGCACGTGCTGCAGCCCGCGTAGTGGAACACCTGAACGCTCATCTGGCTGTCTCCTCCGCTACCATTCGGGATCGTCGTCCAATGCCGCCACCACCTTGCGCCGCGTCGCCTCCGAGACCACCCCAGCTTCCGGTGCATGTTCGAGCGCGACCCGCTGGCGCTTTGACCAGCGCCGCAGCAGCCATAGCAACAGCAGCGCGGCACCGCCAATGGCCAGCGCCGGCACCAGCCAACCCTTCTCGCGCTGCTTGCCCGGCAGCAAATAATCCCGACTGATCTGGTCGCGCGGCGGTCGATGCGCATTCACGTCGGCCAGGTAGGCATCCAGCAGTTCATCGGCGGTGAAACCCAGCGCCAAACAGACCTTCGCGCGCAATTTGTAGACAATCGCCGGAGCGCACGACAACCCGCATTTGGCAAAGAAGATCGTAGGTTTACAGCCATCGCACACGCACCGAACGTTCTTCATGAACCAGTCCATCCGGTCGCGTGGATAGCGAAAGACGCGCTCGTACTCCGGCTGAAGCGGCACAAACGTGGTTTCCACGCGCGCCGCGACCACATGCTTGTCTGCGAGCTGCGGCGTGGTCAGCCCAGCGAGGCTGTGTTCCAGATCCGCGCGCATCTGCGCCGCAAAGGGACACGGACACGCCGAAGCCTGCGCACCTTTGCCCAGATCCAGATGGAAATCGCCCGCCTCGTAGCACGCGCACGCCAGATGCGTCTCGATGGCCTGCAACGCTGCGTCACGGGCCGCATCCCGCAGCGGCAGGGGCTCATTCGGCAGCCGAAGGCGCAGTTCCATCGCTTCGTGCGCGCCCGGTGTCCGGGGCGCTGCGTCGTCCGCCCATACCGTTTGCGCCAGCGAGAGAATGACGATTGACAAGAACCGCAGCATGAAGCCCAGCGAGCCGACACACGCCGACGTCCAGAACTGTGCGGCCGCACGCACGGGATTGCAACCTCGTTCGCGTGTTCGCCACGTTCCGCTCCTGCGTTCGATGGCCGAAACGGCGCAAAAGCGCTTGAAAAGCACAGAGCAAGACGCTATCCTGCCTCGTCCTGTCGGCCTCTTGAGGTCGAATCATTTTGGAGAGCCCTATGTCCATGCGTCGCCCTTCGATTCTTTGCTCGATCCCGTACTGCCTGCGTTCCGTCGGCCTGGCTATCACCTGGATGGCCGCACTCACGGCTTGCGGCTCGGCCGCGGGCGGCGGTGGCGGCGTCGGAACCGTTGGCGGCAAGCTGGACAGCGCGTGCAACGAGGCCTACGGCGAAGGCTGCTACTCGTTCAACGGCCAGACATCCCGCGAAAAGTGTACGGGCGGCAAGTGGACGCTGATCGAAGACTGCGCCCAAGGTATGGTTTGCCAAGAGAAAATCACCGTGGCGGGCCAGCCAGCGCGCACAACGGAGTGCAAAGCCACGGTCGTCGCGCCCGGCACCGACGCGACCACCGGCAGCGACGGCACGGCGAACGAAGATGCGACGACAGGCAGCGACGGCAAGACGCTTTCCGACGCGGACAATCCAAGCGACACCAAGATCGGCGACATCGGCGGCGGTGACGCCAACAGCGCCATCCTGGCAGCGCTGAAGTGCGCGCAGACCTCGTGCGCCAGCCAATGGGCGGCCTGTCAGCAGAACTCGGCGTGCTTGACCGTGCTGTCGTGCTTCAGCACCTGCACCGGGGACGCGCTGTCGTGCGCCACGACGTGCCAGAATTCCGGGAACGACATTTCCGCTTCGCTGCTGCAATGCGCGCAAACCGCATGCACGGTCACGTCGGTCTGCGGCGATGGCAAGTGCACTGGCGATGAGGCCACCACGTGCCCCGGCGACTGCCCGACGGGCCCCGTCTGCGGCAACGGCATCTGCGAAAGTGGCGAAACGCCAACGAGCTGCTCGCAGGACTGCCCGGCGACCAAGCTGTGCGGCAACGGCATGTGTGACTCCGGCGAGACGCCCGTTACCTGCCTGCAGGACTGCCCCACCTCGTCCTGCTGCATCGCGAACGGCTACAAGTGCGGCAGCCCCGCCGCCTGCAACGGCACCTGCGGCGTTTGCGGTGGCAACACGGTCTGCACCACTTCGTTCACCTGCGCGTCGACCGGTCCCGTCTGCGGCAATGGCACGTGCGAGCCGCCCGAGACGAACGCCTCGTGCGCGGCCGACTGTCCGGCAGCCAAAGTGTGCGGCGATCTGACGTGCTCGTCCGGTGAGACCAGCACGAGCTGCCCGCTGGACTGCCCGCCGACCGGCTGCAACAACGGCATTTGCAGCACGAACGAGACCGCCAAATCGTGCCCGCAGGACTGCGATCCGGCCACCAAGTGCATGCTCGCGAACTGCGAAGCGCAGTGGGTCAATTGCGCCAGCGACACGGCTTGCGCCAGCATCCTCTCATGCGTCGCCGGCTGCGCGGCCGGAAACACGACTTGCGCGCAGACTTGCTACTCGAACGGAACCTCGAACGCCCAGGCGTTGGTGTCCAACTACAGCAGCTGCTACAGCAGCGCGGGCTGCGGCACGACGACCAACTGCGGCAACGGCACCTGCGACAGCGGCGAAACGAACGCGACCTGCCCCGCCGATTGCCCCGCGACCGTGACCGACCCGGGCTGCACCGCCAAAACGACTTCGGGCTGCGGCGGCTGCTCGTGCGAGGCGACCGTTTGCGCGGGGGATCCGTACTGCTGCAATCAGGACGGCAGCGGAGCCGGCAAGTGGGACACGACCTGCGTCAGCGAATGCGTCAGCGCCGGCACGACCTGCCCGTAAGTGACACGATCCCGACCGGGCTGTCAGAAGTCGCGCAGGAGCGGAATCAGTGGCGCCTGCGCTTGGACGATTTGCCCTTGTGCGAGCACAAGCGTCGGCCGCCCGCCACCGGAGCGCCCGGACGCATCGAGCACTGCGCCCACTTGATTGCCCGCATCCAGGACGACCGTTCCCGGCGGCGTACCTGGCATCGCTGCGATGAGGGCCCGCAGCCACGTCCGTCCGCCCAGCACGAAGGGATCCGCGTCGGCAGCGACCAGCGCCTCCATCGTCGTTCGCGGGGGCGCATCGGCCTTGCCGCCGCGGCGTGACTCCAGATCCCAGGAAACGAGCACGGCACCGAGCGGTCCCGGCCAGGCACTACCGGTCCCCGCGCGATGCGCCAAAGCTTGCAGCAGCGCTGCGACGCGCAGACGGTGGCGCGCAGAAACGACGGCGTCCACACCCGGCTGCTGGCTTGCCCGCAGCAGCGCGGTTTGCGCGGCCATGTCGAACGGCCGCGGTGGCGCGTCGAAAAATCCGTGGACTGCCGCCAACAACGCGACGTGGCCAGCCAGACGCTGCGTTTCCGGCGTCGCGCCGACAGTCGCGAGCGTCACCATCGTCCGCAAAGCCACCGCGACCGCGCGGCGCCCCGCCAGCCAAGGCTGCGGCGCCAATTCCAACGCCCGCAGCGCCACGGCCGGGTCCAACAGCACGACTTGCTCCAGACGTCGCAAAATCGCCGCGCTCGTCGCCCAAGGCCACGGCGTGGTTTCATCCCGATCCAGACGTTCCGCCGCCGCCGCCGCGCGTGCCAGCCAAATGCGCGCCGCAATGTCGCGATCAATCGGCTTGCCTCCGTCGCCCCACACCGGCCCCGTCAGCGGTCGCCATTGCACACCAGACACCGTTTGCAAGGCGCTTTCCCCAGGGCGCACGAGCACTTGTGTCAGCGTCAGGAGCGTCTGCGGATTGACCGTCTGATCGAAGATCAACTCTTGCGCACTCATGGCGTCCAACGCCCGCGCGACTTGCAGAACCTGCGCGACGCGCTCGATCCCGACCGGCAGCAGGACGCGGTTGCAGTACGCCGAAGCCCCGAGAAATTGCAGGCTGCACGGCACCGTGATCGCCGCAGCTGCTGCCGCGACATCCACAGCCATGCTCGCAGTCGACGGATGGTCGGGACCCAGGGAAACATGCGCGCGCATCAAGCCGTAGAGCCCGTCCAGAAGCGCCAGCGCCAGTTGCGCTTGCTCCTCACCGGAGCGCTGCGCGGCAGGAAAAGCGCCGGAGAAGGTCATGTCTGCCTCCGCTTGCGCAATTCGACCAGCCGATCCCGCAGTTCCGGCGCATCAAACATCTCGCCCATCCGCCACTTCAGCGCTTCGGTGGCGTGGGCTGGCGAGCGCGCCAGCGAGTCCAGAATCGCCACCCGCGCCTCCGGTGGCACCTTCGCCGAGCGCATCATCTCCAGCAGCGATTCCCCAGCGTGCCCTGCACGCAGCGCCGTGTCAGCAATCAGCCGAATGGTCCGCAGTTCCCAACCAACCCCACCGCTTAGCACAAAACCGCTGGCGAGCGCGGCGACAATCGCTTCAGCAAGTTGTGCGCCACGGGCCGGATCCGTCAACCACGCCACGATCTGCGTGCGCTCGCGGGCATCCGCTTTTTTCAGTGCCGGTTCCAGAGCCGGTGCGAGCATTTCCAACGCTTCGGGCGGGGTCGCACGCAGCACTTCCAGGAAAGCGCTGACCGGCAGGCTCGCGCACAGGTTCGTCCACTCGTCGGCAGACGGCGCCGCTGCGAGCAGCACGCGCCCCACCAACGGTCGCAAGGTCGGCGGCAGCGTCGACGGTGCGGCGAGGCGCAGGAACACTTCAAACGTGAGCGCCTGGGCGATTTGCCCAAACACCGGCAGCAGCACGTCGGGCTGTTCGGCGAGACGGCCCAGAAGCGCCTGCACGAGTGCCACCGCGGTCGCCTCGGGCAACCGGTTGATCAGCGCTTGGAGTCGCGTCAGCTCCTCCGCGTTCAGGTCAGGCCGCAAAGGCGCCGCCTTGGCCAGCGCTTCACCCAGGGGGAAATTCGCCAATTCAGCCACGCAAACACGGCCGTAATCGGCCTCGTCGCTGCTCAGCAAGCCCGACAAGGAGTTCAAGTCGACGTCGAACGTCACGCCCGCCAGGCGCGTCATCTGTCGCGCGATCAGCGGCGCGGGCACGGCCGGTTGCCAACCCATCTCGGCCATCGCCGTCATCATTTCCATCCGCAAAAGAGCCGCGGGATCATCGGCTTCGGCACGCAAGGTGCGGATCTCGGCCTCGGACAGCGCCAGATCGCCGGTCGTCGCGCGCGTCCACCACGCCCGCTCGCGCGCGAACGTTTCGGCAGAACGTGAGGCAAATGGATCCGCGCCGTCCAGAACCCGCCCGGCAGCGTCCGTCCACGCTTTGCGCAATGCGGCACGGCCAGCTGGAGCATCGCCCAGGACGGCTTCGATCCGTTCGACCGCGCACATCCGCAGATCCAGGCGAAAGCCGTCGACCGGCGACGACCACAGCCAGGAAGCCAGGCGATCGATGGCATCTGCGCCCGGAGCGGCTTGCGCGATCCCCATCGCGAGCACACGCACGTCCTCGGAGCGCACGTCCGCCAAGGCCGTCAGCGCACGCAGGCCCGCATACCAAGCCTGCAGGACCCAGCCACCGGAGTCCGGCGTTGCCGGCAGCACCGCGTCGCCATCCAAAGTGATACCACTGGCTTCCACCTGCAGCGTCTGTCCCGGCACCGCCCTCGCTGCCTCCGTTGCCCGCGCGAGGAGCCCTTCCATCGACGACGACTGCAGTTGCTGGGCGCGGACCAGCGCGTCCAGCGAAGTACCAAACGCCCGCGCCAAGCGCAGCCGGTCCGACGCATTCGCTGCGTCCACGGACAGCGGCCGCGGCCGGGCGATCAATTGCTGGTAGCGAGTATCGCGAAACGTCATGGCCACCACGCCGCTGATCCGGCCAGCGCGTAAGGACAGCATGCCGCAAGCTGGCCCCGTGTAAAGGCCAGAAAACGGCTAGTCGGACGGGTGCTCGGCGGCAAATCCGCCCGTCGCCGGGTCGAAATGGTACAACGCGGCACCGCGCAGTTGGCCGCCAAGGACGCTCACGACCAGATACGCCACGCCCGGATACAGGGGCTGCCCTGCCGGCGCCGCGCATCGAACATCCTCGGCGGAAAAGTACGCACCGGCGTCGCAGTGGGAGTGCCAAATCGCCACGAGCGCTTCGCCCGCATCTGCGGACTTGGCAATCACCCGCTCGTTGAGCTTGTAGGCCGTGCGCGACGTGCGTGGAAACTCGTTCGGATCCAGCGCATGGTAGCGATCCTGCAAATTCGGGCACACGATGGTCTTCAGTTGCCCGCCCGGCTCGCGCACGAGCAGGCCGCACGTCTCGGTCGGATAACCGCGCACCGCCTCCGCTTCGATGGGCGCCCAAGCGGTCGGCGTCCCGCGCATTTCAGCCAGCAACCCCGGTCGCGGCGCAAACTGGCTCGCCTCCGCCGGTGGATCCGTCGACCGCGGCGTTCGCGTCATCGTGGGCTCGGTCGGGTCAGTCCAGTCAATGACCACATGAGCCGGCAGTGGTTCCAGCTTCAGCACGTCGGCCAGGAGCAGATCGGCCGCCGCCGCGCCAACCACCACGGCGACTTCAGGCGACGCAGGCTCCCCGCACGCGAAACGCAGGGTCGTCACGCGCGCTGGCCCGCTTTGGCCCGCCGCGTATCCCGCACTGGCGTCGGTGACCGCGACATCGACGCTGGCGCCATAGGGCCGGCTGGCGAACCAATAGTGCGCGACCGGCGGCGAAACCGTGTCCAGCCCAGGCAGCACATGCAACTGCGGATCCAGCGCCTGGAGCGCCGCCGCGAACGACGACGGCGCGACAATGGCACCCACACCGGCGCCGACGAGATACCGGCCACAGGCCTCGGTCGCCGCTTGCGCCCATTCTGATGTGTCACCGGCGAGAACCGCCGTCCAGCCGTGCAACCGCGCTTGCCCGTCAAAGTCCGCGCCGTCGACGAGCAGTTGCCGGCCGTAACGGGCGAAAAGCCGTTTCGGGTCGCGCACGATCAGCAGCCGCCAGCGATGGCCGGGATGATGCTGATTTCTGCGCCGTCGGTGATCGCGGTCGCGAGGCCGTCGAGGAAGCGGATGTCGTCTTCGCCGGCATAGATGTTGATGAAACGGCGCACTTTGCCGTCGTCATCGACAATTTTCGCAGCAATTCCAGGAGCCTTGACCTCCAACGCGTGGAGTGCCGCGCCGACGGTCGCGCCTTCCACTTGAACGGAATCTTTGTCGCCGGTGAACTTGCGCAGCGGCGTTGGGATCTTGACTGTGACGGCCATGACGGGGAACTCCTGGCGGACGCGGTCAAGCGCCCGTGTGGTCGATTTGCGCGGCGTTTCCGGCCAACGCGGCTCTGCTGGATACGGCAACCGTCCACGATTGGCAAGTCCACCCCGCAGAAGCCAAGGCATTTCTGACAGTTGCCGCAAGCGATTGCGCCAGCCGCTTGCCACCGACAAGCGCCGCGCGCTATCTTCGCGACTCGCTGATGTGGGCACGTTTGTCCAAAGGTCATGACGATGAAAAGTAGCCGCGGCTTGCGCTTTCCGACCGTTCGTCCGCCGCACGCTGCCGTCCTCGTTGGCGCCTTGTTGGGTCTGGTTGCGTGTGGTGCACAGCCGCAAGTTGTGGCAACGGATGCTGGAGAGTCGGCACGGCAAGGCGACTGGGATGCGGCCGCGGCAGCCTATCACCGGGCCTACGACGCGGCGCCGACCCCGCAGGCACGTGAAGCGATCCGGCCGAAATGGCAGGAAGCCACAACGCGGGCCGTCGGCCAGCACGTGGACGCCGGGCATCAGGCGTTTGCCGCGCACGATTTGGCGGCGGCAGAGGCACAATACGACAAAGGCGCTGCGTTGCGCGCCGACGATCCGCGCGTTGTGGCTGGCCATGCGGCGACCGCGGACGTGCGCACACGCGGGGCGCAGTCGCTCGCCAACACGCGCGCGCGGCTGACCAAGCTCGCCGATCATCCGGTGACACTGGCCGACCGCGCCGAATGGCAGGCACTCGTCAAGGACTTGGAATGGTTGGCGCTTTGGCCGCGTGATTTTGCCGACGGTGCAGCACTTTGGCGTGAGGCCCGTGGTCCCGTGGCGTCCTACCTGGTGCTGGAAGCCCGCGAGCTGCTTGCGGCCGGCAAGACGCAGGAGGCGGAAGCACGCGCGCAAAAGGCTCTCGCCTGGTCGCCGGGGCATCCGGACGCGTTCGCGCTCATCGAGCAACTGCATGCAGCGAACGATTTTCAGCAACAGGTGCTCCAGGCCGAAGCAGATCTCCAGGCAGGGCGGCTCGAAGCCGCGCTGGCCGCCTACCAAGCGCTGGCCGCCCGGCCGAATCCGCCGGCGGAAGCCGTGACAGGCCTGCGGGAAACGAAGAAACGGCTGGCGGCAGATCTGCTGCTGCGGGTCAAGGATCAGCGTGCCAGCAAGAACTGGCTCATGGCGATGCGCTTGGCCAGTCGCGCGCAGTCGCTCGCAACCGAGGACGCGGCGTTGAATGCGGAAGCGGCGCGCGTGTTTGCGGAGACGCACGAAAAGGTCACCTCGATCCTGCAAAAGCCGCTGGCAACGGCGCTGAAGCAGAAGTTGCCGGCGGCGGCGCTGGTGTACGCCCAGATGATTCTGGCGGTCGCGCCACAGGACAAAGCCGCTCGCAAAGTGCGCGCGAAGTGGGCGAGCGCGGTGGCACAACTGGCTGCGACGAAACTGGAAATTGTCGCGGGTGAAGCGGCCGAAGCGCCCAAGCACAAGTCGAAACACGCGAGCAAAGATGCCGGAGCGGTGGTGCCGACGATGCCGGGGCTCGACGAGGCGCTGATCGCTGGCGTGCGGCGCGGGCTGGCGGCGGCGGGTTTGGAGCGCGCTGGCATCGCGATCGTCTCGGGCAAGAAGGCCAACGCGGAGACCAAGCTCATTCTGACGGTGAGCGGCGCCAAGCTGGAGCGAACGCAGGCACCGGAGCCGCGCAGCAAGAACTACCTGGATCATGTCGAGATTGTGGACAATCCGGCCTGGGCGGACGCGCAAGCGCGACAGTCTTCCGCGCTGCTGACGCTGAACGTGGCGACACAGGACCTGCGGCCGATTCAGGAAGGGCTGAACGAGTCGGAACGCGAATTGTACAATCTCCAGCAGCAGTTGGCGGAGATTCGCGCGAAGATCGTCGACGAAGACAAGGCGTATTACACCGCGCAGCCGTCGCCGTGTCCGGACGGCACGCTGAATTGCGACAACACGCGGGCCAAGCTCCGCTGGCACGCCAACGTGGAGTATTACGAAAAGCAAATCCAGAAGCAGCAGGCGCATTTGGCTGATTTGGGTCCCAAGCGTTTGAAGCTCCAGGCGTTGGTCGATGAGAAGCAAGCGGCGTATGACGCAGCGCAAAAGGTCGCGCTGGACACGCCCAAACGGGCGCCCAAGGAGATTTGGCAGCCGTACGACTACCAGGTGGAGCGGCAGACCTACGCGGCGCAGGCGACATTGCAGGCGCGGTTGGAAGTGGCGAACGCCTCGAAAGGCCATGGCAAAGCCAAGAAGGTTGCGGGGACGCCGCCGTTCACCGCGAATGCCGAGTGGCGCCAGAACGGCGACGACTTTGCGACTGGCGTCATTGAAATCAAAGGTCAAGTGCTCGAGCCAAACCATCCATCGAGCCTGCCGAGCGACGCGACGGTGGTGAATCAGGTGGCGGACAAGCTGCTCGTGCCGGTGGTGCCCGCGCTGGTGGCAGCGATTGGCGCACACGGTCAACGTTTCGTGATCGGCGCGGCGGCGGCCAAGGACAATCTCGCCAAGGTGAACCAACTGGCGCTCGCCTGGCTCACTGCGCCCGGGCTGCCCAAGACGGTGCAGGACCAGGTACGCGACGAACTGGCAGCGCTGACCGCCTGGTTGCCGCTGCCGGGAAGACTTGACGCGGGAACCATTGCGTATGACAAACTGCCACCGATCAAGTAGTGCGGCGCAGCGGTCGGTCTGCGGGAGAGTGAGTGGCGCATGCGTTTTCCAGTTGTCCTGTTTGACTTGAATGGCACCTTGGTCGACACGTTGGCCGATTTGACGGCTGCGCTGAACGACACCCTCACGCCGTTGGGTCGGCCATTGCTGGAAGAAGCGCAGGTGCGCATGTGGTCCGGCGAAGGTCTGCGCGGGCTGCTGCGGGCCGCGCTGCTGGCGACGGGTCCCGCGCCGACGGATCTGGAAATCAACGATTGGCTTCACGAATTTCGCGCCCGCTACGCCGCACATCTCGGCCAGCGTGCACGGGTCTATCCCGGCGTCGTGGAGACGTTGGATGCGCTGGTGCACGCCGGCGTGCGGATGGCGATTGTCACCAACAAGCCGGAGGCCCCGTCGTTGCGGCTGCTCGCGCAGCTCAAACTTTCGAGCTACTTCGAGTATTTCATGACGTGCGATGGCGAGATTGCCCGCAAGCCCGATCCGACTGGCGCACTCCAGGTCATGCGGCAACTGGGCGGAACGCCGGCGGAAACGCTGATGGTCGGCAGTTCACGGATCGACCGCGAGACCGCGCAAAACGCCGGGTTCACCTGCGCGCTGGTCCAGCACAGTGAATTGGAGTCGGCGCGGATCCAGCTGCGCGGACTGGGCGCGGATTTTGTCCTCGACGATTTTGCCATGCTGCGCGCGCTGGTGCTCGGCACGCGGGCCTGAAGGCTACTTTCCGGCGAACTGGCTGCCGTCCCACATGTAGCTGAACGTCTGCTGGGACTTCTTGACCAAGTGGTCGTGCATCGCCTCGATATCGCACACGATGTTCGCGCCCTGCGGTTCACCCGCAGAAATCGTGACCGTCGGCGCTTTGCAGATTTCCGACTGATTCAACGCAGGCTGATCCTTGCTCTTGAACGTCGTCGACGTGCGCTCGAACACAGCGCGCAGCCCGGCGCCGTCGCCCATGTCCGTGGCCATCGCCCAGTACAGTTGCGCTTCGCCGCCCTTCGCCATCGCATCCCAACGCGCGGAATCAAGGCGCAGCAGCCAGGCATTGCGCCGGCCCAATGAAATGCGTTCGAGGCGCGACGTCTTGCCCTGATCGGCACGAGGACAGACGGTGAACCTGAGCGAAGCCTCGATCCGGGCTGGGGACGACGGCCGACCCGCGAGCGTCAGCAGGTAGCAAATCGGATTGCCGCCGTCCGCGCCGTCGTCAATCCGCACGAGCGCACCACCGCCCGGCTCTTCCGGCAACGGCGCCGCCGTCGCCAACACCCGCAGATCCTTGGGATTCGCTTTCAGATATTCGGCCGCCATTTTCGCCAGTGCCGGACCCGCCTTGCCCGCCGGCGCCTCTTTGGCCAAAGCCGGAACGGTCAGCAGCAGCATCGCAATCGTCAACAGGAAACGCATCTTCGCCTCGTTTTGCGGCTCGTCCGCTCGCTACAAAATGTTGGCCGCCAGTTCTGCCAGAGGCGACCGTTCACCTTTGGCCAGCGTCACGTGCGCGGCCAAAGGCTCGTGTTTGAACTTCTCCACCAGATACGTCAAGCCGTTGTTGACGCTGTCCAGATACGCGTGGTCGATCTGGTACGGATCGCCGGTAAAGACAATCTTGGTGCCGTGGCCCACGCGCGTCAGCACCGTCTTCACCTCGTGCGGCGTCAGGTTCTGCGCTTCGTCGACAATCATGAACACCTGCGGCAGCGACCGGCCGCGGATGTACGTCAGCGGTTCGACTTCCAACGTGCCGGAGCTCAGCAGCTCGGCGTAGGTATGCAGCTTGGAGCCCTTGCCCAGATTCAGGTTGGTCAGCAGGTCGATGTTGTCGTGGATCGGCTGCATCCACGGACTCAGCTTTTCGCCAACCGTGCCGGGCAGAAAGCCAAGATCGCGGCCCATCGGGAAAATCGGCCGCGACACCAAGAGCTTGCGGTAGTGCTCGCCGTCCAGCACCGACTGCAGACCCGCGGCAATCGCCAGCAGCGTTTTGCCCGTGCCGGCTTTGCCCACCAGCGTGCACAGCTGAATGTCGTCGCGCAGCAGCATGTCGAGAGCAAAGACCTGTTCGCGGTTGCGCGCGCTCACGCCCCAGACGTTGTTGCGCTGGCGTTGCACGTTTTCGATCCGGTCACCGACGACGCGGCCGAGCGCCGTCCGGCTGGGCAAAAATTTGTTGCGCAAGGTCACGTACTGATTCGGGCACAAACCAGCGCCCAGATCCGCCCACGGCACGCCACCTTCCGCGTACAGCGCTTCAATCGCCTCCGGGTCGACGTCCAGCTCCACCGTTCCGGAAAACAGCTCCGCCAGATCCACGCCTTCCCGGTCGTAGTCTTCCGCATGAATGTTCAGGGCATCCGCGCGGATACGCAGATTCGTGTCCTTGGTCACGAAGACGACGGGCACATCCGGCTCGGTCTCCACCAGATACACCGCCGCGGCGAGAATGGAGTCGTCCATCGGCCGCGACACCGAGAATTCCGGCGGCAGCTTCGACTTGCCCAGCACCACGCGGATGATGCCCTGACCCGGCAGCGGCACGCCTTCGCGGAGGTTGCCCGACTCGCGGTACGTATCGATTTCCCTAGCGATTCTGCGGGCATTTCGTCCCAACTCGCTCTGGTCCTTCTTGAACATGTCCAACTCTTCGATGACCGAGATGGGAATGTTCACGATGTTGTCGGCAAAGGCCCGAAGGCAATTGCTGTCATGGAGCAGCACGTTGGTGTCGAGGACGAAGTTTTTGCGCATGGTTCTCCGGCTGAAGAAGGTGCCTGAAGCACAGTGGCATACGGGGATCGGTGCGTCAATGCACCGTCACCTGAATCCATTTGGGCTGAATCGCTTGACCATGGCGCCACTGGCGTGCACGCTCGGTGCCGCGCCAGTTCCTCGGCGTTTGCGGTGCATCATGGCGGAACTGCTGATCTACGGCTCGTACGGCTATACGGGCGAATTGATGGTCGCCCAGGCGGTCGCGCGCGGGTTGAAACCGATTCTGGCAGGACGGCGCGCGGATGCCTTGCGGGCGCAAGCGGAGCCGCTTGGTCTGCGCTGGCGCGTGGCGGATGTTTCGGACGAAGCCCTGGACGCGGCGCTCGCCGATGTGGGCGTGGTCCTGAATTGCGCCGGACCGTTCTCGCGGACTGCCAAACCGGTCATCCAGGCATGCCTGCGCAACAAGGCGACCTACCTGGACATCACAGGCGAAATCGCGGTCTTCGAGCTCGCGGCACGCTTCGACGACAAAGCGCGCGCAGTTGGCGTCACCGTCATGCCTGGCGTGGGCTTTGATGTCGTGCCGAGCGATTGCCTCGCCGCGCACCTCAAGGCCCGACTGCCAACGGCCAACCACCTGGCGCTCGGCTTCCAGTCGAACGGACGGACGTCGCACGGCACGGCCACGACCATGGTGGAGAACATCGACGCGGGCGGCGCGGTCCGTCGCGACGGCAAGATACTTCCGGTTCCCTCGGCGTTCCTGTCGCGCACCATCGATCTCGGCCTTGGCGCGACCGGAACGGTCACCATTCCCTGGGGCGACGTGTCGACGGCATTCCATTCGACCCAAATTCCCAACATCGAGGTGTTCATCGCGCTGCCACTGGGCGCGCGCCTGGGCCTGCGCTGCAGCCGCTACCTGCGGCCGCTCCTGGCGACCCCGTTCGTCAAGCGATGGCTTCAAGCGAAGATTGACTCCGGCCCGCGTGGTCCAACGGCCGCCCAACGCGAGCGGAGCCGCAGCTATTTGTGGGGGGAAGTCTCCGACGGCGACGGCAAGACCTGTGTGTCACGGCTGCAAACGCCCGACGGGTACACGCTGACGGCGCTTGCCGGCGTGGCGATTGCTGAAGCGGCGCTGGCGGGCAAGCTGCCGGCCGGATTCCAAACGCCGTCGATGGCGCTGGGTGCGGATTTCATCCTGACTTTGCCCGACGTGGAGCGCCACGACGAGGTGTAGCCGAGCCGCCTACTGACAGCGTTTCATGCTGCACGCCAGGAGCGCCTTGGCCGCCGTCGTCGCTGCGGCGTCGCCTGGACACTTCGCCTCGCAAACTGGATCTGCAGCACAGGCGCGCAGACAGGTCGTTTGAGCCGGGCACCCAGTGGTCGTCTGGCACGCAAGCGATGTCTGCAGGCACAATGCGCTTTCGCAGCCAGCGGCACAGGTGGCGTAGTCGACGCCACCGGGGTTGCAAGGCTTGCCGGCCCAGCCGTTGGCGATGCACTGCGCGGAACGGCACCACTGGAGATTGAGCCACAGCTGTACGCTGGTCGGAAATCCCGGCAAGCCGTTCGAGAGGAGACAGCCCAACGTGCACGCCGCGTCCGAGCACGCGCTCGCGCAGGTCGTCAACGCCGCGCAGCCGTCGTCGCCCTGCACGCACGCCGTCGAGGAATCGCCACAGGCTTTGGTGACGCAGGCGCCGATGCACGCCGTGTCGGAAGCGCTGCACTGACCGCCACCGCTGGGGCAATCCGCCGGGCAACTGCCGTTCGTTTCCGACGCGCCGCAAATTCCGTCGCCGCACGGCGTGGTGGGTTGGCAAATTCCGCCTGTGCAGGTGGTCTTGACGTTGCCGCCGCAGATCACGCCATTGTTCTTGACCGTCCAACCGGGGCCGGTGATTGGATCGCAACTGTCAACCGTGCAATCGTTGCCATCGTCGTAGGAGACGTCGAGCGAGTTGCCGCAAGCACCAGCGCCGTCACACGCTTCCGAGTACGTACAGGCGTTGCCGTCATTGCAGGGCCCAGTGTTGTTGGTGTGCACGCAGCCCTGCTTCGCGTCGCAGGCGTCGTCGGTGCAGACATTGCCGTCGTTGCACGCGGTGGGCCCGACGCACGTCCCGGCGCTGCAACTGCCCGTGGCTGGGCAGGCCCCTGTGGTCTGGCAACTGGACACCGTGTTGGGTGTATTGGTGCAGCCGTTGCTCGGATCGCACGCGTCGTCGGTGCATTCATTCTTGTCGTCACAGAACTTGGGCTTGCCAATGCAGCTGCCGCTGCCGGTGAACTGGGGATCGTCGCAGGCGTCCTTGTCGGTGCAAGGATCGCCATCGTCACAGGCCAAACCGAATGCGGCCTGCGTGTTGCATCCGGGGAAGGGCGTTAGTCCAGCTTCCAGGCATTTGGAAATGTTGCAGGTGCCGTCCGACGTGCAGACGACCGGCGTGCCTTTGCAGACACCGCCCACGCATTTGTCGCCCTTCGTGCAGGCGGGCTGGCCATCGTCGCACGTCGAATTCTCGGGTTTGGGCACGAACGTGCAGCCGGTTTCCTTGACACAGGCGTCGGCGGTGCAGTCATTCTTGTCGTCGCACACCACCGCGAGGCCGCCGCACGAGCCGGCCGCGCATGTGTCGGCGATCGTGCAGACATTGCCGTCGTCGCAACCGCAGGGCTGGTCCTTTTTGGGCCCACAGGTCTTGGTCACCGGCGCGTTGACGCAGCCTGTCGCCGGGTCGCAGCTGTCCACGGTGCACGGATTTTTGTCCTCGCAATTCATCGGCACCTGGACGCAGATGCCAGCCTTGCAGGTCGCCGTCAACGCACATTGGTTGCTCACGCCCACGCACGTCGCATCATCGGCGAGTGCCACGGCTTTGCAGAGGCGTGTCTGCGCGTCGCAAATGGCCGTGTGGCACGGGTCGCCGAAGCCGGTGCACGCCTCGTCAGACTTGCAGCCGAGAGCGGGCACATCCGGGACGTTCACGTCCACATCGCTCTTGCCGTCGGCCTTGACGTCGCCAGTCGTTCCGGTGGCGTCGTCGGCGTCGTCCACTGCGTCATCCACCACCGTGTCGTCGACCGCGCCGGATTGGTCACGACGCGCCGGCAGGCAGCCGCTCAGCATCCCCAAAAGCACCAGTGATGGCAGGAGACGCATCATTTGGCTACACAAATCCCTTTGCTGCACGCTGAACTCGTACCGCATGCCGTGCCATCGCCGACCGGCGTGTGGGTGATGCCGCTCATGGGATCGCACGCGTCGTTGGTGCACGCGTTGCCGTCATCGACGACGGCTTGGGTACCGCCGCAAACGCCATTGGCACAGGTGTCGCCGGTCGTGCAGCCATTGCCGTCGTTGCACGCCGTTGTTTTCGTCACCGGCGTGCCCGTGCAGCCCAACCCGCTGATGCAGCTGTCATCGGTGCAGGGATTGCCGTCGTTGCACGCCACGGGCTTCGTGCTCTTGCACGTGGTTTTGCCATCGCACTGCCCATCGATGACGCAAGGATCGGTCGTCGTGCACGGCGTCCCGGCGGTGAGCGTGGTCTTGCTGTCGCAATTGCCGGTGCTGGGATCGCACACGTCTTTGGTGCAGAACTTGCCGTCGTCGCACTTCGCCTTGGTCACGCAGGTGGGCAAGGAGACAGCGCCTGCGCCGAGGACCATCTTGCACCCGGCTGTGGTGCACTTGTCAGTGCCACACGCAATGCCGTCGCCCACGTATGCGTTCACGCAGTCGCCGGTTATCGGATCCTGGGTGTCGGTTGTGCAGTCGTTCTTGTCGTCACAATCCTTGCCAACACCGCAGTTTCCGTTGTTGCAGAACGGCGAGAGCAATGGATCCGTCACGGCACAAGCCACGGACTTGCTCGCGTAGGTGAAGGTGGAATGCTGGCACAGGTTCATGACGTTGCCGGTGGGGTCGCCGGACTCATGACAGCTGTCGTCGGTACACGGGTTGCCGTCGGAGCAGTCCAAAGGCGTGCTGACGCATTTGCCGGCCACGCAATGATCCCCCACGGTGCACTTGACGCCATCGTCGCAACTGCCCGCGACCACATTCGGATGGGTGCAGACGCCGTTGCCGCACAAATCGAGTGTGCACGCGTTCTTGTCGTCGCAGTTCTTGGCCTTGCCGCCACCGCAGACACCGGTTGCGTCGCAGGTTTCGCCGACCAGACACGCGTCGGTTGTGCACGGTGTCGCTTCAACAGCCAGCGCGGATTCACACAGCCCGGTTTCGACGTTGCAGGTGGGCACGAGATGGCACGGCAGCAGGGGCAAACTCAGGCAATCGCCGTCGGCCAGACAGCCCTTCTGCGTCAAGATCGGCACATCCGCCGTCGTCTCGCTGACTTCGTCCGCTACGTCGGTCGCGGTATCCAAGCTTCCATCCGCTTTGGCATCCACTTTCGCGTCTGACTTGCCGCCGTCGGCCACGGTGACATCCACTTTCACGTCGGGCAGCGGGTCGTTGGCACGCTCTCCCGGCAAGCAGCCTTGCGCAGCCACGACGACGCCAAGCAGCAACACCAACACCAACGGCATGTGGTTTTGCTGCAACCGCTGGACGAGGCGCATGGAACTCCGGACCCGGACGAAACCGCTGGGAGGCCGCCAAATACGACCTTCCCTTCGCAGTTTAGCGGGTCAGGCCGCCTGCGTCCATTGCCAAAGCCGCGTCAACAACCCAAAATCGCTGCTGCTGCGCCCATCGGCGCCCATCGGCTGCCCCGCATGCGCCAAGCTTCCCCGCGATCGCTGTGTCTCGTTGTGCTCGCGTGCACCGCGCTGGCGTGCGGGCGCGACGCCGATCGCAGCGCCCAGTTGTTCGCGGAGCCGCTGCCCACCGACCGCCACCTGCGTTTTGCATCTGGCGGCATGGAGTTCCTCGATCCCGCCAAGGTTGCCGAGACGGCCGGCCATCACCTGATGATGAACGTGTTCGAGGGCTTGTACGTCTACAACCGCGGCGATGGCCCGCCTGTGCCGTCGATGGCGCAGTCACACGAGGTTTCCGCGGACGGCAAGACCTGGACGATTCACCTGCGGCCGAACGTGACCTGGTCCGACGGCGTGCCGGTGACCGCCCACGATTTTGTCTGGAGCTGGCGCCGCGTCCTGGATCCGAAAACCGCATCGCGCGCGGCACAGCTGCTGTGGTTCCTGGACGGCGCGCAGGCGTTCAACGAGGGCGCGGTCACCGATCCGGAGACCGTTGGCGTGCATGCGCTGGACGACCGCACGCTGCAAATTCGCCTGAAGAACCCGACCCCGTTCTTTCTGGATGTGCTGTGCGAGATGCAATACGTCGCGACGCCGCGCCATGTCATGGAGAAGTTTGGCGAATCTTGGAGCACGCCCGCGCACATCGTGTCCAATGGGCCGTTTCTGCTGACGAAGCATGAGAACCGCGTGATCTCCGAACTGGTGAAGAATCCGCGCTACTGGGACGCACAGCACGTGTGGCTCGACGCGATCAGCGTGCTGCACACCGAGTCCGATCAGACCGCGTTTGATTGGTATGAAGTCGGCAAAACGCAGTGGCAGGGCGACGTGTCGCTGCCGGTGGATCGCGCGCCCGGGCTGCGTGCGTCGGGGCGGCCGGATTTCCACAGCGATCCCAAGCTCTGCTCGTACTATTTCAGCGTTCGCGTAGACCGGCCGCCGATGGATGACGTTCGCGTGCGCAAGGCCGTGAACCTGGCGATCGACAAGGAACGGCTGGCGCTGCACATCCTGCGCGGTGGCCAGCCGGTGGCCAGCAACACGGTGCCGGACTTGTTCCGCACGAGCCATGGCTACACGCCGTTTGTCGGCGATGGTTTTGACCCCGAGCGCGCGCGGCAGCTGCTCGCGGACGCCGGTCATCCGCTGGGCAAAGGGCTCGCGCCGATCACGCTGTACTTCAACACCGGCGAAGGGCACCGGCTGATTGCCGAATTCGTCCAGCGCAACTTGCAGGAGAATCTCGGCGTGCAGGTGCAGCTGGCCAACATGGAATGGGGCACGCTGCTGAAGACGCTGCTGGCGGGCGATTTCGCCATCGGACGATCGTCCTGGTGCGCGGACTATCCAGATCCGCTGACGTTCCTGGAAGTGTTTCACAGCCAGTCCAAGGCGAACTACTCGGGTTACAAATCGCCGGAGTACGATGGCGTGTTGGCGGCGATCCAGGCCGAGCCGGACATGCAGAAGCGCAACGCCCTGCTCCGCCGCGCGGAGGCAATTCTCGACCGCGACATGCCGCTCACGCCGCTGTACCACTACACGTGGTCGTACCTGCTGCGACCGTACGTGCTGGGCTACGAGCGCCACGCCCAGGACATGCATCCGCTGAAATACGTGCGCTGGGCAACGCCGGAGGAATGGGCGCGGATTCAACAAGGCGAAGTCATCCAGCTGCCACCGCTGCCGGGAGGGCAATAGCCGATGGCGCGGTTCCTGCTCCGTCGACTGCTGGCTGGCTTGGCGACCCTGTGGGTCGTCGCGTCGCTGTCCTTTCTCCTGATGCGGCTGGCGCCCGGCGGGCCGTTTCAGCGCGACAAGCCGCTTGCACCTGCGGTGGAAGCCAACCTGCGGCGGACTTTTGGGCTTGCGGCGGACGTGCCGGCGAACAAGGCGGGCACGCTCGTGCAGTTCCGCGTCAAACCTGGGCAATGGGTGCTGGCGGGTCAGCCACTGGCGGAAGTTCGCGGCCAAAATGGTGAGACACAGCACCAGTTGGCCGCGCGTGACTTGCAGGTGATCGCCGTGGTCGGCCAGCCCGGGCGCACGCTGCGTCCAGGCGAACCACTGCTGGCGCGGGCGACGTCCGGCTGGGAGCAGTACGGCCGGGCGATGTGGAGCTACGCGCACCTCGATCTTGGCGTGACGTACGCGTCGGAAGGCACGGAAACCGTGCTGGCGACGCTGGCCAAAGCGTTTCCCGTGTCGCTGGAACTCGGTGTTCTGGCGCTCCTGCTCGCGCTGGCGCTCGGCGTTTCGGCGGGCCTGGTGTCCGGCCTGCATCCCAACAGTCGCCTCGATCACCTCACCATGACCGGTGCGCTGCTCGCGGTCTCGATGTCGTCCATCGTCCTCGGCCCGCTGCTCAAGCTGATCTTTTGCGTTCAATTGCGCTGGCTTGACGTTGGCGGCTGGCAGCCGCTGGCCCTGGATTGGCCGCACGCGCAGGTCAAGATTCTCCCGGTCCTGACGCTGGGCCTCATCTACGCCGCCTGGTTCGCCCGTTTGACCCGAGCCGGCATGTTGGAGGTCGCGCGCCAGGATTTCGTGCGGACCGCGCGCGCCAAGGGTCTGCCCGAGCACTTGGTGGTCCTGCGCCACGCCTTTCGCGCCGCCATCCTGCCAGTCGTGAGCTTTCTGGGACCGGCGTTGGCCGGCATCGTCACCGGTTCCACGGTCATCGAGCAGGTCTTTCAGGTGCCGGGCGTCGGCGAATTCTTCGTGACTGCGGCGGTCAACCGGGACTATCCGATGGTCATGGGCACCGTGGTGCTCTATTCGTCTCTGCTGATTGCCGCGAATTTGCTGGTGGATCTCCTGCAAGCTGCGCTCGACCCACGCGTGCGGGGGGACCATGCCTGACCGCAGCCCCGCGCGCGAGGCGTTCCGTCGCTTTCGCCACAACCGCCGCGCTTGGTTCGGCGCCTGGTTTGTCGGCTGCGTTGGCTTATGCGGCTTATTCGCCCCGCTGATCAGCCACCACCTGCTGCACTTTTCCGAGGACGAGCAGCACACGTTCTGGGTCTTCGCGCCGCCGGGCACGCAAGACGTGGCCATCGACTTTCCGACCTACGACGGCGACAAGACTGCGTTTGCACTGCTGGATAGGAACCACGACGGTAAACTCGGCTGCGCGCGGACCGTGACGGGCCTTCACTGCCCGGAATTGCAGACTGCCTGGTGGGCTGAGCGATTCTTTGCTTTCCTGCATGATCTCAAGGACACAGCCCAAGGACATGACCAGCCTGTGGCCGGCAAGCGCGTGCCCGACGGCCTGATCAGCATGCAGGAATACCCACAGACTCCGGCGGACTGGCATGATCCCCGTGTGGCCCAGGCGATCGGCGATCTGGGTCTGTTCGGTCGACGTGGATTCGAACTGCTGGACGCCAACCGCGACGGTCTTCTCAGTCGCCAGGAGGTCATCGGCCAAACGCGCTGGTCGCGGCTCCAGCAGAATCAGCTGTTGCGCGATTTTGACCGAAACGGCGACCTGGCGATCGACCGCGACGAATTTCCCGGTCAGCCGGCTTTGCACACGTTCTGGCTGGGCACAGATCAGAAAGGCCGCGATCTGCTGGCGCGGCTTCTGTTTGGCGCGCGCGTCTCGCTCGCGATCGCGCTGCTGGCCACCTGCATCAGCGTGGTGATCGGCGTCAGCTACGGCGCACTGTCGGGTTGGCTCGGCGGACGCTGGGACGGCTTGATGATGCGCGTCGTGGACGTGCTGTATGGCCTGCCGTTCCTGTTCCTCGTGATCCTGCTGCTGGTCGTTGCCGGACGTTCGACGGTCAACCTGTTCGTCGCGCTGGGCGCGGTCTCGTGGCTTTCCATGGCGCGGATCGTCCGCGGCCAGGTGCTGAGTCTCCGGCGCCGGCCGTTCGTGGAAGCGGCGGTCGCCATCGGCGTGGGCCAGACGCGGATTCTCTGGCGGCACATCCTACCCAACGCGCTGGGACCGATCGTCGTTTACGCGACGCTTTCGGTGCCTGCGGTCATCGTGGAAGAAGCATTCCTGAGCTTTCTGGGTCTGGGCGTGCAACCGCCGGCAGCGAGCTGGGGCACGCTCATTTCCGAAGGTGCGCGGCTGATGGCGCAGCATCCGTGGCTGATCATCTATCCCGGGTCGCTGTTGACGGGAACGCTGTTCGCCTTGCACTTCATTGGCGACGGGCTGCGCGATGCCGCGGATCCGCGAGGGGATTAGCACGTCGCGCAGAAGTCTGAACCCGACTCGCCAGAAGACCGTGACGAGGCAAGACGACCGGTGCAGCAAGACGCGTTGCAAAACCGGCCAACCGCGCGAGGGACGAAGGATCCGTTGACTTGTGCGACACGACCGCGGACGGGCAATGGGAGGAGGCTGGCGCATGCTCCGGATGCTGCACCACCAGCCGCCACAAACACGAAGGCCCCGGAGTTTCCCCCGGGGCCTTCGCCAACTCAATCCATCGTGAGCTTGTCAGACGGCGAACCGTCCGTGCACGCTACCGAATCATTCGGTCTCGTTCTCACGGAAGATCGCGCCGGAGCCGACCTGGTCGCACTCGGCGTGCGTCGCGTTCGGATCACCCTTGAGGGCCAGCGAGAACGTCGACAGGATGCCGTCGCAATCGAGGTCAGCGTGGGCCTTACCGGTCGCCAGCGCGGCGCTCAGCGACGACGTGTTGGCCAGGTACTGGTACACGAAGTAGTGCTGATCGGTGATGGCGAACTTCAACGACGACCACGTCTTGTTGTCCCAGTCTCCTGCGTTCGCGTCGCAGCGATCGTCGGTGTCCGTGTCGTGGCCGCCCGCGCCGGGGCAGCAGGAGGTCGCGCCAATCGGCGTGATGGCGGTCGTGATGGGGAACTGGCAGTCAATGTGCGTGCC
>CAIYBN010000136.1 GCA_903924465.1 uncultured Myxococcales bacterium | reverse complement strand
TCACGGTGAACGCGGTGGTTTTGAAGTCACCGGAACGATACGCCATCATTGTCATTTTGCGAGGTTACGAGGCTACTGGCACAGCGGGCGGCTGGAAGTCTGCGGAATCAGATCGAAGATCAGTTTGCGGATGCGCCCGATCGGCGACAAACCTTGACCAAACCTCGGCAATAGGCGATCACTGCCCTCCCCGCCGCGCTTGGGCGGGCAGAGTTGCCATGACCATACGCCGCGCCAATTTCCTCACTGATATCATCGATGCCGACCTCGCAGCCGGCCGCGTCACCCGCGTCGCTACGCGCTTTCCGCCGGAGCCCAATGGCTACTTGCACGTCGGCCACGCCAAGTCGATTTGCCTGAATTTCGGCCTCGCGCGCGACTACGCCGGCACGTGCAACTTGCGGATGGACGACACGAATCCAGTCAAGGAGGACGTCGACTATGTGCTGTCCATCCAAAAAGACGTGCGCTGGCTGGGCTTTGAGTGGGCAGGCGATGTGCGCTTTGCGTCCGACTACTTTGAGCAGATGTACGCCGCGGCGGAACGGCTGATCGAGTGCGGCGATGCCTACGTGGACCATCAGAATGTCGAAGAAATCCGTCAGAATCGCGGCGATTTTGGCCGACCTGGTGTGGACAGTCTATTTCGCACGCGCTCCGTCGCTGAGAACCTGATCCTGTTCCGGGCGATGCGCTCTGGTGCGTTCGTCGACGGCACGTGCGTGCTGCGCGCCAAGATCGACATGAGCCATCCCAACTTGCTGATGCGCGACCCGCTGCTGTACCGGATTCGTCACGCGCACCACCATCGGACGGGCGACACGTGGTGCATGTACCCGATGTACGACTATGCCCATCCGCTGGAAGACGCGGTGGAAGGCATCACGCATTCGATCTGCACGCTCGAATTTGAGTCCAACCGCGAGTTGTACGACTGGGTGCTGGATCACACGCGCAACGCCGACGGCGAGCCGTGGAATCCGCGGCCGCGGCAGTACGAGTTTGCGCGGCTGGGCTTGGGCTACACGGTGATGTCCAAGCGCAAGCTCTTGCAATTGGTGGAAGAAAAGCGTGTCAATGGCTGGGACGATCCGCGAATGCCGACGATTGCCGGGCTGCGCCGGCGCGGTGTGACACCAGAAGCGCTGCGGGATTTTGCCGACTTGATCGGCGTGGCCAAAAACAACAGCTTGGTCGACATTGGCAAGTTGGAATTCTGCGTACGCCAGGATCTGGAGAAACGCGCGCCGCGGGCGATGGCCGTGTTGCAACCGCTGAGCCTGCAACTGACCAACTGGCCGCTGGGACACACGGATTTGCTGACGATTCCGTGGAAATCGGGCGAATCGGCAACGCGCCAGGTGCCGTTTGGTCGCGAAATTCTGATCGAGCGCGATGATTTCTCGGAAGACCCGCCGGCGGATTGGAAGCGCCTGTCGGTTGGCAAGGAAGTGCGGCTGTTCGGCGCGTACTTTGTGCGTTGCGATGAAGTCGTGCGGGAAGACGGCGAGGTGATTGGCCTGCGCGGAACGGTGGATCTGGATACCCGTGGTGGCGAGACCAAGGACGGACGCCAGCCCGCGGGCACGCTGCATTGGGTGGACGCGACGCATGCGTTGGATTGCGAACTTCGCTTGTATGACCGTTTGTTTACGGTGGAACAGCCTGACGCGGATGGCGATTTCTTGCCGCACATGAACCCGGATGCGCTGCAGGTGCTCCAAGGGCAAATGGAACCGGCAGCGGCCGAATTGCCGGCGGGAACGCACGTGCAGCTGATGCGGGTCGGCTATTTCTTTAGCGATCCGGTGGATTCGGAGCCAAGCAAACCTGTGTGGAATCGAGTCATTGGCCTGCGCGACACGTGGACCAAAGCGCCGGGGCGAACGGACGGTCGGCCGGATCGCCGCAAGGAGGCGCCGGAAGCGAGAAAAGACCTGCCCGGGAAAGACGCGACGCAGAAGAAGAACCGCGTGGAGTGGCGGGCGGAACGGCGGGCATCAACCCCGGAATTGGCGGCGGCCCATGGTCGGTACTGTGCGCTCGGATTGGATGCGGACGCGGCGGACCTGCTATCGGAAGAGGTTGCAATCGTGGCGTTCTTCGATCAAGCACTGCGCGCACATCCCAATCCACTGTCGCTCAGCCGCTGGTTCCTGAACGACCTGGAAGGGCTGCGCAAAGGCCGTCCGCTCGGCGAGATTTCTTTGGATGGCGCGACATTTGGCCACTTCGTCGCCCTGGTGGATGGCAGTCGCATCACCGTGCAGGCCGGCAAACAGTTGCTGGCCCATCTGGTGGCGAACGGCGGCGATCCGGTTGCGCTCATCGCTGCGATGGGGCTGGGGAAGGTCGACGACAATTCCGCGATTTTCGCCGCAGTCGATGCGGTTCTGGCCAGCATGCCCGGTGAAGTGACGCGGTTCCGTGCCGGCGACCAGAAACTCTTGGGCGTGTTTATCGGTGCGGTACTCAAGCAGCTGCGCGGATCGGCCGATGCGGGTGCGGTGCGGCAGAGTCTGTTGGAGCGGTTGAAGGAGTAGCCGTGACCACGCAGTTGCCGGCTGCGGCGCCTACAGCCCGGCGACGAGCTCCGCGAGGAGCCCGCGACAAGCCGCTTCGCAGAGGTCAAAGACGTGATCAAAGCCGCGCTCGCGACTGACATCTGGGTCCGGCACGTCGCCCGGTCCTGCCTGGGCTGGCTACCTGACGCATCTGACGGTAAAGACGGCGCCCGCATCCAAAACGTAGGCCGTTGACGTGTAACCGAACTGGAATCGTACGAGCCACGCGAAGTTGGGTTCAGCGGGTGACGTGGTCCAAAACAGTTGATTGGACGTGCTGGCAAACGCGTCATCGATGTACGGTGCGTGCGGAGCTTGCCGGTCGATCAATTGCTGCAGTTCACCGATCGTCGGCATGCGCCAACCGACGCCGGGAAGCGTTGGCGTGTTGTTCGCGCACCAAGTCTTCGCGGCGGCCCACGTCATGAGTGTCGCCGCCTCGCCCTGTTGCCAGTGGAGGCCGCTGACACGGTCAAACACCGTCTGTCCCGCGTCCTGGACAACAAACCGTCCCACCGGAGAGGCGGCAGGCACCGTGCTCCGTTCACGCGGGTCACCCAACAAACGCAGTTGAGCGAGTCCGGCGAAAGCCAGCAGAACAATAATTAGCTTGAGTAGTTGCATGTCTCCACCATCATCGCACGCAGCGCACGAGGAATGGGTTGGCCAGGCCGCCGGTGCTCGGGTTTCCATAGGTGAAATCAACGAGCCAGCCGCCCGCGGCGTTGCTGCCATACAGGACCGTCGTCCAGTACTGGTAAGCGTAGGTTTCGGTCGGCCATGTCAGCGGCACGCCTGCGTAGGCTGGAGCCCATTTGATCCGCGAAACGATCGATGTGAGCTCTGCCACAGTCGGCGTCCGCCAATCGTTGAAGCCTCCGAAGCTCGCACTACTGCAAGCCGTTGACGCTGGAGTCCAGAGCGCCTGCGCCAGCGGGACTTTGGCCCACGCCAGCCCGGTTTTCTTGTCCGCGACGTAATCCGAGAAATCATCGAAGTCGCTGGCCGTGTGCCCGTCCGGCAGCGGCAGCCATGTCTCGAAATCGGCAACGCAGATGTTGCCGCCGCCGCCCGCGGATCGCGCCACGCAGACGTAGCCGTCGCCGCACGAGTCCTTGAAGCCAATCTGTGTGCAAGTTCCGCCCAAGTGGCTCACGAGGTAGCCGCAGTCGCTGGGGCAGCCAAACGCGGTCTCGTCGCCATCGCATGCGCCGTTCCCGCACACGCCCTGACAATCAGCGGCGCAGGACGTCGTCGTTTCGCCACAGCCACAGACGCCGTCGCCGCAGATTGGCCCGATGCCCTGACAAGCACCGGCGACGCACGCGTCAGCCACCGTGCAAATATTGGCGTCGCTGCAGGCGGTTCCGGCGGTCGCGTCGCTGTGCGTGCACCCTGAGGCGCTGGCGCCGCTCGTGCAAAAGTCGGTCGTGCAGACGTTGCCGTCGTTGCACGTCGTTGCGTCGTCCGCATGGCCACAACCGCTGGTGGCGGAACAGGTGTCGTTCGTGCACGTCGTTTTGTCGTCACACATGGAATTGTCGGGCGTGTGACTGCAGCCGGAGCTCGAACTGCAGGCATCGGTCGTGCACGCGACGCCGTCGTCACACGCACTGTTGACCGGCGTGTGGGTGCAGCCTTTCGTCGGGTCGCAAGCGTCGGTTGTGCAGACGAAACTATCGCTGCAATCCAGCGCGCTGCCGGTGCACTTGCCGCCATCGCAGGCGTCCCCTTGCGTGCAAATGTTGGTGTCATCGCATGGTCCTGCGGCGGCGCTGTGCTGGCAACCGCCAATCTTCGCGCAAGTGTCTGCGGTGCACGCGTTCAGGTCGTCGCAGTCTGGCGTGCCAGTGCCAGCGCCGCACGTGCTCCCGGAGCACATGTCGCCGAGGGTACAGGCGTCGCCGTCGTCGCAAGCGCCCGCGACCACACTCCAGGTGTTCGTGGCGTCGGCCGGCAAGCACGCCTGACAGCCAGCCGATTGCGTAGCGCCCGTCGTGAAACACGCGTTGCTGATGAAGCAGGCGCCGCCGCCGAGCGTCCAGGACTCCTTGCTCTTGGCCGGCGAGCACAAGAGACACGGCGTCGCCTCAGCCCAATCGCCGCCAGTCCAGCATGTCCCGGCGATGAGACAAGTGCCCGCGGCGACGGCATGGAGACACACGCCAAACGCGCAGGTGTCCGTGGTGCAGGTCACGCCGTCGTCGGGACAGTCGATTGCATTGGAGAGGTGCTGGCAGTCGCCCGCGACGCCGCAAGAATCGATCGTGCAGAGGTTGCCGTCATCGCAAGCGGTGGCGGTGCAGCCCGTGGCTGTAACGTCACTCGCGTCACCGACCGGCGCGGCATCCGCGGCATCCACGGCCGAATGGGCGTCGGTCGTGCCCGCTTGGGCGTCACCATCTTGAATGCTGGCATCCGCGACTGGGGCGTCCGGCACTTCCACCGTTCCGTCGCTGCCATCGGCCGTTGCATCGGCGCCCGACTCAACTTCACCGGCCTCGGCCACGTCCGCGTCGGCCGCGGTGTCCACTTCGTCGCCGGCGGCAACGTCCGGAGCATCCGCGGGGCCAGTCATGTCCACGGCGTCGTCGGCATCGCCATCGGCCGCGTCTCCAGCCGCCGCATCTGGCGCAGCGTCCGCGACGCCAACTTCGTCCGCGGTGGCGTCTTTGGCTGCGGTCGCGTCGTCCGCGCCGTCGATTGCCTCCGCCGCATCCACGGTGGCGCTATCCGAACCAGACGTCACATCGCTATCCTGCAAGCCTGCCGCGTCGGTGCCGGTCAAGGAGTCGTATTCCGATGCGAATTCCGCATCAGCCGGCAGCACACCCTTGCACGCCGCCAATGTGGTGAGAACAACCAGTAACCAGCCGTGCGCCTTCATCACCACCTCATCGCGAGGCTGGCGCCGTTCAGCGTTGGCGTGACCACGACGGTCTGCGAATCGCCGAGCCAAAGCCAGGTGCCGACGCCGACGGCGGCCACTGCCACGCCGGCGAGCACAGCAGCTGTCGTCTCGCGCGTATCGATGCTGTTCTGGCGCGTCCGTGCGTCGCTCAGGGTAACGCCGCTGATGTGACCGGCCACGTCGCGCTGGGCCAGCGCCGTCTGCAGTGCGGAGTCGTCGCTCTTGGCCAAGAGGTACACAACAAGGCCGGTGAAGCCCAGTGCGCCACCGGCGCCGAGAGCGGACCATCCCGCAATCTTCCGCGTGCCCGGGCCTGCGGCCTCAGGCGCATCGACGTGGCGCTCAACCACCACCGCGGGCGCGGCTGTGGACATCGCAGCAGCGGCGGGAGCCTTTTCCGCCGGTTCCAACGCGGCCAGCCGCGCCTGGGCTTCGGCGCGATCGGCGTCGGCAGCCGGTGCGTCCTTCAGGTATCGGCGGTAGGTGGCAATCGCCGCCTGCCGATCGCCCGCGTCCGCCTGCGCGCGTCCAAGCTGAATCAGCCAGTCCACGCGCGCCGGGTTCAGCGCCACAGCATCGAGCCAAAGCCGCGCAGCCAGCGCCTTGTCGCCTCGTGCCTCGACGGCCTTGGCCTCGCGGGCCTTGCGATCAGCGCGTGCTATCCGCACGTCGGCGACGTAGCCGCGCGCCTTGTTGACAAGCACCGGCTCGACGCCGGGCAGCGTCATCAGCGTCTTGTAGAGCTCATCTGCGCGATCGAGATCGCCGCCCAGATGGGCAGAACGCGCAGCGCCGAACAGGAACTCCGGCTTGGGATCCGTCTTGTAGGCTTGGACGTAGAGGTCGCCAGCACGGGCGTAGTCGGCGGATTCATAGGCAGTCAGCGCGGCGCGGGACATGTTCGAGGCGGCAGTAGCCTTGTCGGCGTGGGCTGGAGCGGCGCACAGAATCGCCAAAGCGCACGCGCACAGTGCAACCGAGCGAGTGCCCGCGCGTGGCGTCGCGTCCGTTGGCCAAGACTTCCTGTAACCCTTGCGCGCAACCGCCATTCCGCCCCCAAAGTCGCACATCGTCGCCGCCGGGAAGTCATCAGGCAGCCCTGGTGTCAGGTACTCGACCCCGCGTCGCCTGCCACAATCCGCGTTTCAGCAATTGTAACAAGCGCAACAAGTGTCACTTGGGACAACCGCATGGTCGGGGCATTATTGAAACCAATAGACAAATTGCGCGACGGCTCGCGCTGAGGTCAGCCACTCGCTGGGCTGTAGCGTCGGTTCGCCATAGGTGTAGCCCTGCCCCGATACGTAGGACTCCGTCTGGCTCCAGCGCCGGCCGTTGACGACGCCGACCGACACCACGCCTGCGAGTTCCATTTGGCCATTCGCGCCGAATCGAAAGCGCCACGGCGTCATGTTCAACTCCAGCGTGACCGCGGCGCTGCTGTTGTGGTATTGGCTGCCCGAATCGTAGCTGTAGCCATCGTAACCGCTGGAATCAGGCACTGCGATGACGCCACCCACTGGCCTGGTGCTGAGCGAGCCTGCGCCGAGCGATACGCCGATCGCCATCGCGTAATGTCGCGCCAGGCGGTGCCAGGTAGGCGTCCAATTGGCTTCCGCACTCGCGATCAGACCGGTAAAACCGCCAGACGTGGACGTGAAGTCGTTCGCGAAGCGCAAACCGAAGCGGTAGCCAGTCACTTCGCCGTCGAGCTCTGCCAACGCACCGATGGCAAAGTGTGGATCCGGGTTGTCGACCAGCAACCCACCGGCGCCCAGATCGAAGTGCATGCCGTAGTGCCAACCAGTCATGGCTGCGACGGGCTCAACAGTTGGTGCCGACGACGCCGTCTCCACCACCGCGGCTGACTCCGCCTGACCAAGCATGCCCGCCGCTCCGTCCGGCACCGGCGCCGCCAGTGCAATCGCCGCCGCCCGCGTGCGTAGACCGCTAATCCGGTACGCCCGGCCAGTGACGGTCACGCACTCTTCGCCATTGTGCGTCTCCGCGACGCCGCGCACTTCCAGCAGCGCATCCGCGTTCGGCACGTGGCCCAAAGCATCGTACTTGGCGTGCTCGTACAGCAGGACGTGGCCGACCGAGCGCTCCTTTTGAAACAGCTGCGGCAGCTCGATCGGCAAATCGCGCAACATCGCACAGGCTTTGCCCGTCGCCGGACCGAGCAACTCGTACTCGATCTCCGCCGGATACAGCTGCGCCACGTCGGTTACGGGCGTGATCGGGCTGGCATAACGCTTCTGCGCGGCAGAGACGCACGCGGTACTGGCCAGCAAGCAAGCGGCAATGGCGAGGCGACGCAGCATGGACATCACTTCGGCGCGGGCGCGAACGCCTCGGCAGGGCGCGCGTGCAGGTGCTTGATGGCATAAGCACGGCCAGTCACGGTAACGCAGACGCGGCGGTCCTGGCGAACGGTCGCAGTGCGTACATAGAGCAGGTTGTCGGCGCCCTTCACGGATTCAATCGCCTTGTAACGCGCTTCTTCAGCCATGTATGGGGCCAACTGGTCGGGGTCCTGGCCGATGCGCGCCTCGACGCACGCTTCTGCCGTCCCGGTGCCGAGCAGGTCGTACTGGATTTCCAGCGGGTAGGCCGAGCCGGCGTTGGGATCGACGGCGGCAGGCGTGGAGTGGCGAGTGAAAACTTGGGACACGCACGCGGTGAGCGTGAGGGTCGCGAAGGCGATGGGAAGGAAACGCATGTTCGTTGCTCCGGTGCTAAAAGGAAGATTCAAGGTGCGTAGTGGGGGCCTATGTCCAAGGTGCCGGCGTCGCCGCCGCCGTCGCTGCGGGCGGTCAGGGCGTTGAGGGCGGCGTGGACAGCCTTGACCAGGCCCGACCCGGAGGGATCCACGCAAGCGGACTGCGTGGGTTGCCCAGCCGTGGTTTGCGACCTGTGGTGCCACAGCCGTCCACGGCAGCCTTCGTCCAGCAACCAGCGACGAGTCGCGACAACCCGCTAATCCCCAACGCTTGTCTGACGTATTCTTGCGGCTTCTTGCGCATGACCTTCTCCCGGCCTACCGTAAATCGACGAGTGCCGGCTGATTCTCGAGTCCAGATCCGGGCGCCCTGCCTCGGTCGCGGCCTCGATGATTCAAACACCGTCCCGCTCGACGTGTTGCAAGCGCAGTGCCAACACGAGATTACCCTGATTTTGTCAAGTATTCATAGTAGGTTACGAGTGATGCGCAGAAGGTCCGTGGCCGATTCGGCCCCAAAGTCCCCGCGTTCGAACTCAAAACACGCATCCAGGCGCGGGACAGTCCCGATACAGTCCCAGACAAGTCCCAGCTACTGCACGACCATCACGCCAGGCTTCAACGTCACGGTTGTCGCCCCCGGCACCGCCAAACTCACCAACGCCGCCTTCTGCCACCCCTGCACGAGCACCGGCGCCATCTTGTCGTGCCCCGCTTGGGCGATCCCGACCGCTCCGTCCGTGCCCTGGAACGTGTCAGGCAGCACCGTCACGTCCGTCAGCACCTGCACCGGGCTACCCAGCCGCAGTTCCAGCGCGCCCGCGTTCAGCACCACGTCCGCCGGCGCGGTCAGCGTCATGAACACCTGCACCGGAAACGTTGCGTCGCCCAGGTGGCCCACGATGTCGAACTGCAGGTCCAGCAGCGTCAGCGTCCACGCGCCCGGCTGGCACGCGTTGAGCTGCCACGGCGAGCGCCCGTGAATGGTCCCGGTGAACGTCAGCGGCGGATAAACGTCGGCGATCAAAGGCGAGATGTCGTCCTCCAGTGCGCCCGCGAGCCACGACGCCCGCAGCGCCGCGTTCAGCAGATCCGCGGTGATTTGCCAGCGCGGCGTGGCTGACGGCGATTTGTCGAAGGTAACGGTCGTGCACGCGCTGTGCAGCGGAATGCCCAGATCGCCCTGTGGCGGCGTCACCAGCGGATTCACCGGCGTCGGCTGGGCAAACCACGTCGCGCCCGACGTCGGCAGGGCAAATTGCCACTTCACCGCGTGCGGCTGGGCGGTGTACGGCGTCGTCACCGTCATCGCGTCCGGCGGGTCCAGCGCTCCACCCTGCAGCACCGCTGCGGCAATCGGCGTGTCCGGCGCCGCCCATTGGCTCGACTGCGTCACCCCCTGCGTGCGCGCGCGTGTGCCGCCGAACTGGTCCACCAGCGCCGTCACGACCGCCTGCGGCCCCCAGACCAGCGCGAGCGTCGTGGCAAAAGCTGGGCCGGACGCGATCGCCACGTCCTGGCCCTGAACGGTCAGCTTGGCGACCTGCGTCCCGTGCAGCGGCGCGACAATCGTGCCATCTTCCGGAAGCGCCACGGTCGTCACCTGCGCCGTCCGCTGCGGCGTGAAGACGATGAGGTCGGGCAAGCAGTCCCAGTGCATGTTCGGCTTGTTCGTGCACGTGCCGTCCAACTGGCAGACGTCGACGGTGCACGGCGAGCCGTCGTCGCAGCTCTTGGCCTTGCCTTTGCAGCCGTCGGCGCCCCAGACGTCGTCGATTGTGCACGGGTCGGCATCGTCGCACGGGCCGGCCGTGTCGCCGAGGTCCTGCGCGGCAATATCCGTCGATATCGCCACATCCACTTCAGCTGCTTCCGCGGCAACGTCGATGGCGGGCACATCGGCGAACGCATCTTCCTCGCTCTGGCCCGAATCCCCGGGTCGCGTGGCGTGACAGGCGGAAACAACAAGAAGCAAAAGCAAGCGGTTCATGGTGTGCACGCTCCAGAATGGCAGGTGCCGTTCGCGCAGGGGCTCGCGTCGGGCAGTCGTGTGTGCGTGCAGCCGAGCGCCGCGTCGCAGCGGTCGGCGGTGCAGGCTTGGCCATCATCGCAGCTCGCGAGGGACTGCGCGGCGCAGGCGTCGGCGTCGGTGCAGCCCGTCGCACCCCATGGGCTGACACGCGCGAAATAGCTGTCGCCATTGCCGGCGTTGGTCAATCCGGCGAGCGACACGGTCCCGTCGGCGTGCCCGGCGATTTGCACGATGGATTCCCGCGGGAATTGGGACGTGGAGAGCGGGTTGCCAACCGCGTCCAGCCAGCGCAGCGCGCCTTGCGGGTCGCCGGTCGCGGCAGTCTGCCAGACGACAAGTCGGTCCGGAGCGAGTACGGCGAAGGCGCCGGGGTTGCCGGGCCATTGCCAGGTGCGTTCGGCGATCCGGTGACCGTCGAGGCTGTTGATCCGCACGAGCCATGCCTTGGCCATGCCGTTGCCGGCATACTCGGCCGCGCGGGCCCCCGGTTCCTGGACCCAGAGCGTGCCAAGTGCCAGCACCTCGTCGGAATTCGCGGCACCGATCCAGTAGAACGCTGCCGATGCCTTTTCCGACGGCGCATAGGTCTGATTCCACGCCACGTCGGTGTTCGGCCCCGCGAGCGCGACCGCCCAACCGCCACTGGCGTTCCCGGCATCGTCGACCGTGTAACCGGCCGCGACCCACGTTTCGCCCGCTTTAGGCACGGCAGTCACGGCTTCCAGCCGCGCGCGCGTCACGTCCGCGGGCAGGAGCACGCGCGACCAGCCCTTGTCACCGGTCGCGGTGAAACGCGTCAGCAGCGCCGACTGGTCCAATACGCCCACGGCCAGCGACACGCCACTCGCCGTCTGGGCAATGGCGTGCCAAGCATGCGAACCGTCGACTTCCAGCTTGCCATCGAACAACGGCCCGGCGTCGGCGTCAAAAAGCATCCACCAGGCCCAGTTGCGCGGGGGCGTGCCGAGCGGGCCTGCGACATCGACATCCGTGTGCCGTCCGACGCCGAGATAGTGCGTCCCGCCGAGCGGCACGATGCCGGCGAGCACGTGGTCGTGCACCGCATCCTGCTTGAGCCACAGCGGCTTGGGCGGCTGTCCACCGATGGCTTGACCGTCCGCGCCGAGGTGCATCGCAAAAACGTGGCTCGTAAGGCCAAGCGGAGCTGTCGAGACATCGGCATGGCCAACCGCGACCAGACCGCCGCCGCCGGTGGGCTGAATCGCGTCGATTTGGTCGCGATCGCTGGTGACCGGGACCGTGCGCGACCAGTAGCGCTCGGGACCGACGCACTGGCCGCCGACACACTTGGGCGCGAGGAGGCAGGGCGCCCGATCGTTGCACTCACCGCCCTCCGGGCAAGTGGGCGTGGCGACGTCCGGCAGGCTGGCTGCATCGTTCGACTCGGGCGTGCTCGCGGCAAAGCGCGCGGCGACCGCGTCCGGGTCGCGCCAGCAACTGCTACAGAGAACGAGCCAAAGGAGCGTCCCGGCTATTCGCGCCACTTCGCCTCCTCGATCGCGCGGTGCCGTGCTGCCACGAGCAGGTCTGTCGAGAGGTCCACCGCCTCAAGCCAGCGATAGACCTGTCGTCGGGCGCACTGCAGGCGCCGGCCGATCTCTTCCACGTTACCGGAGGTCTCGACGATCAGCTGCTCAAGCTCCCGCCGCGACGGGCCACGGCGTTTGCCACGCACTTCCGGCAAGGCATTGCGGACGAGTGCATTGGGCAAGGTCGGCGCCAGCATCTCGCTCGTCTCGCGCGCCGCTGTCCGTACCGGCGCGGGTCGCAGCCATGTCACCAGTGTCACGGGGTCCGCCGCGTGCTGGCTGTGCTCCAGGAGCGTCGCTCTCAATTCGCGCAGGTTGTAGGTCCACGGTCGCAGGATCAGCACTTCCACTGCTTCAGGCGGCAGGATCTCGCGCCACTGCTTGGCACCTGTCGCCGTCGCCACACTCGCCGGCACAACCACGTCGGCGAGTTCCAGGATATCGATGCGTCGGTCGGAGAGCGGTGGCAAGAACACCATCTGGCTGCGAAGCCGCGCCAGCAGGTCAGCGCGAAACCGACCTTGTCGCACCAACTCGTCGAGGTTTGCATTCGTCGAAGCAAGGAACTTCACGTCGACCTGCGTGTCCATGTGCGCGCCAAGTGCCCGGACCGTCCGCTCCTCCAGTACGCGCAACAGCTTGGACTGCAACGGGAGCGGCAACTCGCCAATCTCGTCCAGCACCAGCGTGCCGCCATTGGCCTCCACGACGCGTCCTGCGCGCGCCTTTTGAGCTCCCGTATACGCGCCCTGCGCCGAGCCGAAGAGTTCCGCCTCGAACAGGGTCTCCGGCACCGCCGCGATATTCAGTCGTACCAATGGCCCACGCCGGCCGCTGCGCCGATGAATCTCGACCGCCGCGTGCTCTTTGCCCGTGCCCGTCGCGCCGACGATCAGCGTGGGCAACACAGCTTTGGCCGCCCGCTCCAGCTCATGGCGGATCTGCCGTGCACGCTCGCTGTGGCCCGGCACGTCTGGCGTCGGCGCCTCAAAGCCGTGATGCCGGCCCGAGTCTGCTTCCAGCACCGCGACGGTGTTGCCAAACCGCAGCACGGAGCCATGCGCCATTTCAGCGTGCACCGCCAAACGACCATTCACCCACGTGCCATTGCGACTCGCGAGGTCTTCCACCGTGATGGACGACGCGCCCGCGCGCACGCCCAAGCGAAGGTGCACGCGCGAGACCAGTGGGTCGGCCGATTGGAGCGGCCCCGGCGTATCACCCAGATCCCGGCCAATCGTCCACGCGCCTACGCCCAATCGCAGGACGCGGCCGAGCCAAGCCGGATCACCCGCGGTCAGTACATGCAGGCGCCACGACCAGCCGGACGCGTCCGAGCGGTCAGGGAGCAGGCTGGGCATGTCCGGTGTCGTGTTCATGTCGTTCCGCTCTTGCAGTCAGGTGCCCGTTGCGCCGTTGAGGGCGATGCAAGGAGCGTGCCAGTGTCCCGGTTCAGTCCCGTTGCCCGGCGTGCAGGTACGACAACACGCCGTGTCCCACGCCTGCAATGGCCAGCGCGCCCAGGATGGCCGTCGCCGTCGACACGCCGTTGATGGTGACTTGTCGCTCGCGCGCATCGGCGGGGCTCATATGGCCAACCTGACCGTCGAGGTCGGCGAACGCCCAGCCCGCCCATGCGCCAGTCGCTGCCGCAGCGACACCCGCGCCGATTCCGGCCCACAGCGTCCATGGCACCTGCGACTCTCGCTGCCGCGGCTTCACGACCGCGATCTCGGGCATCACGGGCGTCTGGACGAGCGCCGTAGGCTCTGGCCTGAGCACCGGCTCCAGTTCCTGGGTAGGCGTCGGCGCGACGGCAATCGGGACAACGACCACCGATCGCGGCGGATCCGGCGGCGGCGGTGGATGGCAGATCCCCTCGGCCTTCGCGACGCGCTCAAGCAGGGCGTGACCGGTCGGCAACCGCGCTCTGAGCTCGGTGAACGCCTTGTCAGCCATTGGGCATCTGCCGGCCATCTGCTCGCTCTTCCCAACGCCCCAGAGGTAAGTCGGCTCGTCGGCATCCGCCTGCGCTGCCAAGCGGTAGAGGTTGGCCGCACGTTCGAACTTGCCGGCGTCGTACGCCTTTCTGGCCTGAGCCGACAGCACCAGCGCACGCGTCCGCATGACCGCAGGTGTGTGGGCGACCGCAGGCATCAGGTACGCAAATGTCAACGCGCAGGCGAGCGCGAGGCGGAGCGTGGTCATGGCGGCAGCACTGGCGCTGTCGGCGTGTGGCTACGTGGCCGGCGCGTGGCGCTGGGTGTGCGGGCGTGGATCGTCCCAACCGCCGGCTTCACCGCGCCCAGCGGTGTAGCGGGCTCGACCGGTGCAGTGACCACAGCCATCGGCGCAACTGCCACCTCCGGCAACCGCGCGGCGGACTTAGCGACCACCGGGGGGCTGACCGCCGCCAGACGCTTCGGCGTTGGCGTTGGCGCCGGATCGCCGCCCGTCCTAACGGTGAACGCGAGGAGTACAGACGCGACCGCCCCGAGCGCTGCGACCGTCGCCACAACTCTGTAGCGCCAAGGAAGTCGGCGTGACTGCGCGATGGACGGCCTTGCCGCCACCTTGGACGTCGCAGGCGTGCCGTCGCCATCGACGTCCATGCGCGCAGGACTTGGGGACGGAACGGGACGCTGTTCATCGAGCGGCCTGCCGTTCAGAACCGCTTCCAGCGCCTGGCGCATCGCGCGCGCGTCGACAAATCGGTCCTCGGGGGCCTTCGCCAACGCTTGCATCACTACGGGGGCGAGACCCGGCGGCAACGGCTGGTTGGCCACCGTCGCGATGTCGGTGGGCGGCAGGTTCGCATGTGCGTACATCATGCCCAGCGTGCTGGACTCGGAAAATGGTAAGCGCCCAGTGAGCGCGCGATACAGCGCCACGCCCACCGCGTACAAGTCGCCGCGCCCGTCCAGCTTGCCACCGCTGCACTGCTCTGGGCTCATGTACGCAGGCGTCCCGACCGCGCGGCCATCCTCGGTCAGCCCGGAGAGCAGGACATGCGCCACGCCGAAATCCATGATCTTCACAAACGTTTCGCCGCCGGCCTCCGCCAGCATCACGTTGCTCGGCTTGAGGTCGCGGTGGATTACCCCCTGATCATGCGCTTCGGCGAGTCCGCGCAGCACTTCGGCGGCAATGGCGGCCGCCTCCTTTGGCTGCATTGTCCCGCCCTCCGCCTCCAGGTCCAGCAGCCGCGCCTCCCAGGTCTGGCCGTGCAGGAGTTCCATGGCCAGAAAGATCGCACCTGAGTCCGCCTGCCCAACGTCCAGCACACGCACGGTGTTCGGGTGCGACAGTTGCGCGCCGATCAGTGCCTCGCGGTAGAAGCGGCTGACCCCCTGCGGGTCGGCGCGGTCGATGTGCAACACTTTCAGCGCCACGTCACCGAGGCCCAACGCGCGTTCGGCGCGGTAGACGGTCGCGTGGCCGCCGCGGCCAATCGGCGCGTGCACGATGTAGCTGCCGACGCGTTCGCCCAGTGCGACCGGGCCTTGGTGCTCAAGATGGCCCGCAACGTAGAACGTCGGCGAGCCGTCGTGTGGGCACTGCCTCACGTCGGCCGTCCTGCCACAGGTCGGGCAAAGGCGGCCGGAGGTGCGCGCGACGTCTGGCACAGAAAAGCCCATCGGGAACCGACTCCGCCTCGGTTGTTGTCCAAAATGAGGCTAGCAGTTGCGACGCGGAGCGGTCAATTGCGGTAGCGAACGGGGGCGCCGGACGCGTGACGTTTCCCAAGGGCCGTGGCGGTCGACCGGTGAGTGGCGCTCGTAGGGGTTCGTGTTGGTCGCGTGGGCCGTTGACACCATCGTCGTGAGCTGGTGCCAGCAGTGCGAAGTGCCGGCCCCAATCTGCCCGTCCACACGATGTGCGTGCTGTCGCCCATCAGTTCTACGCCACGTCGTCCAATTGGCGCAGTCTATCCGGACCACACGCGCTCGTCTCACTGGTGGCAGCGTCTACGCGGTCTCGTCCTGGGCATCGTCAAGGTCGGCGATTGGGACAATGGCATCGTCACGACCAAGCGGCCGAGCGGGGAGGACATGTGGTTTGCTTCTCCTACACGCGTCTCGGGGCAAGCGACATGCCTCCCCATTGTGGGCGTAGATTCGGCATGCAAGTTACTGTACCCACCGCAGAATCAAGGCGACGTAATCTCCGACTGCGCGGCGGGCTTCGTCTGCGTCCCTTCCAAAGGGAAGGCTGTAGGAGTCTGCCGGCCCCGCAAACACCTCGACGAGCCGTGTGCTGGCCCGGTGGAATGTGGTGAGATGGACGCGACGTGCGTCGCCGGGAAGTGTGTTTCCAGCGTGAAGTGAAGCCGTGTCGCGTCAATTGGTAGCCGCGAACGATGCACGATGTTGCGCCGATCGCCGTGCAGGACGTTCTGGACAAGCCAGCATGGAGCGGACGCGCGACAGAGCGCGCACCGTGTGGACCGGCAGATTGGGGTCGGCACTTCGCACTGCGGACAGCAGTTCACGATGGTGTCAACAGTGACAAGTGCGCCGGCAACATGAAGCTGCCGTGCGAACTCGCGTCCGGCTGCAAGTGAGGTTGGGGGCACGGCGGGAAGAACCAGCTGAAACATCAAGATTTTATCGCATGGATCTGGGCGGCAGCCTCCCGTAGTGCTGCGTGCATGTCCTGAGGTCGCTTGTCCAGCCAGACGTCGTGCCAGACGGGCAACCCGCTGAAAATCTTGTCGGTCTTCCGCTGAACGACCAGCGAACCGTCCCGGCCATCCCAGACCAGACGCAGCGCCGGACTGGTCGCCAGCTCGATGAACCAGCTTCCGAAGACTTGGTAGTCGTACCGGGCGTCGGCGACAACGAGTCCTTGGCCTGCCAAAAGGGCCGTTGCGGCTGTGAAATCGTCTTTGGACATCGCACTCTCCAGGTTCGTCACCTTGTCAGCTCACGGCACGGCAGGACGTTCAGCAGCCAGCGCCGACTCGACCAGCCGTCTGGCCGACTCTACGATGAACCGCGTCACCTCCTCGACCGTTCCGGCTATGCGACGCTCGGCCAGGGAGAGCCCATCGTCGGCGTGGTAGAAGTCCATGAGCGGCTTTGGGTGTCGCATCTCGACGCTGAGCTTGCTCAGCTCCAGGCCGCCGTCCTTGGGTGAAGTGGCCCCGGAGACGACGTCATCGGCGATCAGGAAGGCATAGAGACGCACCAGTTCTTCCTTGTCCGGCTTCGCCAAGCCGAGTTCATCGGCTATCGCCGTGACATCAACCGGCCCGACGGGCTGTTCGGAGCAGGCCAGTGCGGTCAGGGCGAGGAGGGCGAGACGCTTGGGCAAGCGGAGACTCCTTGGGCTTGGGGCGATGGTATGCGCAGTTGTGGGAGACGCAAACTGGCGAATGCAGAACCACGCGGGCAGCCACGCAGTGCCACTCCCGCTGCCCCAATCCACTTCGCCCCAGCAACAGCCGCCACTTCCCGAACCCCAATCCATTGGGGTCAAAAACTCGTTTTCACTTCCCCGACCCCCATGCACTGGGCTCAAAAACTCGTTTTTGCTTCCGCAACCCCAATGCACTTCGTTCCGGCAACCGCCGCTGCTTGCCCAAGCCCAAAGCATTGGACTCAAAATCTCGTTTCTGCTTGCCGGACCGCAATGCCTCGGGGTTACGGCTGTGGCGGCACAGGCGCGGGCGCTGTCTTGCCGGTCTCCGGTGGCACATACGCCAGGAGCGGCTGAAGCCACTTCTCGGCCAGAGCAGTCGCCGCAGCGGTATCGTCCGCCGAAGCGTTGGCGACCACTTGCAGCCGTCCAATTGGCGCAGTCTATCCGGACCACACGCGCTCGTCTTACTGGTGGCAGCGTCTATGCGGTCTCGCCCAGGGCATCGTCAACGTCGGCATTTGGGACAATGGCATCGTCACGACCAAGCGGCCGAGCGGGGCGGACATGTGGTTTGCTTCTCCTACACGCCACGACATGGCCTTGTCGCACGTGCTGTACGGGATGCGCCATGGCACGGTGCCGATTGTCCGCGCCGTCGCTGGCTTACGTGATGCGGTGGTGGCGACGACCCAACGAACGCTCAGCGAGGGCACGGCGGCGGCGTCAACCGTCCGCAACGCCCGTGTCAGAAACGCAAGCTTGGCGGCCCGGCAGGCGTCGAACGACGCGCACTCAAAACGCCACGCCCAGCTGCAGGTGCCCGGTCAGCGCCACGTCAAACGCCGACGAACCGGCAGAATGCAGCACCGGTGCGCCCGGCTGCCCGGACTGCATCAACACCGGTCCGGCGGGCATCAGCAGGATGTTTGCGTCGACCCCTACGAAAAACAGGCTGAATTTCGCCATCGCCAGCACGCCGGGCTGCAGGTACAGCGCGGATCGCTGCGCCACCGACGGCGTGCAGCATACCGGTCCCGCGCCCATCACCAGCTGGAACTGGCCGACGCCCAGTTGCGGCCGCAGCGTCAAAAAATCCAGCAGCGTGATGCCGTAGCCCAGTTCGCCGCCCATCAGGCCGGAATTCCAGCCGGCGCCGCCGAAGTAGTAGTCGACGCGCGCCCCGGCGTAGATGCGACGAAATGTTGCGCCGACGCGGCCGCCGATGCCGCCGCCGAGCGGGTTGCTGATGCCATCCACGGGGTTGCCGCCGCCGCCGCCCAGCGCGGCAATTTCGATGCCCACCGGTCCGAGGGCGCACGCGCGTCCGGGCACGCACAGGCACGCGAGCAGCAGGAACAGCCGCGGTAGGGTCTTGCGCGCCATGGTCGGCCTCTTTCGCGCCGGATGGTCGCGTTGCTCCGTAGTGTGCCGATTCTGGCGACTGACGGCCAGCCTGCCGGGTCCCGCGAGCCCTTCAAGGCTGAGCGACGCGAAGAACGGCGCTATTTTCGCCTGTTCAGGCGTACCAGTCCGTCCGCTGCCAGTCCACCTGTCCACACGCCGCTCGTTTCCCCGCGTACGTCAGCGCCTCTGCTGCATCATCCAAGGCTTCGTCAAAGGCAATTGGCGCAGGTCGCTTGGTTAGTTGATTCGAGTGAACACAACCGCTTCGGCGAGCGACACCCCCTCGGCGGACAGAATCGTCACCTCCGTGGCGCCTGGCGGAATGGTCGCCCGGACCTTGGTGTTGGTCGTGTTGTCGACTCCGACCATGTCGAGACCGCCGGCTTTGGTCGCCGTCATGCTCAGCAAATCAATCGCCGGATCCAAAGCGATGTCTTGCTGAATCAGGCCGTTGTGGCGGGCGAAGAAAGGGGAGGCTGTGCCCTTGGCAAAGAGGTAGAAGACGCCGCCGCCGGCGCGAAACGGCAAGCCGCCGACGACGTCCGGGCTGGAAATGCCGGTGAAGGCAACCACCGAGGGAGATGTCTGCACTTGGCCGTCGACAAGCGCGCGCGCCAAGGTCAATCCATTCTGGCCGCCGCAGAACATGTAGTGGCCGTCTGCCAACTGGAAGAGGCCGGAGCAGTTCATGTCCGGCATCGAGATTTTGACGTCAGTTTCCTGAAAGACGCCGCCCGTCTTTTTGAGGACGCGGATCGTGCCGTCAAACGGCCAACCGCCGCCGCCGCCGCTCACGGCGTAAAACGTATCGGCTTCGGTGCCGGTGGGTGTGCCGGCGATGGCGTAGGCGTTGTGGGCCCCGGTCACCGTCACCGGTTCCGAGCCGTCGACGGGCCGGATCTCCATCACGGCGCCATCTTGCGTGCCGCTGGACGAGTTGGACTGCACCAGCATGTCGCCGCTGGCGTTGACCACGAACCAGTTGGGATGCAGCTTGGGATCCACGACGTTCGCGGTGGGCTCGCCGTCGGGACCGGCTACCAGCTTGTAGACAATGTTGCGGTTGAGGGAATCGGACGACATCAGAAACACGACGCTGCCGCTGCTGTTGGCGTGCACCGGGTACTCCAGATCTTCGCCGTTACCGCCGGTGCTGTGGATAGCGATGCTGGCGCAATACATGGCGCCGTCGGGTCGGTGGACGGCGATCGTCGGGCACTGCACGGACTTCGGCTGACCGTCCGCCTGCGGTTGGGTCAGTTGCCACCCGCCGGTGCTCATGAGCACCCATTGCGGTGTGGAGTAGATGGCGTTGATGGACGGTTGGTTGCCCGTGTTCGCTGATCCGTCGGACATCTCCACCAACGCCACAGGCGAGATATCGCCACTGAGCATCAGCGCCACCAAGCCCGGGCCTTCCAGCGCCGCCAGGATTGTGCCGTAGCCGCCACCGCTCCAGAACGGCTGGGCGCCCTGACCGCCACCCACCACAGCAAAGGAGGCCACTTGGGCCAGGTCAAGGCCGATGTTCTTGCGCAGCACTGGGTACTTCTGCGTTTGCCCATTGCCGTCAGAGCTGCCACAGCCGCCAAATGCCGCAAGCATGGCGAGAAGGACCGAGGCGAAGGAACAAATGTGGTTGTGGCGTCGTGCTATCGAGGAACTCATGCAACTCCTAGCCCGCGACCTGCGCGGGTCCCAACATCGGACTCCGGCACGTAGCGGGAACGCATTGTTTCGGTTTGGGTGAACGATTTGTCGTGAGTTTGTCATCGCGCCCTGGCAGGCGCGGCAAGCATCTGCCAGGGCGCGATGCACTTCGTCACGCGTCAACGCGTATGCGGCGTCATCCAGCGCGTCGAAGTCGGCTACTGGCGGAGAAAAGCATGGCTCATGCCAGTCGGTCGTCCATCGTTGCTTCTTTCGATATTTCGCTTCGTTGAAGATCTTCAGGATGCGAATGGCGTGCGCTCGACAAGCAGAGCCTTACCGTTCCATGAACCGGCACGGTCACGGCGGGATTCGGCCAAAACCCAAAAATAGCGCCAACAACCCAAGCGGAATTCCGATCGCTGGCGTGAGGAGAATCCACCTCGACAGTCGTCGGCGCATCGGCCGTGCGGCTTGCTCTCTCGCGACGACCCATGCGACGCAGACCAGGTTGATCGCGACCGCGCCGCTGCCGGCGGCAATCTTGAGGGCCAGTCTGGTGTCGACCTGCCGTCCGTGAAGCAGCAGGGTGCCCGTGACGAGGACGCCCAGCAGCAGCGGCAGTTCCACGAGCAGGTCGACCCAGAAATGGAAAGTGGCAGTGGCATCGGCGAGTTCTGGCCGGTGTAGGGGCAATAACTCGAGGACCGCCTCGACCAGGACCACGCCCGCCCACGCGGCGATCAGGATCAGATGGAGCGTGTGGAGGACGGTGGGCATTTGAGCTCCGGGCTGGTCGAGGTCTTTGCCACGGTCAAGAAATCGCCTTCCGGCGGCCGGGATCAGGATATCAGAATTGCAAACAAGCATTGCTGCCGCGGCCGTTGAGCGAGTGTTAGCGTCAAGGTCCGCGGCGTTTCGTTCTTCCGTCGCAGCGTCGCCACCTACATCTTGGTCAACTGGCAAATCTGCGCCTTCTCTGAACAATCGTATTCGCCGACCGGCGTCTTGGCCTCCGTGATGGTCAGCGACTGGCCGTTCACGGTGTAGGTCGCTGTGTGCTTCATGTTGAAGACTTGGCCGCACGCGCTGTAGCACGCCGTTGGTTGGCAAGTTGCCGTCAGCACGGTCCACTCCACGGTGCCAGCGCTCGGGTAGGTGACCGACGTGGGTATCAGCATGGTGCACGTACCGTCGATGGGGCTCGTGATGACGCCGGAATTGCCGGTAAACCCATACGTGGCGCCGCTGCCCACGTTCTTGGCTGCGCCGTCGCAGGTGCACGAGACAAGTTTCCAGACGCCATCGAGCTGACCGGAGCCGTTGCCGACCGTGTCGTTGCCAAGACCATCGCCGCTGCTGGCTGCGTCGCCCGCCACCGCATCGTCCGCCACGTCATCGGCCGCAGTCGCCGTGTCGTCATGGACAGTGCCGCCCTGTTTGGCAGTCGCAGCACACGCCGAAACCAGCAGTGCCGCGGTGAGCAAAAGGCCATACGCATTCGTTTTCAAGTACATGCTGAACTCCGACTGCACCGCTTGGTGTCGGCCATAGGGTAGGCGCGCGTGGAACAACGCGCAACTGCGTCGTTCTTGCGGGGCGCATCTGCAGACTGATCTTCGATCTGATTCCGCAGACTTCCAGCCGACCGCTGTTCCGACGGCGGCGTAACCTCGCAAAAAGACAATGACGGCGTATCGTTCCGGTGACTTCAAAACCACCGCGTCCACCGCGG
>CAIYBN010000135.1 GCA_903924465.1 uncultured Myxococcales bacterium | reverse complement strand
GCCGGCGACAATCTGGCCGGGCCAGCCAAGGCTGAGACTCGACGTCTGCCCTGCACTGGTAAGCTTCAATGGCGCAGTGATTCCATTGGAAAATCTGCTGACAATCTGGCTGCTTGTACCGTTGATCAGCGCGTCAAAGGCCCCACCCTTTCCGGCCGTCACCTGGGATCCGAACTTCGCGGGCGCGCCGACGGTGCCCCACGCACCGCCAAGATCCGAGACAACGCCAGGCGCATAGGACAAGCTAGCGTTGGCGGACCAGAACAGGACGTCCTTCAGACCGGGGTATCCGACGGCATATGGACTCGCGAACGACGCGCCAGCAGCAGCGGCGGGCTGTATCATGCCCATGCCCTGAAAATACTGCATGATAAAGGCCAGTCTGACGACGCCAGGCGCGACGGCAACAGCGAGCACGCAACGGCCAACCAGCGGAAACTGCAGGCTGTGCAGGAGCGTCGGCGCCTTCCACTGTTGCGCGCCGCTCAAGCGCGCCATGTCAGCAGCCATTGCGACCTGGATGGGCGTCTGTGCACGTGTCAGTTGTGGATCAACGGTGCGGGCCAGGATGTCGCTCATCATTCCTCCGCCGTGCTGCGTGGCACGAAATCCGGGGCGCGACGTTCACCCGTCGCACAGCCCTTTCTTGCAAAGCTTGCCACCTGTGCACGGCGCGCCGTCCGGCCTGGCCGTGTGCGTGCAGCCGGTCTTGCCGTCACAGCCGTCGCGCGTGCACGCGTTGTTGTCGTCGCAGGTCGCGGGCTTGGTGGTCCAGCAGACGCCGGAGTCGGCCAGGGAGGCGTGGCCCCACGGGTCGGTGACGGCGAGCCAGATGTGGTCAGGGGCGATGCCGGCCATGGCGAGGCGGTCGTTGGGGAGGTCATGGAACCACTTGGCGTCGAGCGCGAGGTCGCGCACGTCCTCGATGTGGCCATCAGCGTCAATGCGCACGAGACGCGCCACCGGCGTGGCTTCGCCGGGGTCGGCGTAGGTTCCGCGCAGCCAGACGGACCCAGCTGGGCCGGGGATGAGGTGGCGCAGGTTGGCGTTGGGGAAGGTGTGGAGCCAGACCGGCGTGCCTTGCAGCGTTACCGCCGCTAGCCAGACCGACTGCAAATACTGATTCGTGGCCTGGATCATCCCGAACTGGAACCAAAGGTCGGTAGGCGTGCCCGCAAGAATGCTGCCATCGATCTTGTTCAGCGCCCACTGCGGGACGAACTGCTCCGACTCCATCCACATCCAGTCGACCGTTGCGTGGACGATGGCTTGCATGGCCGGGAGCTGGAGCGCAATCGACACGATGTCGCTCAACGCCTTGTTCGCTTTCTGCGGATTCCACTTGCCCGCGGACGCTGCGACGAAGGCTTCCGAATCTGAGGGGCCGCTTGTTGTGCATGTCAGAAACCAGCCCGCGGGGGCTGTTGCGAGGCTGCGCAGTCCGGAGAAGTAGATGCCATCGCACACGGTCCCCGCGACAATGATTGCGCCCTGCTCGTCGAACTCGCCCAGGATCACGAAGGCCATCGGCGGGGAATTGGCGACGATGGCCTGCTCCTCTTCGCCGGCAAGGACATGCGCGCCAGCGCTGGCCAGAACTGTCCAACCTCTGGTCTGGTCTGTCCCGTATGGATAGTACTGCGCCAGGACGGGCATCAGCGCACCCTGCGCCTTCTGCCAGAGCACGGCACCCCCCGCATCGGTCCGCCAGAGCCTCTTGCCGCCAACGAAGTCAATTCCCAGCCCACTCGCGGCTGGAACCATCTCGCCGCCATCGATCAGCGCAAAACCGTCGTCCAAAACCACAGCTGTGACGGTCTTTGGCGCCGCCACCGGGAAAGTCGCCAGCCACGGCCCGCCAGGGCAGTCAGCATCGAAGTCGCACCCAACCTCAGGGCCCGCGTCCGTGCCTCCGTCTCCATCTGGCGTTGTCGCGACGACGTCGGTTGGGGTTAACAACGCGTCGACCCACGTTGGGGAACCATCCGCAATGCCATCTGCCGCGCTCAACGGTGTTGGCGGGCTGTCTTCCAAATCCGTTGTTTCGTCATGACCTGCGTCGAGGACGCTGCCGAGTTCGGCGCCAGCGACCTCTTCAACCGCTGCGATGTGCCTTGGCGGTGCGCAGGCTGCTGCGGACCAAAGCACGGCGAGCCAGCAATATACACCATTTCGAATGCTCATTTCACGGGGGCCTTCTGGTAAGGTACGTAGGCAAGCTTGCCGCTCACCAATTTCGGGTCTAGGGCCGCGCTTGGGTCGAAGTTTCCGGGCAGAACTTGACCATTCGGGCCTTGGTTGAGGTCGGCAAATAGCAGCCAGGCCAGTCGGCCTTCGCCCCAAGCATTACCTAGAGCTGGAAGAAGCAAGGTTTTTGCTACCTCCCAAGTAGTGTTTGCCACACAGTCACGGAGCAGGTTTCTAGCACCATCCGCGGTCAGCGCTGGCCATTCTTCCCATGCTGGGTAGGTGGACCAAGCCGAATCGTACCATGGATACACGGGTGTTGCCGGGTCGGTCCAAGCCGTCGCCACCTGATACGCCGGTTGGTATGTAGCAGGCACTGCAGTGCCATCTGCAGAATCGGTATCATTCCAATTGGCGGTGTAGGAGTAATCAGCTTGCCATGGCCACGTATTGAAAGGCGGGGCGCCGCTCGGCAGCGAGTACTCGATGCTCTGTTTGTTCGGCATGAAGTAAAGCACCACAGTCTTAGCTAGATAGCCGGGGTGCTTGGTTATCAGATCGAGACGCCGTGCGCGGATGCCGGTCAAGACCGCCGTCATCCACCAACCTCGCACAAAATCCCACAAGCGATACTGGTGTGTCCGGCCTCCAGCGCTCCACTGCTGCTTCTCGGCCTTTACTGAATCACCAAGAATGCCAGTCTTTAGATCGGTTCGAAAGGATGGATCCGGTTTGCCGCCCGGCTCCGTCGGCGGCAGGTCGTCCCACCACATCACCCTGTGGCTCCAGTCGAACGAACGATAGAGCGGCCGCCCAATCTCCGGGACAAGCAGCCCGATGTGGTTGGCCTCCTGCTTGTCGCCTTCGTAGTGCGTTAACGTCTGGTCAACCAAATCGAACAGCGCGGCCACGGCATCCTCAGCAGGGATGCTATAGACATCCGCACCGATGTAGTCGATGTCGGCGGCTTCCGCCGGCAGCAGGCTCTTCAGTTCTTGGAAGCTCGCAGGTCGCTCGGCAAGCCCATCGCCACCCGAAGTGACGATGTGCGGCACGACGGCGAAACGGATGTTCGCGGCGGCGGCGCCATCCGCTGTTGCGGACTTTTCCCCAGCGCGCATGCCGGTAACCATCGCTTTGAAGTGCTCTCGAAATCGCCTTGCAAAGTGTATATTGTGAAACACATAGAAGTTTCGATTCATTTCGGAGTTGAACCGGCACACGACCTCGATGTCTTTGGTCGTCACCTTCTTAATGAATTGACACCAACGTGTGATTGCATAGCCAGCCCACATGAACCATGCAACATAGTCGCCGCCGCTGACCAGTGGGACTTCCGCGAGGTCGATTGGTACATTGAACTCGATGACCATGGCAGTGAGTGGTCCATGCAGTGCAAACTCGCTGGCCACATCAAACGTCTTGCGTTCTGTTTGGTTCGTGGTGAAGTAGTGCGCGGGCGTGCCGGGCTGCTTGGGGTCGCCAGCAGCGAAGGCCGCATTCCCGAGAAGCTTCGCGAGTACCTCGGCTTCCTCTGCTGGCGTTACTCCGGCAAAGGAATTCGTCATCTCAAGCTCGGCGACAGTCCATTCAAACGGCACGTCTGAACCGCTGGTATTCAGCCGGATCCCAAGATCAAAGGCTGTTTGGCGCAGTCGATTCGCGACCTCCGGGCCCGAACTCCCCGTGTCCGCGGGGTACGCTTTCGCACCCCCTTGAAAGAAGCCATACCAACGCTGTGCCGGGGAATCGATGAACTTAGCGTAGGTCACACCTGGATCTGTGATCTCAAGCGTCGCTAGCAAAGGGATGTACGGATCTCCTTTTTGCATAAGGAGTTCGGTTTCATTTGCGTCCCGTCGGATCTCGAACGGCAGCCGAGCGGCTTGCTTCGCGCCCGGGTGTGTCTTGTTCCCGTTGCCATCCAGCAGGTCGCCCATTTCGAGCATTGCCCCGAGATTCCCGTCGATACACAGAGCCTCGTATGCTGCCTTGACGGTATTCACGACGCCCCACCACTTCGTGTCAATCGTCGAGCCGAACTGAATAAGCCCGAGATCGTCGCCAAAATAGGCTACCGCCTCGGGCTCCGATAGAAGATAGTCGTGAACGTAGCCGGCCGTCAGGCCAAGCCAAGTCAGCACGCCGGCCACCGAGCCATCGTATGCCTGTCCCGCTTGATTTCGGGCGCCCGGCGGTGGGAGCTTCGACATCGCGGAAGCCATGGCTTCGTCGAGCAATCGCTGATCGATGGGCTTGTCCGTTCCGCCACTCATGATGCCCCCATCGCCTACGCCGCGTCCGTGAAACTGCGCACCACAGCATCAAACCACGGCGGCGGCACGACGCCGGCCGCCTGCATGGCATCCTTCAACCGCCGCAGCCCAATCAACCGGATGAGAGCCGGCACGCGCGCGGGATCGAGGCCGCTCGTCGGTATGCCGGTCGACGTTGGCACGATGGGCGATGGCGTGCTGGTTCGACTGGGTGCGTTCGACGTGGGCGCGGACGTGGCCGTTGCGGTCGCCGTGGCGAACGCAGGCGACCAAATCACCGGCGCATCGCTCACCGTGACCCCGCGCGGACTTGCCACAGCCGCAGGCACGCCTGCCGCCGCCGCCACACTCCATTGCGCAGAACTCGCCAGCAGCGCAGCCTGCAAGTCCGAGGTTGTCGCGACCGCGGGCGCGCCTGCCCCCTGCGCTGGCGCCGTCGGCACCTGCCACTGATTCGAACTCGCCAGCAGCGCGGCCTGGAAGTCGCTGACGTTCGTCGGTTGATCTGCCATGCCCACCCCCCAGATGGCCGCCCCGTGGCGGCTAGCCGGCCGGGACTGTGCCCCTCGCCGCATCGCCCACGCACGAGACACCAAGCATCGGCGAACCGCTGCGGGTCTGTGCGTCTGGCGTTGCAGCCCAAAGAGTGCCACGTCCCAGCCGGCTGTCCATGACGATCGCGATCACGTCGGCAGCAACTCCAGTCCGATGCTCAAGTTCGCGCTGATGGACCCACCCGACCCGCCGCCATCGACGGTGATCACGACGGCCAGACCCGGCGTCGGGATCTCGCCCGCGTTGAAAGCCTGCACCTTGACGTAGGTATTGCTCGGATTGCCGCCGCTGGCCTGGACGACGCCGACCGAGGCCAGGCTGCTCTGGCTGACCGGCACCTGACTGGACGCGTCGATCGGCCAGCCCTGCGCGGTCTGGACGTTCATCTGGATGGTGCCAGTCAACGTCGCCACGGACATGCGCACGACCAACGCGCCAGACTTCACCCCCTGCGTGTCCAGGAAGCGCATCACCGGGATCAGCAGCTGCTGCCCGGCGCCAATGGAGAAGTTGTAGTTCGTCATCTGCTCGACGATCGGCTTGAACATGGCCTTTTCCCCTTCCCGTGGAGCCCCAGCCCAAGAGACCCGACCGGCGCGCCCCTGCGCGCGCAGCACCGACCCCCCAGCCGACTCCAAACTTGCCGTGAGGAAAGCGAACTTGAGGCTACGCTTACCCCCCCGCTCCGCTTTGTCAACACGCCACTGCGGCCAACGTCGCGATCGCTGCGAGCTTCCCGGGGCCGGCCGCGCGTTCGTGGCACGTGGTCCCGCGCCGGCCGCGATGGGCCGTGATCGCGCGGCACGGGCTTGAGACTCGTTTCGCTCAAGGTGCTGTCCTCGTGGGACTCTTGCTGCAGTGCAGTCGCCGCTTGCGATCAGCACTGTGATCGTTGCCCGGCGTTGCAGCCTGCGGCGAAGTCAGCGCGCCCCAGCATCGTTCGCTGGCGGATCACCCCGACCCGCACGGCGGCCACCTCGACGCGCACCGCGATTGACTCGACCCGCACCGCAATCGCCGCGATCCGACCGCGTCGCGACCCGCTTTGCACGCCAATCGGTGCGATCCGCACGCCAATCGACTCGTCTTGCATCCGAATCACCTCGTCCCGAACTGTGATCACTACCAGCGCGACGCGGATCGGTACGTTGCCGAGACGTTTGCGTCCTCCGGCGACGCCCGCGCGTCTCTCGGCGACCGCGCTGCGTCTGCTGCGCAGGCGTTGACGTCTCTTCCCGATCCACTTTGGTCTTGTCCGCAGCCGTTTCGGTCTTGATCCGAAGCGAACACGTCTCGTTCCAGGTCCGCAGCGTCTCGCGCCGAGTCCGCAGCGTCTCGCGCCGGCGCTGCAAGCGCCATGTCGTCCGCCGCAAGCTCGTTGTTCATCGCCGCAAGCCCTGCGCCGTTCTCTGCAAGCAACCCGCGTTGGCCCGCAAGCGCGCGCATCAGCCGACAAGGACCTCCAGACCTCCCTATTGACAGCGTTCCGCGTCGGCGCGAACGTAGCCGTGGGCAAGCCCGCCCACTTCCACAGGATGAACAGCCATGGCCGATGATATCATGCCCCAGGATCAGACCACGAAGCCCCGCCGCGCCAAGTATGAGATTGGCGCGCTGCCACCCGACGCCGCCGCGCTCGACGCCGTGGTCAAGGGCCTGGCGCGCCTCAAGGTCCAGGACATCCTGCCGGACGAGCTGCCCTGGGCCACGCTCGCGGCGCACGTCGCCAAGGTCGCCGAGACGCGCAAGACCGACGGCGCGGCGCTGGCCAACCGCGTCGGCAGCAACCGCTCGCTGGCCGACATCGAGACCGACGTCGCCGCCGCGCTGGTGCGCATGGACGGCATCATCGCCATTCCGCATCCGGCGGGAAAGCCGACGCGCGTGGATTTCTACGTGCCGGGTCCCGGGCCGCACGACGACGCCGTGCGCATGGCGCGCGTCATCGAGGGCTGCAAGAAGCATCCGCTCAAGGACAAGTCGGTGCCGGCGGACTTGAAGCTGCCCAAGCTGGAGGCGCTGCTGGCCTCGCTGCTGGCAGCGCGCGAGGCCAAGAAGCTGGCGACGCAGCAAAAGGACGGCACGGCGACGCCCAAGGTGTCGCTGTCGCAGACCACGCGCGAGTATTTGTCGGCGGTGACCAAGTTCCTGCGCAGCTTCTATGGCGCGAAGTCGCCGACGCTGACGGAGTTTGGAATCAAGCCGTCCAAGCGGTAGCGGACCCGAACCAGAGCCGGAACCGGAGCCGGAGGCGGAGCCGGAACCGGAACCGGAACCGGAGCCGGAACCGGAACCCGAGCCGGAGCCGGAATCGGTCCCCGTCCCGTCGTTCCCTCTTGAATCCCGCAGTCTTGTTCTCTTGGCCTGTCCTTCCCAGCCTGCCACACCGTGCTCGGCCGTCAAGGGTTCGCTTCGCCGCCTTCGGCGCCCTTGACGGCTCTGCGCGCGGCGTGGCGATTCATCGGATGTGCCCAATCAGCAACAACAACCGGGCACTTTCGGAGGTCTCCATGTTGGAAGTCGAAGTGGTGGCTCGCGAGGCATCGGTGGCTGGGCTGGCGTTAGTTCGCGATGGTGCGCGCGGCTACGCGGACCTGGTCGATCAGTTCCGGCGGGCGCTGGTGTCGGTGGCGCTCAATACCAGCGAAGGGCTCGGGCGGCACGGCGGCGACCGCGGGCATTTGCTGAGCGTGGCGCGCGGCAGCGCGAAGGAGGCGTCGGTTGCGCTGTCGCTGCTGGTCGCGATGGGGTTGGTGCCGGCAGACCCGGCGGGCTCGGTGGAAGCAGCGCTGGACCGGGTGCGGGCGATGCTGTGGCGGCTGGCGCACCGGGCGTGACCGGTCCCGGTTCCGGCTCGGGTCCCGGAACCGGCGCCGGTCCCGGTTCGGGCTCCGGCTCGGGCTCCGGCTCCGGGTCCGGTTCCGGTTCGGGTTCCGGAACCGGCCTCGGCAGTTACCGCTGCGCGAGCCTGAACAGCATGCCGCGCACCCGGTCGAGCCGCTCGTCGAGCGCGTCGACCTGCGTCTGGTCCGCGAGCCCGAGCGCCGCGAGCAGCCCGAGCGCGGCGCCCGCTTCCGCCGCCGAACCGCGCGCGACCGTGAGCAGGTTGC
>CAIYBN010000134.1 GCA_903924465.1 uncultured Myxococcales bacterium | reverse complement strand
GGAGGTGCCAGTGCCCAAGCATCCTAACCAGACGACCAGCGAGCTGGACGGCGTGACTCCAGGGGACGTCAGGCGGTTCTACGACGCCGTGCTGGGCGGCGAACACGCCGTTGAAAAGAAGGTCGGTGGACCCGAGCCCGTGCCGACGACGGCGGAATGGCTAAGCACAGCACAGGCGGCGGCCTACCTCCAGCTCGGGAACACGAGCAGCATTCGCTCGCTCGTGGCACGGAAGGCCCTGAAGCCGGACGGCAAGAACGGGCGGACGTACTTGTTCCGCAAGGCGACGCTCGACGCGTACGTCACCAGGGGCACGGACAATCTCGGCACAGGGGGGCGAAGTGGCGGTCGACCAGGACAAGATGAAGCCAACCCGGCACCCCGGCGTGTTCCGGCTGCCGGACGGAAGGCTGTGGGCACGGGCAGCGGTGCGGCAAGCGGACGGCAAGGTGGTGACGCTCCGGCGTCTGATGCCGATCGGGGCAAGCGAGTCGGACGCCATTCTGGCCGTGCAGGAACTGAAGCAGTCGATCAAAAACCCGCAGCCGCAGGAATCGACCGCTACGCACCACCGCCCGGATACGTCCCCACGCCAACAGCTTGACCAGTTCTGCGACCGCTGGCTGGAGACCCGTGAGAAGCGGGTCAGCCCCAGCACTGCCGAAACGTACAAAGCGACCGTCAAGGGCTTCATCAAGCCCCGGCTCGGCTGGATGGCGTGCGAGGACATCACGCGACAGGCGGTTGAATCGTGGGTCAGCTGGGCTGAATCTCGGACCCAGAAGAGCGGCAAACAGTACACGCAGGACACGATGCGGAGCTGGTGGCGTTGCCTCCGCACGATAATGGCTGACATGGTTGCGGATTTGGACCTGCCTCGCGACCCGACTGGACGCGTGCGGCCACCAGAACGCCCTGAGCTGGTTGCGGTGCGGGAACAGAAGACCCTGGATGCGAAAGCGGTTGGAAAGCTGCTGGTTGCCTGTAGAGCGACGTTTCCGCAATGGTACGCCGAAGTGGCGACGATGGCGTTGAGCGGTGCACGTGCAGGCGAGGTCTACGGCCTGAAATGGGACGCCATCGACTTCGAGAACAACCGGATCACGATCAAGCGTGCCGTGTCCCGTGGCGTCCTTCTTGAACGCACCAAGACCAAGCAGCAGCGGGTCATCCCGTTGTCCAAGGACCTGGAGCCGATCCTCAAGGCCCACCAGGAGTGGCAGAAGGCCGAGAACGTGAAGGGGCTGGAGACCGGGCTGGTTTTTCTGTCGGTGAAGGGCGGGCTCCGCGATGGCAACTCGTCGCAGAAGGTCTGGATTGAGTTGTGCAAGACGGCGGAGATCGACCACAAGATCGGCCCCCAGGTCATGCGTCGCAGCCTCAACACGATGATGCTGGCGGAGGGCGTCGACCGCATCACGCTCAGGAGCATCATGGGCCACACGTCGGAGCCGATGACGCAGCGGTATGCGGGCATCGGGCATGAGGCAAAAGCCGATGCCTTGGATAGGGTGCGTCCGACGCTCACCGAGACGCAAGGAGCGACGAAGACGCCGACGCCGACCGAGTGATGTTCGCGGTCATTGACCGGGCGGATGCCCCGGAGCAGGACAGGGTGGCTGGTTCAAACGTGTTGGCTATTCGCGTGGTAGGCGGACACAGGGCTGGCCGCGAAGGATGTCTCGGCTCACACGAATCCGTTAGCCAGCGTCAATTTGGCCTGTAGTTGGCCGACTGTAACAAAATGGGCACCCCAGTGATCGTAGGCCCGGCCCCGCCGAACGACCGTGTCATGTCCCGCCGCAACGCCGAAGAGTTGGGGCAGCCGAACGAAACCGGCCTGAACATGCCCCGCGACCAACGACCCATGCGGCAGCACGGCATGACCGCCAAACTGTCCGGCGGCGAGTATCCTGTGAATTCTGCACTCTCTGGCGAACGGCCACGCTGCCAATCCCAAGTGGTTTGGGGCTACCGCCGCATCGCCGACTTTAAGCCAATGGGTCACGATTTGCGACACCGCGTGCAGTCCCGGCGGCTTGATGCTCTGAAAAAGGACGAGGTCCGCACCGACCGGCATAGCGTTCATGCTCTCCACTTGGTCAGCATTGCAAATCACATGCAGCGTTCCTCCGGCTGGGGTCGCGGGCCACGTCGGCAGAAACGGTGGGCCTGCGAAGTAGTGCGAGACTTCTCCGTGCGTCCGCCAATTGTCGTGGTTCACGAGCTTGAAAAATACAGCCATCGGCTGCTACCTCCGCTTCTCCGAACAAGATTCTGTGGCCTAGCGTCTGCGTCCGGTCGTCGCCGACTCAGGGAGCGACCACCTGACACGCCTCCCACGCGGTCGCGCTGAGCTGAGCTGCAGTTAGCTGCTCAGGGTGTCTCTTGTCGGGCTGAACGGACTTGGCGGCGTCGCGGGCCGCAACAGCTCCGCTCATGGACTGCGCCTTGGCTGTCCGAACCGATTCCAACTGCTTTTGGGTCCATTCGCTTTGTTCAACCAGCGGTTTCCCAGTCGCCAGGAATGCGTCAGTCGCGACCTTGATGGCTTGTTTTCGCTTGGCAATCAGCGGCGCGAGTACCGCATCGGATTTTAGTATTTCTGAATCTGAACTCCCATCGGCCCAGAGCAGGCAGGCATTGGGACCCACTTCAGCGGCACGTCGAGCTGCGGCGTCTGCTTCGGGTGACAGTTTCAAGGCCGTAATCTTCCTGTCTTTTGCCGCCTGCTCAACGTCAGCCAACGCACCGGCTGCCGCGATCATTCTGTGGGTGGGGTCCTGGATACGCTGCAGATTTGCGTTGACGTCGACAACGTAGTCGGACCAAGCCGCCATACAGGCCAAGGTCACTGCGGCCTTCGCCTTTTCCATGGTCTGATCGGCCGCCTGAGCGGCATCGTCCTTTTCGACAAGCTGGAGATAGGACGCCCACCCGTCGTTGGCGGCGACCTTGGCGCGATTGCATTTCTCCTGAGCGTTCTCGCAGCCGCCGATCGACATGGCAACCAGCAGAACCGAGACACGAACGTGCCAAGTGCCGATGGTGATGTTCGTGTGTGCCATATTTCCTCCGAGTTCGATGATGCCCAGCACCCAGAATCAGCAGCCCCTCTCTGGAACGGCCCAACTTCACGCGGCTTACCGGTCCGCCGTTCAGGCTCTCGCCCTCCGCGTGCCGCTGGCCAAAATGTTGTCACCCAATGTTGTCACCCAGGCAGGGTCATCGGGTCGGTTTGACGTGTAAGTCCTTGATTCTTTGGAGCGGGAAACGGGACTCGAACCCTGAGTCGTTCCCCACCACTTACGGTCAACCGGTTGCTCTGCCGCGCGCGTTCCGTGACGCCCACCGCCGCATAACGATTGCACTACCGTCAACCCGGTCAAGTTTTCTCACCGTCCGGCCGTCGCTTTTGGGCGGGGTGCGCCGATGAAATGGGGCCAGCGCAACGAAACGCTCCTGCGCGCCCGTGGCATCGGTCCGGATGCGCGGTATCTATACCTGATGCTGCGTCACGAAATCGCGCACGTCTGCGGCATCGTGGACGTTTCCGCCGAGACGATGACCCGCCATTGCGAGTTCACGCGCCAGGCGCGCACCGTGGCAGCGCTGGCGGTCCTGACCAAGACCGACGATGACCAGAAGCTCGGCGATCGGCCGCCGATGTTCATCTGGGACGACTACTTGCCGCTCGGCTACATCGCCGACTGGTGCGAGTGGAGCCCGCCGCAGAACCACGGCCAGCTGGCGAGCCGCCTGTCATTCCTCGCTACGCTGCCGGACTGCCCGGCCAAGACCGCGGCGATCGCTGACCTGGAGCCGTACCTGAACCAGTACCCGCCGCAGGAGCGCCGCCCGCGTGGCAGCGACGACGCGCCGGCCGCGCCGGACATCGAGCGCAGCCACGAGCCACTGCCGCGCCACGAAGACGACCTGCAGCCGCCACCGGCGCGCCGGCCGCGCCGCACTGGGCCCGCCGACGTGAACCCCGCGACGCCGCAATTCCTGTCGGACCTGTACGGCTACTACCTGCCGCTGCGGCCCCAGCTGTCGCCGTTCGAGCTGGGGCCATCGTCCGGCATCGGCGCGCGCATGGCGCAGCTCGTGGCCGAGCAGCCCAAGCCCCGTGCGTGGCGGACGTTCTTCGCGCACGCGGCCAAGCTCTGCGACGACAAAGGGAAAATCACGGTCGATGGGCAGAAGGTGTCCGTGACGATGCGGACGCTGCTGGACAAGCAGCTCGGCGACTACGTGTTGGCGGTGTCTGGTGTGAAAAAGCTCAAGGAGGAAACCCATGAAGTGGAACGAACGGCAGAAGTTGCTCGCGAAGATGCCGGCGTCGGTGGCGCTGCTGGATGACTGGCTGCGTGGCCACGCCGGGCACATCGGCCTGGTGAACTTCACGCTGGCGGCGACGGTCGATTCCATCGGCCTGCACCCGGAAACCATCATCGGCGCGCTGTTCGAGCTGGAGTGCGCAGGGCTCATCACGTGGGACGAAGAGGCGCTGGTGGTCTACATCAACGGCTGGGCGTTGAAGCACGCCGCGCCCGGATTCCTCACGCAGATCGCGTGGCGCGCGCAGGCCACCAAGTGGCCGGACACCGGTCCGCGTGCGTCGCTGGAGCGCGAACTGGAGACCGTCAAGCAGCAGGGCCGCAAGCGCCTGCAGCTGGTGGCGCAAAACGGCGCTGACGTGGACGGCCCCGCGCGCATCGTGGCGGTGCGCCGATGAGCCAGCAACCCAACACCCGCCTGCGCGTCGAGATGCAGGTCCACGGCGAGTGGCGCAACGGCGTGCGGATGCAGCCGCGGCGGTTCGCGACCGAGGCGCTGGCGCGCCAGTTCGTGGCGGCGAGCCTGCGCTGGCACGTGGCGCGGCTGGAGCTGGACGACGCAGCGATGCGCGCCGCCAACCTACGCATGATGGCGCTGGACCCGCTGCTTGACCCGGAGCTGCGCGAGCAGGCGATCGCCGCGGGTGCGGCGCTGCCGTACCCAGCGAGCGAGCTGGCGGCGCTGGATGCCGCAGTCAACGACCCGTCCGACCCGTGGGGTGAGTACCTGGACAACATCAGCCAGCGCGACGGGCGGGAGGCGTGATGCGCAAGCCCAAGGCCAAACCTGCCCCGCCCAAGCTGCTCGATTTCGAGCCGCGCAGCTGCGGGTTGTGCAAGTTCGGCCGCTTCCCGCCCAACCAGACGGACCCGGTTGGCACCTGCACGGTGTACCGCCACGGCGCTGTCAGCGGCAGCGTGAGGCCTTTCGAGATTCGCACCCATTTCGGCACGTGCTGCGAAAAGTTTGTGGCTGCCGAGTCCCTGACCCTTGCCAAGAAATCGAGGAAAGCATGAGCGACACGACGCCCGAAAACATGCCCGGCAGCTACGCCAAGTTCCCGCGTGAGACGACGCCGATCCCTGCACCTGCGCCCGGTGGCCGGCAGATGCCCGTGCTCACCATCTGGCAGCCGTGGGCCGTCAGCATCATCCACGGCCCCAAGACCTACGAGAACCGCGGCTGGCCACCGCCGCCCAATCTCGTGGGTCAGCGGTTGGCGATTCACGCATCGGTGCGCCAGCCGGAGCGGCAGGACTGGGAAGACTGGGAGCTGGTGGCCGAACAGGCGCGGCGCTGGGGTCAGGACGTACCGCCGTTCCGGCAGAAGTCGCTGGAGTTCGGCGCAATCATCGGGACGGTGCTGGTCACCGGCGTGCTGGACGTTCGGCGCGCGCTGACGATGCCCAGCCCGTGGGTGTTCGGGCCGTTCGCCTGGGTGCTGGCGGATGCCCGGCCGTGCGTGCCGGTGCGCTGCAAGGGCGCGCAGAAAATCTGGACGTTCGATGAGCAAACCGTGCGCGAGGCAGATCGCCAGTGGCACCGCGACAACAGCCCGCGCGTGGCTGCCAACTGACCGACAACCCGGCAACCTTGGAGACTTCAATGCAAACCTACTTCTACGGCCGGATGCGCATTGGCAGCGCCGCGCTGGATGCCCGCAACCTGACGCTGAACATCGTGAGCGACTACCGGCCGCTCGGCACGGACCTGATCCCCGACGACACGGAGCGCAACGGCGGCGCGTTCCACGACTACAGCAAAGGCGACCCGCTTGGCCTGGAAGTGTGGTCGTGGGCGTCGCACGGCGTGCCGACCGACGATGAGGTCACGCTGTTCCAGCTGTCCGACCTGGACCGCACCCCGGACCCGCGGGCGCGCAAGCTCGGCAAGGTGCAACTGCTGCGCGACTGGTGGCGGCGCAGCGAGAGCGCGGATGGCGGCATGGTCATGCGCTGGGGCTTTCGCGTGCTGGCGTTCGACCAGCAGGAGCTTCTGGCCCTGGTGCAGAGCGGCGAGCACCACACGCTGAGCTTTCACCCGACGCAGTACGAGCTGCCGGCGACCGAGGGCAAGAAGGTCACGCGCAAGGGCAAGCAGAAGGCGACGCAGGGCAACCTGCCGCTGGAGGAAGGCGGCGAGTGGCCCGGTGAAGGCAAGGGCGAGGATGACGAGGTGCAGCAGACGCGTCGCGAGCTGGGCGCTGGCGAGGCGCAGCTGCAGGCGGACTGCCGCGTCGTGGCGGCGGCGATGGACATCACGGGTTTCCAGACCGAAGAGGAACTGGCTGTGAAGTCGCTGGGCGGCGGTCTGACCCCAGAGGAACTGGAGCGCGTCAGCGTCGCCATCGCGTGGCTGGTGGACGCCGGTTTCGCCCGCGCTGTGGACGGCGAGGATGCCCCGAATTACGCCATGACCCCGGATGGCCGGAAGTGGCTGGGCGCGCAGTTGGCGGCTGCTGCCGCTGGCGCTGCCGAGCAAGCCGAGCTCGCCGCGGCGCGTGCGGCCGACGCTCCGGCCGGCGGGGCTGCCGAAACCGCCGCGGCTGGTGGGTCGGATCCGGAGCTGGTTGCGCCGCTGTTCAACCTGGACGGCACGACCGTCAACGAGGGCTTCTTGGCCGATTGGCTGGAGCCGCTGATCTGCGGCGAAGAACGCTCGCCGGTGTCGCTCGGCGGCTTGCGCCAGCTGGCGAAAACCCACCCGTACGGCGACGAGTGCACGGAGCGCGACCTGCAGCGCGCGGCTGCCTTGCTGACCGCCAAGGGCCTGCTGACCCCGCGCGGCAAGGCCGGGAAGTTGTGGGCGGTGAATCTGTAGGAACGCCCATGTGGGCACTGAACGCCGCGGCGTTTTCCGCAATTTGTGAGTGGAGGATACACCTGATGGATCAGTATTTCTTGGGCAAGTTTGTTGTGGTTCGGAGCTATTCCGCTGGCGTTCACGCCGGCATCGTCGAGTCGGTTGAGGCTGACCGCGTGCGCCTGCAGGCCGGCGCGCTG
>CAIYBN010000133.1 GCA_903924465.1 uncultured Myxococcales bacterium | reverse complement strand
CGGCCGAACGCAAGGCGTGCGCGCGCGCTTCCGCGGGCTGGTGAAGAACAACTTCGACCTGCGGAGGCACATCGTGATCAATAACTGCTATGTACTCGCTGGGTTATGGCGGGATGTAGGATAACTGGTCGCGTCTCTAGCACCGATCGCCGCCGCCCCACTCGCCCCCGTTCCGCCCGCCTCCTCGGAAATCCCGTTCCCTCTCATCATCCGCCGCAAAAGCGCCGCCGAGCATGACCACCGGCGCGGTCACTTCGGCGCCTTCACCACCGACGATTTGCGACAAAACAAGCGGACCGACACCAGGCTGGCAGACCCGGCGTGTCAGCTTGTGGCGACCACCTCGCCCGTCGCTTGCCGTGGCCGGGGGCGCATCCCAGCCAGCGTTTCCAGCGTCGCCCGAATCAGCGACACGTAGATTTCCTCGATCAGGTCCTTCCACGGCCGCGCCCGCTTGCGTTCAGCCCGCGTCGTCACCGAGCGGTACAGCGTCAGCAGGTTGTACGCCAGCCGCCGCATGACCATCACCACGACCATCCCCGCGGGCGCCTTGAGCCACGGCCGCGTGTCCTCGCGCAGGATCTTGTCCCACGTGTTGTGGCAGTCGTTCTCCACCGCCCAGCGCCGCCGCAGCAGGGTCAGCCAATCCGCGGCCGTCAGCTTGTCGTGCGCCATGCTGCTGAGATAGTAGCGGTTTTCCACGGTCGTCACGCCGGTCGTCTTGTCCTCGACCACCGACTCCACCCGCAGCACCGTCTGCAGGTGCGACCAGTCGAGCCAGCCAGCCATCGACGTCGTCAGCCACAGCCGCCGCGTCACGAGCTTGCCGCCGACCAGATCCGTCGTCATCGCCAAAGCCCTGTTCTGCGGCAGCTTTTCCAGCACCCGCACGGCCTCGGCGAACAGCTCCTGCTGGTGCTTGGTCAGGCAGAAAACGTAGTCCAGCTCGCGCTTCACCACCACCGTCGCGTTGGCCAGGCTGCACGCCCCGGCGTCGTACATCACGACATCAAACAGCTTTCTGCCGTAAGCCATCAGCAGCGCGTCGAGCGCCCGCACAAAGATGCCCATCTCGTTGGTCTCCGGCGGAATCGGAAACAGGTCCAGCACCGGCCGCCCCACCGCGCTCGCCAGGCACGATGTGATCGTCCGCACCACCCACTGACCGCCCTGCTGCTGGGCGAATTTCACCTTGGCATTCGCGGCATCGGCCATATTTGTCGCCGTCACGTGGCCGTCCATCGACACCGCGCGCACAGGCAGGTCGTGCGTGATCTGCTTGCGGCGCTCAGCCTGGCGAATCTGTACGTGAATCAGCCCGCGCAGCGAGTCCACCTGCCCGCCCAGATGCATCACGAGGTCGCGCATCGTCGTGTCCGGCACGCGCTTCCACACACCAAGCAGCTTGCGCGCCCCTGCGCCCAGGTTCGTCGTCAGCCGTTCGACCTCCGCCAGCCCCTTGCAGCCCGCGACCATCCCGGTGAACACCGTCACGAAGAAAGTCCGCATCTTCAAGGTGACTTTCCCGACCCGCGGCTCAGCGACATTGTCGAACGGTAGCTCCGCCGTCCGTGCCGCCACGTGCCCCAGCGATCGCCGGGTCACTCAAATGTGTGCTTCTTTTTGCATGGTTGCCTCCGATGACTTGATGCCGGAGGCTGTTTTGCGACATGCTCACATGGCCAGCCGGCGCTGCGGATTGCCAGGCCTGCCAGCCTGTAACAGTCCGCGTTGTTTTGTCATTTTGGATTTTTGCATCCGCGGCACCGGCTGGCCACTTTTCACGCGCTGCGAAGATGTGCAGCGGCGCGAACGCCTCGGCGGACGCGCTCAACGACTTCAGGTATTCAGGGGTTGTCGGTCAGATGCGGGCGGGCGGCAATCGGTCCTACGCCGGAGTCCGCGTTAGGCTCGCGCTACGCCCTTGCTGCCCGGAAGACGGCGCGCCGGCGCGCTTGTGGTCGCCCATCCTGAGGATGCGCCGATAGGCGTTCCGAGCATGTCCACCTGCTGAACTTGCCTGCCACATTCACCGTCCTGGCAGCGCCGGACCGTCCGGAGCCGCGCCTGGACCGAGCATGACCTGCTGTTCGCGACCTGTCGAGGCCCAAAAGCGTGTGG
>CAIYBN010000132.1 GCA_903924465.1 uncultured Myxococcales bacterium | reverse complement strand
GATCCGACGCAACTCGACGAGCGCGAACGCCGCCGCGCCGCCAAGCGATTGCTCAGCCGACTGGGCGAGCTTGGGTATGCAATTCAACTGCCGGAATTTTCGTGACCGAGGTGATGCGCGCGGGGGAGTTTCTACCTAGACGGTCCTGGCGGATGCTGCAAGACGGCGAGCAGCTGGTTGAGGTGCGCTAACCCGGCTCGTGCCCGAGGTGGCATTTCTTGTACTTGCGACCGCTGCCACACCAGCACGGATCGTTGCGCCCCGGTCGATCCTTCGCGCGCGCCGGCGCTGGCAGCGATGACGTCGGCTGGCCGGTCGTCAAACCAAGCAACTCCTCGCGAAATTTGCGTTGCGGCGCCGTCGCGGCGAGGTGTTTCGCTTGTTGCGCAGGCGTCAGCACACCGCCGCAGTCCTCAATCGTCGCGTGCAATTCCACCAGCGCCTGATTGGCGAACAGCCCGCCGCTGGAATCAAGTGGCAACGCGTCAAACGCCGCCAGCAAGTCCGGCAGCGCGGCCGGGTCGCCATAATGCCCGAGATACATCGCGCCGTGCATTGGATCGCGCCGCAACTCGCCCTGCAGGAGCGTCAGAATTCGCGGATCCCGAACGCTCAGCCTGGAGAGCACGTCTGCCAGATAGCTCCTTTGCTCGGCTGCCGCGTCAGGAACCAACGCAAGCGCGGGTTCCAAAACCGGCGCACCGATGGCTTCCAGCGCAAACAGCGCGGCGTCCCACAGGATGTAGCCCGGTTCCATCTTGAGCAGCGTGGCCAGCAATGCCGGGATCGCGGCCTCTACCCGCAAATCGCCAAGGAGCCGCGCGGCGTGAATGGGCGCCATAGACTCAGCGTCGTCCTGAGAGCGCTGAAGATCCTCGTCCAGCATGACGTCAATCAGCGTCGCTAGGCGTCCGGACCCTCGGCGAGGATGGCCGTGCGCGCCTGCGTGGATAGCTGGTTGCCTGCTTCGCACAAGAGTTGGCGGAGGTCGTTCATGCTGCGCGTGATACGACAGGTTGCGGTCTGCGGCAAGCTCAGCGGCAGGCCGGGCATCTCCACGCCGGGCTTCAACGTTGTTCGTGAGGCTGCTATGGTACCGGCCTTGCCCGAGGAGCCGCCATGACGCCCGAACCTGCCGCCGATCCGTTCCTGTACGACCTGGAAGCCGTGCGCAAGCTGGCATCCGACGCCGTCGTGCGCCGCGGCTTGCAGTACTTCAAGGACAATTGCGTGCTCGACATCGGCTGGAATCAGGAGCGGCTGTGGGCGAACGTGGCGGGCCAGGCGTTTGCGAGCTACCAGATCGAGGTCAACGCCGATGAGGCGGGCGAGCCGCTGTTCGACTGCACCTGCCCGTTCGACGCGGAGCCGGTGTGCAAGCACATCGTGGCGACGTTGCTGTCCTACGCGGCGCGGCAAGCGGTCCAGCCCGAGCAAGTGGTGACGGCCGCCGACCGTGCGGTCGCTGAGCGCGTGAAGTCGGCCCACACCGAGGTGCTGCTGGAGCACGTGTCCGGCGATCCGTGGTTCGGCACGTGGGAAGCGCGCTCGGTCAAGTCTACAGGCGCAGCGCTGCGGCCGTATCGCGTCGTGATTCGCGCCCTGGACGAGCGGCTCAACACGTGCACTTGCGCCGATTTCGCCTCCAACCGGCTCGGGACGTGCAAGCACATCGAGGCGGTGCTCGCCAAGCTGCACAAGCGGTCCAAGCATCGCAAGCGCCCGCCCGCGCCGAGCGTCGCGGTGGTGCACCTCGCCTGGGACGCACCGAATCCGCCACAAATCCGCGTCCGCCGCCCGCTTTTGCTGTCCGCGCCGGTGGCAGACGAGCTGAACCGCCACTTCGACGCGGCGGGCTTTCTGAAAGGCCAGCTGCCCGAGGCTTGGTTCGCCTTGGAGTCGGCGCTCGCGGGCCAGCCGGAAGTGTCCTTGGGCGAAGATGCCGCCGAACACGCCAAACGCTTGGCGGAAGATGCTTTTCACCAGCAGCGGGCTGCCGCGATCCGCGCTGAATTCTCCCGTAATGGCGGGCAGATCCCCGGCATTCGCTTGCCGCTGCTGCCGTATCAGGTCCAAGGCGCCGCCTTTCTGGCTGCGACCGGCCGCGCGCTCCTCGCCGACGACATGGGCCTCGGCAAGACGGTCCAAGCCATAGCGGCCGCCCATTGGCTGATCGAACATGCCGGAGTCCGCCGCGTGCTGATCGTCGCGCCCACGTCGAACAAGAAGCACTGGGCCACTGAAGTGCGCAAATTCACGGCCCATGAGGCGCTGGTGCTCGATGGCCCCGCGCACGTCCGCGAACGGGCGTATGCGAGCGACGTGCCGTTTCTCGTCGCGCACTACGAGACCATTCGCAGCGACCAAGCGCTCCTGTGCGAAAAATACCCGCCGGACGTGCTGATTCTGGACGAAGCGCAGCGCATTAAGAACTGGCGGACGCGGACGGCGGCGGTGGTGAAGTCGATTCCGGCGCGGTTCGTGTTCGCGCTCTCGGGCACGCCGCTGGAGAACCGCCTGGAGGAGCTGTACAGCCTGATGCAGCGCATCGATGGGCGGATTCTCGGGCCGTTGTGGCGCTTCAAGCTCGATTTCACGGTAACCGATGAAAACGGCAAGGAGCTGACCTACCGCAACCTGGGCGAGCTGCGGCGGCGGCTGGCGACGGTCATGCTGCGGCGGGATCGCCGGGTCATCGCGGATCAGTTGCCGGCGCGGACGGACCAGACGCTGGTCCTGCCGATGACGCCGCACCAACGCAACCAGCATGATGAGGCAGTACAAGCTGCTGGAACGATTGCGCAACGCGCGGCGAAGCGGCCGCTGACGGCGAGCGAGGAGAAGCTGCTCATGGCGGCGCTGCAGCGGGCGCGGATGGCTTGCGACGCGGCTGGGCTGGTGGACAAGGTGACGGCGGGATCGCCAAAGCTCGACGAGTTCGTTCGGCTCATCGAAACGCTGTGCCTGGGCGAAGGGCGCAAAGTCGTCGTGTTCAGCCAATGGGAGCTGATGACGCGCATGGCGGCCGACGCGCTGGACCGGCTGGGCGTCAAATACTGCAGCCTCCACGGCGGGGTGGCGGTGAAAGCGCGGCCCGAGCTCATCGATCGCTTCAACGACGACCCCGAGACGATGGTGTTCCTCTCGACCGACGCCGGCGCGACGGGGCTGAACCTGCAGGCGGCAAGCGCGATGATCGTGCTCGATTTGCCGTGGAATCCGGCGATTCTGGACCAGCGAATTGCGCGCATCCATCGCCTGCGGCAGCGGCAAAATGTCCTGGTCGTGCTGATGGTGGCGGAGAACAGCTACGAGGAGCGTGTCGCGGCGTTGATTGCCGGCAAGCGCGGGCTTTTCGCGGCGGCGATGGCGCAGGACGAGGAAGCACCGGACGTCGTGGGCGTGTCGAAGAAGGTTCTGGCGCTGGCGATGGAGGCGCTGGCAATGCCGCCGGAAGCGCTACCAGATGCGCCGCGGGACGAGTGCGAGCAGGAAGCGCCGGGAACGCTGCTGCCCGAACCAGCGGCGGAGGTCGAGATGGACGACCGGCCGCCGTTGGACGTGCCGCCGAGCGAGGAACCGGAGACGCCGCGTGAGAAGCAGACGGAGCCACCGCCGCACCACGAACTGACTGGTGCGCACGAAGCGGAGCCGAACGTGGACCCGGTGCTGGCGGCGATCGAGGCGCTGTCGCAGCGACTGCCGGGACGCCTGGAGCAAGTGCTGGTGGCGCGCGGCGGGCTGGTCGCGGTCGTGGATGCCGTCGATGCCGAGGTGAACGTCGTCGGGCTGGACATTGCGACGCGCAACAGGACGGAAATCGCCGTGCTGGACGCGCGCACGTGGGCGACGCTGCAGCGGCTGGGCCAAGGGTCGCCGTTGGCGGGTGCGCAGACCCGGTGGCAACGGACGGACGAGGCGACGGCGCCGACGGAATCGCCGCTGCGGGTCCAGGCCCGGCGCAAGTTGGCGGCCGCCGCGGTGCTCTTGGACAGCGAATGCGCGGCGGAGTCGATGCCACTGCTTGCGGATGCGCTCGCGCTGGTGCTGGCCGAACGTGCCGGACGGACGGATGTGCCCATGGGCGCGCAGGTGGCGACGTGGTTGTTCGCGGAACTGGTGCCCGGCGGCCACGCAAACCAGGACGAAGCTGGGCTGCTTCTGCAACTGCGTGGGCTCGTCGGCATCGACCAGATTCCGCCGGAGCTGGCGCAGGCGATGCGGTCGCGAGTGGTGGCTGCTATGGAGAGTCAGCGCTGAGCGCAGGACTCCTGTGGATGGGTGGAACAGCGGAATTGGCACATTATTTCAAACACTTGAGATCACAGAAAGCAAGCCACCAACCGCTAGCCATCCATCACCATCAGATATGTAACAGTTTGAAATGATTTATAATTTGGCGGAAGCGCAGGAGAATCGAACTCCCCCGAGACGCTCATCACGCCTCACACCGGTTTTGAAGACCGGGGAGCCCACCAGAACTCGGGCGCCTCCGTTTGCCATACCACCCGGAAGCGCGGTCGGTGTCAAGACTGATGCGTCAACGGCGGCTCGCGTTGGAGGCGCACAGCGGCAGCGATGAGCATGAGAACCGTCCAGCCAAGCAGCGCTGCCACCGCCGCCGGTGCGGTCGTTTCCGGCGGGGACTCGTGACCGAGCAGCGTGGCGAGGTAGTGGCTCGGTGCGATGACGGCAAAACTCGTGGATTGCGTCGCCAGACCGTCCATCAGCACCAGCCAGCCGACCGACATCCCAACGGCGGTGCGCGACCAAATCGCGATGGTCACAAACGTTGCGCTGTAGGACAGCGCCGCGAGCACGGCAGCCAGCAACAGCGCCAACAGGTCCGTGAACGGCATGGCCGCGGAGGTTCCCTGCGTCAACAGCCACAGCGACGTCACCGACAGCACGCCGAGCGCGCCTGCGACGAGCGAGACTGCGAGCCAACGACCGATGGGCAGCGCGGTTTTTGCTTGGGGACGCAGCAGAAAGAAGGATAGCGCACCGGCCTCCGCGTCCTGCCGCACTGCCGCTGTACCCAGCCCCAACGCGACGAGCGCGATGGCGCGAATGCCCCAGGAGTCGACATAGTCGGCAAAGCGGTCCGCCGATTCGACGGAGAAATGCACAATCGCCCCGCCGCCCAGCGTCACAGCCAGCGTCACCGCCAGCCACGGCCACAGCGTGCGCAGCCGCAGCGTCCGCGCGAGTTGCACCTGCATGTGCACGGCTGTCGCCGCGGGCAGCGTCAGTTTGGCCGCCTCAGGCGCCTGGCTCCAGGACCACGCGGTCATTTGACCTCCTTGGCCAGTGCCTGAAACAGGCTGATGAGGTCGTCGCCATCGGTCGCGGCAAAATCGACGCGAACACCGGACGCCAGCACCGCGTGCGGCAACGCCAGAAACAACTCCGCCGGCTCCGACGCTTGCACGGTCAGGTAGTGCGCGTCGATTTTCAGTTCCGTCACCGGCGCACGACTCAGCAGCTCACGCGCCAGCGCCCGCGGGTCGCTCGCCTTCAACCGCAGCGCCTGCGCCCGTTTGTGCAGCAGCGCGCGAATTTCCGCCTGGCTGCCCGCCGCCACCACGCGACCGCGAAACAGCAGCAGCAGCCAACCGGCGATCGACTGCACTTCTTCCAGGATGTGGCTCGACACGACAACGCACGCGCCGTTCTGCGCTGCCTCGTGCATCAGCGCGGCCACTTCAAGCCGCCACATCGGGTCCAGCGCGTTCAACGGTTCGTCCAGCAGCACCAGCCGCGCCGGCATCGCGAAGGCCTGGGCCAACTTCACGCGTTGCCGTTGCCCGCGCGACAGGCCGCCCAGCGGCTCGTGCCATTTCGCGTCCATGCCCAGACGGCTCAGCACCGCCTTGGCGCGCGTTTCGGCGTCGTGCGCGGTCAATCCGTGGCAGCGCAGCACCATCGTCACCAGGCTGAGCGCTGAATCGAGCTTCGGCAGGCTGTCGCCATCCGGCACCAGCGCGATCTGCCCTTCCAACGCCGGATCGCCCTGGGATTTGCCGCCCAACCACGTCACCTTGCCGCGCGTCGGCGTCTTGAGACCGGCCGCCAGGTGAATCAGCGTCGACTTGCCCGCACCATTCGGGCCCAGCAGCCCGACGACGCCCGGCTGCAGGTCAAAAGTCGCATCCAGCAGCGCGACCGCCGCGCCGTACTGCTGGGTCACGCGCTGCATCCGCAGGACCGTGTTGTCCGGTGGCAAAGGCGTCAGCATCTACGCCCTCCCCTTGCCCATCGGCGGATTGCGCAGCAGGCGGACGAGCAGTTGCCAGGAGCCCACGGCGAGCCCAGTCCAGATCAGCGCGCCCACCAGCGCCTTCGTCACGAGCCCATTCGGCATCGGCTGCGGCGACAAGAGCGCCATCAGCAGCGTATGCACCGCATTCAGGCCCTGCGAGAGATTGAACGACTGCCAGAGCGGACCGTCGCCGCCGACGTTGCCGAGCACCAGCGCCAGGGGAATCGAGCCGAGCAGCAGACCGGCGAAGAGCAGCGGCGCGCCGTTGGTCGACCGCGCAAGCGAGGAACAGCCCAGCGCAACCGCCGAGATCACCGCCGCGGCAAACAAGGACACCAGCACTTCGCCCACGGCCAGGATCGCCCAGAACAGCAGTCCGCCCAGCGTCGTGCCGTGGTCCAGCACGATGCCGAAGGACGCGATTTGGACCAGGACCAGCAACACCGCGGCACTGGCGAGTTCCAGCCAGGTGACCAGCGTCGCAGACAGGAAGCGCGCCAGCAGGTAGTCGCGGCGCCGCAGCGGTCGGGAAAAATACAGCAGCAGCGCGCCGGATTGGACGTCACTGGCGATGACCGGCGCGACCCAAATCGTCGTCTGCAGGAATGCGGTCAGCAGGTTCATGCCAAACAGGATCGGCATCGCCTTGTCGGTCACAAAAACGCGACGGTCATCGCCGAGCAGTTCCATCAGCTGGGGAATGCGCGTCAGCAGCGCGATCACCGCCGCGCCCGCCACCGCGCCCAGCGGAAAAGATACCGCCGTCAGTTTCGACGTCAAACTGCGTAGTTGCAGCCGGGCAAACATGCCAATCAGCCAGCGCAGGCGTTCCGCGTCCGACAACGGCTTGGCATCCAGCTTGGCAAAGCCGCCCGGATGGAAGAACGCCCGTGAAGGCGGCGGTAGCGTCTCTTGCGTCATAGCAACCTCTGCGCATCGAGGTTGCCGGCGTTTTGCACATGGCGCACGAACGCGCTGGCCATGTCCTCTTCCGCGGGTTTCAAGCCGCTCACGCCCACGCCCGCGTCCGCGCATGCCTGCCAGAGCTCGTCCACGCGTTCGGGCGGCAGTTGCACCATCACTTCATCATCCTGCTGAGCCGCGACAATGCCTTTGGCCTTGAACACTTGCAGGAGCCGCTCGACGTCGCCCGTCGGCCGCAGTTGGAACGACGGACCGCCAGTGGACGCGCGAAACCGCGACATCGGCCCGGCAAAGCTGACTTGCCCGCGCGTCATCAGCACCACGTAGCCGCAAATCGCTTCCACGTCGGCCAAGATGTGCGTCGACAACAGCACCGACGCGCCCTGCTTGGCGATTTCCGCCAGGAGCGCCAGCATCTGCGCGCGGCCATCCGGGTCCAGGCCCGCCGTCGGCTCGTCGACGATCAGCAGCTGCGGCCCGTGGCACAGCGCCATCGCCAAGCGCAGCCGCTGCCGTTGGCCCAGGGAAAAACCGCTGGCTTTGCGGTAGCGGTTGTCCGTCAGCCCAACCAAATCCAGCGCTTGATGCGCCCGCGGCGTCGCGTCCATCGGCGGCACACCGGACAGTTGCGCGGCGTGAACGACCTGCTCGGTCGCGGTCATGTCGGGAAACAGGCTGTCGTCCTCCGGCATGTAGCCAATGAGTCCGCGCACGCGCACGGCTTCCTGCGGCAGCGGCAGGTCCAGCACTTGAATTTCACCGGTATCCGCGCGATCCAGGCCCAGCAGGAGGCGAAACAGCGTCGACTTGCCCGCGCCGTTCGGTCCCAGCAGGCCCACGACGCCGGTCGGCAGCGTCATCGTCACGCCGCGCAAGGCTTCCACCTCGCCAAAGCGCTTGGAGACGTTCGTGAGACTGGCGAGCGAAGTCGGCATGGCGCAAGATTGGCACAGGGTGGGAGGCGCGTCGAGATGACCAGGACTGCAATGAATGGGGGCGCCGCATTATTCCTGCTGCTGCTGGCGGCGTGCGGCGGAACAACGGCGGAACATGCCGATGCGTCTGGCGATGCCACGCCGTTGCCCGGCTTTGGCCAAGCCTGCGTCAGTGGCACCTGCGCCGCGGGGCTGACCTGCCAGGACAGCGAATACGCACCGTTTCCGTGGTGCACCTTGCCATGCACCGACGCGAAAACACCTTGCGACAAGGCGCAACTCGGCGGTCGCACCGGTTTGTGCATCCAGATGCCCGACGGCTGGCGCGGCCCCGCAGCGCCCTTTTGTGCCCCGACTTGCGTGAATTCTGCGCAGTGCACGCCGCTCGACAACCGCTGGGAGACTTGCGCGCTGCCGGCGTACAAGAAATCACCGCTGTACGGCGACGTCGGCAAGGTCTGTCAGGCGCCCAGCGCCAACGGCCAAATCGTCGTCGATCCGGTGACCTGCGCGTGGCAGGACAAGATCACGGACCCTGGCGTGCAGGACTTGAAAGGCATCTGCGCGTCGTTTTGCAGCTTCCTGACGACCTGCCAGATCAAAACGCCCGGGCAAACCACCGATTGCTGCACCTGGCAATGCTTCCAGCACCTCACGCCCGGCGGCGCGCGCGACATGGCTAAGGTGAACGAGGCGAAGTGCTACCTGAACTCGTTTGACGGCAACCAACAGAGTCCCAACGTCTGCACGGCGTTCATCACCGACTGCGGGCCGTTATGCAAGAACGACGCGGGCTGCGACGACATCGACGCGTGCACGGCGGACGTGTGTCGGGACTGGCAGTGCGTGAACACGCCGATTGATGGGTGCAAGTGAGCTAGAGACGCGACCAGTTATCCTACATCCCGCCATAACCCAGCGAGTACATAGCAGTTATTGATCACGATGTGCCTCCGCAGGTCGAAGTTGTTCTTCACCAGCCCGCGGAAGCGCGCGCGCACGCCTTGCGTTCGGCCG